>DEQO01000108.1 GCA_002360495.1 Flavobacteriales bacterium UBA3364
GCGCCTTCGTTGAAGCCGTTTGTGGTGACAATTGTCCGGAGTACAGCCTGCCCAATGTGTTCACACCGAACGGTGATCGGTCGAACGACCTGTTCGGACCGTTCCCCTATCGCGGTGTCGAACAGATCGATCTGCAGGTCTTCAACCGCTGGGGCCAGGTGGTCTTCGAGACGAAGGATCCCGACATCAACTGGAAAGGGACCTACAAGGAGACCTCGGAGCCGCTTCCCGATGGTGTCTACTACTATTTGTGCACGGTGACCTTCATCCGGCTCGCCGGTAGCGAGCCCGTACAGTTGAACGGCTACGTCCAACTGATCGGGGGCTCCGGGCAAGGCAAGGTCAACTGATGTTCACCGGTATCATCGAGGAGGTCGGCGAGATCGTTTCCGTTGAACGGAACGGGACGAATTGCGAATTGGCGGTCCGTGCGCTCATGTCGCCGGAACTCCGGGTGGACCAGAGCGTTGCACACAATGGCGTTTGTCTCACGGTCATAGGGCTGCTCACGGACCCGGTGCTCTTCAACACGATCGGCTACCGTGTCACTGCCGTGCAGGAGACCCTCGAGCGCAGTACCCTCGGTACGCTCAGATCCGGTGATGGTGTGAACCTGGAACGCAGCCTGCGGCTTGGGGACCGCCTTGATGGCCATATGGTACAGGGTCATGTGGATACCAGGACGGTCTGCACCGCCGTGGATCCTGTGGACGGTAGTTGGGCCTTCCGTTTCGCCTTACCGGAGAAGAAGCAATTGCTCGTCGAGAAAGGAAGCATCTGCATCAATGGTGTGAGCCTGACCATCGCCTCATTGTCCGATCGCGAGTTCACGGTCGTCATCATCCCTTATACGTTCGAGCATACCACGTTCAGGCACCTGGTCGTTGGGCAGTACGTGAACATCGAGTACGACGTGGTCGGTAAGTACGTGGACCGGATGCTGGCCGGTCGGGTCACAACTTGACCACCTGCATGCGAAGGGTCCTCAGTTCGGTGGTGACCTCAAGCACGTAGCTTCCACTGGCAAGGCCGAAGAGGTCCACTTGGAGTTCGCGGCTTTTGATCGATGATCGGTAGGTGCGCGCCGATCGCCCCGTACGATCCACAATGCGTACATCGGCCTCCCCTTGCAGGTCGTCGTCGAGGTACAGCACAGCGGAATTTCCTGCCGGATTGGGATAAAGCACCGGTTTGGGATCACCGAAGGCTCCAACAGGGACCTTCGTCACGGTACTAGGACCCCAGAGAATGTTCAACTCCGGGTCGAGTACGGCGTTCGTCGCCTGGAAGGGTAGGCGGAAGTCGAAGACCTGGTCGTTCTCCACCTGGTCGAACACAAGGGTCGTATCACGGCTTCCGTCCGTGAACAGTACAGGTACGCGCATCTCGAACAAAGGGACGCTCGGATGCGAGGTGGTCTGCAGCATTTCCAGCTGTCCGCTCCCGTCTTCCAGCTGGGTCCAAGTGATGGTGTAGCTGGGGTATCCTTCACCAGCATACCAATCGGCGAAGAACTCATCCAGGTCGCGTCCGCTGGCCATCTCCATATGCTCCATGAGTTGGGGCGTAAGCGCCGACCCGAAACGCAGTGCGGGGTCGTTGAGGTAGTTCCTGCAACCCGCGAAAAAGGCATCGTCCCCACAGGTCCAACGCAACATGTGCAGCAGGTAGGCGCCCTTGACGTAGGAAAGACGGGAGCTGAAGATGCGCGGTACCGAAGTGGTATCGGTGCAACGCACACTGCCATCCGGTGCCGAGGTCGCGATGCGATGGCGTTCCTCCCGGACGTTCGGCCACTCCTGTGGTTGCAGGTGTTCGTAGCACAGCATGGTCAGGTAGGTCGCGAAGCCCTCGTTCAGCCAGATATCCTCCCAGGACCCACAGGTCACCATATTGCCGAACCATTGGTGGGCCAGCTCATGGCCGAGCAGTTCATAGTAGAAACCGCCCATGAAGCTCATCGTCTGGTGCTCCATGCCACCGCCCCAAAGGAACTGGGCATGCCCGTATCTCTCGTTCGCGAAGGGATATCGCCCGAACAGTTCGCTGTACAACTGCATTTGGGGAATGATGTCCGGCGTGTTCTGCTGGGCGCTGACCAAGTTTTCCGGGAAAACATAGTTGAGCACGTCGACCGGTCCTTCGGGTAGCGCCACCACGTCGGTGTAGGCGACGTAGTTCGTGATGGCAAGGGCCACCAGGTAGTACGCGATGGGGTACCGATGCCGCCAGTGGAAACGAACCAGCCCGTCGTTGATCGGCGCTTCAGAAATGAGCAGGCCGTTACTGGCAACACGCTGGCCTTGAGGCACCGTCACCAGCACATCCAGCGAATCGGCCTTGTCCTCAAGGTCCTGCTTGCACGGCCACCAATCACGGGCTCCATATGGCTCCGATAGGGTCCAGAGGATCGGTGCATCCTGATGCATGCTTTGTACGAAAGAACCGAACCCGCTGCTGGGCGGAATTCCAGAATAGAGGATGGTGAGGGAATCGCGTCCTGCCTGTGGCAGTGTAGCAGGCAGTTCGATGGAAAGGCGGTCATCGTTCCTGGTGAAACCGATCGCGTTACCGTGGTGGCGCACTTCGGAAACGATCAACGAGCCCGCCAGATCGAGATCCAGTGTTGAAAGGTCTTCGAGAGCCGTGAAATAGTGGGTGACCGACCCGCTTATCGCGCGGACCGCAGGATCCATGCTGAGTTCCAGTCGGTGGTAGTCCAGGTCGTAACCGCGATCGGGCCCGTCGCCGGCCTTCTCCATGGCCGGATGCGCCTCGCGTCGGGCGATCTCCGGGAGCAATTCCCTGTCGAAGCACACCTGCCCCACGCACAGTGGAGGAAAAAGTACCGGTATCAGCAGCCGCAGGACGCGCATTCCCACGAAGTAACGCAGGAAGCCCGTGTTTCGCCGGATCCAGGGTCAGAACGCTGCCCCAACGATGGAGCGAACGGCTTCGCTCTTGCCCATTGTGTAGAAGTGGACGCAAGGCGCGCCCTTCGCGATCAGGTCCTTGGTCTGGGCGATGCTCCACTCGACGCCCAGGCGTTTCACATCCGCATCGCTCTTGCAGGCCACCAGTTCGCTGGCCAGGGGCTGCGGCAGATCGATGCCGAAGGTCTTGGGGATGAAAGCGATATGCTTTAGTGTTGTCAGGGGTTTCAGGCCGGGGATGATGGGCACATTGATACCCTCGGCGCGACATAGTTCAACGAAACGGAAGTACTTGGCATTGTCGAAGAACATCTGGGTCACGAGGTAGTCCGCGCCAGCATCCACCTTGCGTTTCAGGTAGGCGATGTCCGTGCCGAGGTTCAGGGCCTCGGCATGTTTCTCCGGATAGCACGCCGCACCGATGCACAGGTCGGTGGGTGCCGCTTCCTGCTCTTCGTCGTGCAGGTACTTACCCTTGTTCAGTCCTGCGATCTGGTGGATAAGCTCATCGGCATGCGCGTGCCCTTCGCGCTCCGGAATGAACGAGGATTCGCTCTTGATGGCATCCCCGCGAAGTGCGAGAACGTTGTCGATCCCGAGGAAATTCAGTTCGATCAGCGCGTCCTCGGTATCCTCCTTGGTGAATCCCCCGCAGATCAGGTGCGGTACGGAATCGATGTTGTACTTGGCCTTGATCATGGCGCAAATGCCCACTGTACCCGGCCGCTTGCGTACGCGCACTTTCTGCAACAGGCCCTGCCCCCTTTCCTTGTAAATGACCTCCTCGCGGTGGTAGGTGACGTTGATGAAACTGGGCTTGAACTCCAGCAACGGATCTATGCCCTCATAGATGGACCGGATGTCCTTGCCCTTCAAGGGAGGGAGGATCTCGAACGAGAGCAGTGTCCGGTCGGCGTTGCGGAGATGTTCGATGACCTTCATTAGCGTGGCTGAATGCGGTGCGAAAGTAGAAAGGCTTCGCGTGCGCGAAGCCTTTCCAGTACATGTTGGAGGAACCTACCGGAGGATGGTGACGTGCCCGGTGTACTCCTTGTTGTCGTCCGCTGTGGTGAACACGTAGTAGTATGTTCCATCCGGGACATCCGCTGCGCGCCAGGTGTTGCGGTAGTTCTTGGCGTCGAACACGGCTTGGCCCCAGCGGTTGTAAACGGCGAGCGTGTTGGAGTAGTACTGGCCGTTCTCGATGACGAAGTACTCGTTGTTGGCATCCCCGTTGGGCGTGAAAACGTTGGGGATGATGATCTGCTCGGGTCGAATGATGTAGGAAATGGTCAGGGAGTCCTCACAACCGTCCGCAGCAGTGACGGTGAGGGTGATGCCGTAATTCCCAGGTGTGTCGTAGGTGAAGGAAGTGGATGGGGAGCTGCTGCCCTGGCCGGGAATACCGAAGTCCCAAGACCAATCGGTCAGGGGCGAACCATTGCCGGTCGAAGCGTCCGTGAGAACGACCGTCGTGCCGATCCCTTGCGGGGAAGGCGGTGCTACGGAGAAGTTGGCTTGTGGATCACTGCCCACCGTAACGGAGAAGGGGGCCGAGGCGCCCGTACAATTGGAGCCGATGGCGGTCACGATCACGGAATAGGTGCCCGTACCCACAGCAATGGAAGGATCCGTGCTGCCGTTGGACCAGGCGTAGGATGCGTACTGCTCGGTGGTCGTAAGGGTGGAGGTTCCGCCTCCGCAACCACTGGACGGTCCGGTGATCACAGGGGTCGGGCTTGGGGATTGGTCCACGATAAAGGGTTCGGATTCCAAGGTGCAGTCGCCGAGCCCGACGGTGACGGTGATCTCCCCACCCGATTGGGTGCTGATGTTCTGGCCCACGGCCCCGTTGCTCCAATTGTAGGTTTCGAAACCGGCGGGAGCACTGAGGTAGGCAAGGTCGCCCTCGCACACGAGTTCATCACCGGTGATCAGGATGGGGCCGGGCACGCCGGGGTTTACGATGATGGTCATGGATGTATCGTGGGAGCAACCGAAGTTGTCCGTTACCGTGAACACGTAGTCGAACGTTCCTTCGGCAGTGGGGGTGGCGGTGGCCAGCAAGGGCGTTTGTGGGTCGGTAGCCACGCCATTGCCGCTCCAACTGGCGGAATCCAGGTCATTGACACCCAGGATCGGCGTGAACGAAACGAGATCGGGGTACAGGGATGGGTCGAAAACCACCTGCCATGAGCAGATGAAGCCATCGTCCGCTCCCAGGTTATCAACTGCCTCGAACGTCCATGTTCCATTGAGCGGGCAACCCACCAATTGGCTCAATGGCTGCTCGCTCGTGTAGTCACCTGGTATCAGGACGTTGCCACCACCCGGGTTCACGGTCGCGGGCTGTACGTTCGGTGTAGTGCCGAAAGCCGAGGAATTGTCGAACGTGTCATTCGTAGCGTTCGGGGTCCAGCAATAGTTCAGGCAGGTGCCCGGCACTGGTGGCACTTCCTCCGTGTCCAATGCATCGCCAATGAATGTTCCTCCACCCGAAGTCCCGGCTCCGTATTCGTGCATGTACACCTCCTGCCCGTTCGGACAGCGCATGATAAGGTCGAGGTCGCCCATGTAGGAGTGTTCCATGCTCACACAGATCGACTCCAACTGATCGATGTTCTCCAATGTTGCTCCGGGCAGGAAGCCTGTGAAGGTCACGCTCGATACAAAGGGGGTGAGCAGTTCATCAGGCAGGTAGATGCCCCCGCCAAAATCGACGATCGGCGCACCGGACCATGTCACGGCTTCCACGCCAACAGCGCTCAGCGGAACGGATTCCCCCAGACAGATGGTCACGGTGTCCAAGGTCAAGGCCGTGAAATCAGGTTGAGTACCCACCAGCACCTGGAGGTCGATGGGGTTCGTGCTGGTGCATTCGTTCGTGGAATTGTCCGTCAGGAGCAGACGCACGGTATAGGCGCCTGGATTTTCGTACGCGTGCGTGATAATGGGGCCGCTCAAACTATCCACGGTCCCATCGACGAAATCCCACCGGTATTCGGCTATGCTGTTACCGGCCGAGACCGTGGATGCGGAGGCGTCGAAGGTGATCTCCTCGCCGATGCAGACCAGTGCGGGTGAAGGCGTGCCCATGGTCGCAATGGCCACAGGAGGTTCACACGGCGTGTAACACGAGATGTAAGCGGCGAATGCGCCGATGCCGACCTCGTTGCTCGTGAAGTTCAACGTTAGGCAGCCCGACGTGTTCCCGAACGAGGCCGAAACCACGCCGGGCACGTTGTTGGCGTTGAACGAGTAAATGAGCGGGGCGCTGACATTGTCACCGTCATAGATGGAGAGTTGGTCCAATGGCTCCGATCCTTCATCGGAGAGAGAGAAAGCCGCGAACTCCAACGAGATGGCGGTGCCCCCTGATCCATCGGGGCAGAGCGTCATGGTGTAATTCTCATTGTCCAGATACCCCGTTGAGGCTTCTCCGCCGGAATCGAACAAAACACCCGTACACGTGGATTGGTCCCCGCCACTGATCGTGTACTGTCCGAAGACCGATGTGGTGGTCAGAAAGCCCAGAAGAATGAATAGTGTACTTCGCATGTGGGTCCCTGTTCGGGTATTGGGGTAAAGTGGAATGCCCTGGTCCGACCGAGTATTCAACAGGTGTTCAAAACGTTGTCAAACTTAAGTCCCTTTCGGCTTTCTTGGTCGACACTGCGCACGGAGTTCCAAGCGGCACACCACAGCGACCGGTCGGCCTGTGCCAACCTTCCTGGATACAGGGTGGTGACCGGAGGAACGGAACATTGCGCATTTGCTTAGGAAAGACGCGGTAGACAGGCTTTTCGTTGGCCTGTGGGTCGTTCGCTACTGCGCAGTTGGTGGACCAGGCTGGGGATCTTACGGAGTATTGGTCGGGCCCTGTCCTGGCGGATACTGCCTGCCGTTGAGCATGGCCGTTGGTGGCGGAACGACCACGCGTACCAGTGCCTTGGACGGGGCCGAACGCGGCCGAAAGATCCAGGAGAAAAGAAGAAAGGCTCCCTTACAGGAGCCCTTCTGGTGCTGGATCGCGATGGGAACTAGCGCAGGATGGACACATGTCCGGTGTATTCCTTCCCGTTGTCGATCGTGAACACGTAGTAGTAGGTCCCATCGGGCACATCCGCTGCGCGCCAGTTGTTCCGGTAGTTCTTGACATCGAATACGGCCTGCCCCCAGCGGTTGTAGATGGCGAGCGTGTTCGTGTAATACTGCCCGTTCTCGATCACGAAGTACTCGTTATTGGCATCCCCGTTCGGGGTGAACACGTTCGGGATGATCACCTCTTCCGCAAGGATGACATAGGGCAGTGTGAACGCATCCTCGCAGCCGTCAGCAGCGGTAACGGTAAGGGTCACGTTGTACGTCCCCGGTGTATCGAACGTGTAACTGGTGGAGGGGGATGTGCTGCCTTGGCCAGGGACGCCGAACTCCCAAGCCCAATCAGTGAGGGGCGATCCGTTCCCCGTGGAAGCATCGGTGAAGATGGCCGTGGTACCGATGCCCTGAGGAGATGGTGGTGCAACAGTGTAACTGGCTTGTGGCGCACTGCCCACGGTTACAACGAATGGATCCGAAGTGGTACTGCACCCCTCGGCATTCGTTACGGTGACCGAATAGGAACCAGTACCCACCGTGATGGAGGGGGCTGTGCTCGAGTTGGACCAACTGTAGCTCACATAGTCTTCCGTGGTGGTAAGCACGGCAGGTTGCCCGCCACAACTGAATTCAGGCCCCTGGATCACGGGCGATGGACTCGGGGCGCCTTCCATGACGAAAGGCTCGGAGGTCATATTGCAGGCTCCTTCGGAGACGGTCACCGTGTATGTGCCCGGACCGACATTGACCACCTGCCCGACGGAGCCATTGCTCCACGTGTACGAGTCGAAGCCTGCCGGTGCGTTGATGGTACCGATGGAACCATCACAGATCAGGTCATCACCGGTGATGATGATGGGTCCTTCGATGCCGGGAACCACGTTGATGGTGAACGTCGTATCGAACGAGCAGCCGAAGTCGTTCGTTGCCGTGTACGTGTATTCGTACTGGCCGATCTCCGAGGGGATCACCGTGGCGATCTCGCCATTGGGATCGGTTCCCACGATGTTCGGCCCCGACCATGCGGTCGAATCAGGACCCATTCCGATGTGCGGGGTGAAGGTGATCGCATCAGGATAGAGCAACGGGTTGAACGTCATGTACCATTCGAAGATGTACCCATCATCGATCCCCTGGTCATCAAGGATGGACAGTGTCCAGATCCCATTCACCGCCCCACCGATCCATCCCCCGAAGCTCTCTTGTGAAGTATAGACACCCGGTACGGCCGCGGCACTTGGGGGATCGCCGGCCTCTATCGTATTGCCCGCCACGATCTCGTCCGGCAATGTGCCCAAGAGACCAACGTTCTGGAAGCAATACAACCAGCCCACGCCTGGAACGCCATCGTCCTGGTTGTTGGCCTCGCCCAAGTATGTTCCCCCTCCCGGATTGCCGTCGAAAAGGAGTACCTGATCACCGTCCGGATTGGTCAGGTTCACGATCAAGTCCCCCACGAACGAGTGTTCCAATACCAAGCAGACTTCGACTACATCCTCTGCGTTGCCGATCTGCGTGCCGTTCGGTAATCCCGCTACGGTCATTTCCGACGTGTAGGTAACACCTGTGCCATCGGGGAGGAAGGTCAGGCCTTCAACGAACGGTAGCGGAGTATTGGTCCATGTCGGGCTTTCCACGACACCGGTGAGCGTAACGGTCTCCCCTGTGCAAACCTCGTTGTCCGAGATCATGGTGCCGGTGAAGTCCGCCACGGTTGAAACACGCACCTGGAGTTCCTCCACATTGGTGCTCACGCAGTCGTTGTCATCGGTCACCGATAAGCTTACATAGTACTCACCTGGTGCGGAGAACGAGTGGGAGATAAGCACATCGCTACCGATCGGCGACCCGTCACGGAAATCCCAGGCATAGCTGGCAACGTTGAATCCTGCGGCTGCGGTCGAGGCCGAACCGTCGAACGTGATCGGTTCGCCCACGCAGAGCAGAGCGGGGGGCGGCGTGCCCATCGAACTCACGGCCACCGGGGGCTCGCAGGGAGTGTAGCACGAGATGGAGGCCACAAAAGCACCGATACCGACATCGTTGCTTTCGAAGCGAAGGGTGAGACATCCTGTGGCGTTGGTGAAGGAAGCCGCTACGATGGAAGGGGCGGCACTACCGGTCCAAACACCGATCAACGGTGCGGTCGTATCATCGCCATCGTAGATACTGAGGCGGTCCAACGTGCCGAAATCTCCTTCCAAGGAAAGCTGGAATACGAGCCATTCGAGCGAGATCGCGCTTTCGCCAGAACCGTCCGGGCAAACGGTCATGGTGTAATCCTCGTTGTCCAAGTACCCGGTGGATGCGTCCCCGCCGGAATCCCACAGTTCACCGGAGCATGTACTGATATCACCACCGCTGATGGTGAAGGTTTGCCCGAATGACCATGTCGTGGCCAGCAGACCGAAAATGGTGAGAAGTGTCTGTCGCATAGTGTTCACGCAGTCGATTCCTAATGAGTGTATCCCGTGAAAGTGATCCTGATCAGCGAGATGGTCGATGTCTTCAAAATGTCGCCAAACTTAATCCGTTGGTCGAGGCTGGAAAGAAGTAGGTTCATGGATTCCTGTTCAGCCAAACCACCTTGCCTTCCGTTGCCGTGCGCCCATCCGGGGTCCGTGCTTCCACAGCGACCAAGTACATCCCATCCTCGCAATTGGCGCCGGTCCAATGCTCCTGGTTGTTATTGGTGCTGAAGACCAGGCGGTTATCCTTAACGGAGTAGACGCGCAGCAGGACCTGATCAAAGCCTTCCGCACTGATCTGGTAAACATCGTTCGGGCCATCACCGTTCGGGGTGAAGATGTTGGGTACGAACAATTCCGGCATCGCGGCCATTTCGGATTCCGGTTCCGTAGGCGCCTGGCCGTTGGAAGGTTGACCGGGATCCGTGGTTTGCGCACGGTCGCGCTGTTCCAAGACCTGTTGCTTCACCTCGCTGGTGATATCCGCGATGATGCTCTCCACCACGGCAGTCCCCTCCTTTGTGGGGAGCGTGGGCTGCACCGTCGCGTCGGGCGTTATGGATAGCACGGGATCCGACGCAACAGCTGCCGGTTGACTGCTTGGTTCGGCCTGTACGGATACTTCCCGATCCCGGGTCGCTGCACTGCGCTTAACGGCAGGTCCTTGGGCCATCGGCTCCGACGTTTTCCCGCCGACCTCCGCCACGACCGTACCAGGGACGATGTTCGGCGTCACCTGTTGGGTCGGGGTACTAGGAACCGCTACGCTCGCGGTTGTCTTCGGCTCGCCCATACTGAAGTAAGCCACCGTTCCTACCGTCACGGCAACAATACCCGCTGCCGCCCAGCCCAGCAAGCTGGATCCGGTCGTTGTTCCCACCACCGTATGGCCCAACTGCGCGCTGATGCCTTGCCAAACCCGAGGATCCACCGCCGTTTCATGGCCTTGGAACCGCTGTTTGAACAGCTCGCTCACGCCATCCGCACCGGTGGTGGCAGCGGTGTTCGCCATCTGTTGGGTAATGCCATGCCACACACCGGGGTCCACGGGCATTTCATGCCCTTGGAACCGGTCGCGGAAAAGCGAATTCAAACTATCCTTCATGCTGTAGTCCGTAATGGGCCGCTGCCTCTTTCGGCAACAGCTTGCGCAGGTACGCCCGCGCCTTCATGAATTGCGATTTCGAGGTGTTCTCCGAAATGCCAAGCATTTCCGCGATGTCCTTGTGCGGATATCCTTCGATCGCGAAGAGGTTGAATACCGTGCGGTAGCCTGCGGGTAGTGCCTGGATCAGCTCCATCAACTCATCGGTCGTCATGCCCGATAGCACATGCTCGTCCTCGCTGTGCAGGTGTTCGGCCTCGGTCAGGTCCAAGCTGTGATCGTAAGGCTTGTTCCGGCGGATATGGTCCAGGGCGGTATTCACCATGGTGCGTGCGATCCAACCACCCAAGGGCCCATCACCGCGATAGTGGTCCATCTTCTGGAACACCTTCACGAATCCGTCCTGCAGAATATCCTGCGCTTGGTCCCGGTCGTGTGCGTATCGCATGCAGATGCTCATCATTTTTCGCGCAAACTGCTGATATAGAGCTTTTTGTGCGATAGGATCGCCGTTGACACAACCGCTTGCTAGTTGTTCGTCCGTCATGGCCATCCGGGACAATGATGCGATCCGTGGGGTTCGGGTTGCCTGAAGGCCCAACTACCGGGCCTTTTCAAAGGTACGGACACTGAAGACCGCGCGGTCCTATTCGGCTACCTTTGCGGCCCTTTGACCGGTCGGGCTTTTCTTCAGGGGCAGACCATCTAGGTCGGACATTCCATGGAAAACATCCGCAACTTCTGCATCATCGCCCACATCGATCACGGGAAAAGCACCCTGGCCGACCGCCTCCTGCACATGACCGGCACCATTGCCGATCGGGACATGCAGGCGCAGAACCTGGACGATATGGACCTGGAGCGGGAGCGTGGGATCACGATCAAGAGCAAGGCCATCCAGATGGACTACACCCTCAATGGGAAGAAGTACATCCTGAACCTTATCGACACTCCGGGTCACGTGGATTTCAGCTACGAGGTGAGCCGTTCGATCGCCGCGTGCGAAGGTGCCTTGTTGATCGTCGATGCCACACAAGGGATCCAAGCACAGACCATCAGCAACCTCTATCTCGCGCTAGAGCATGATCTGGAGATCATTCCGATCCTGAACAAGATGGACCTTCCTTCGGCCAACCCCGAGGAAGTGAAGGATCAGATCGTCGATCTACTGGGGTGCAAACTGGAGGATATCTTGAGCGCGAGCGGAAAGACCGGGCTTGGCGTGGACAAGGTCCTGGAGGCCGTTGTGGAGCGCATCCCACCGCCGAAAGGAGACCCGGCGGCACCGTTGCAGGCACTGATCTTCGACAGTGTGTTCAATAGTTTCCGGGGCATCATTGCGTATTTCAGGGTGATGAACGGAACGCTGCGCAAGGGCGATCAGGTCAAATTCTTCAACACCGGCGTGGAATACGCAGCGGACGAAGTGGGTTGCTTGAAGATGGACATCAGTCCCCGGCCACAGGTGGGAGCAGGTGATGTGGGTTATATCATCAGCGGTATCAAGACCGCCAGTGAAGTGAAAGTGGGGGATACGATCACCCATCGCGACAGACCTTGCGAAGAGGCCATACACGGATTCGAGGATGTGAAGCCCATGGTGTGGGCCGGCATTTTTCCTGTGGATACCGATGAGTACGAAGAGCTGCGCGATGCCATGGAGAAGCTCAAGCTCAACGATGCGAGCCTGACCTGGACACCCGAGAGCAGCGCAGCGCTCGGCTTCGGTTTCCGTTGCGGATTCCTCGGCCTGTTGCACATGGAGATCATCCAGGAACGGCTGGAGCGCGAGTTCAGCATGACGGTGATCACCACAGTTCCCAACGTGGGCTACATCGTCACAAAGACCAACGGTGACATCGTGAACGTGCACAACCCGAGCGAACTGCCCGAGGTGATGCATATCGAGTCCATCGAGGAACCGTACATCAAGGCGCAGGTGATCACGAAGGCCGAATACACCGGGGCCATCATGACCCTCTGCATCGAGAAGCGCGGTATGCTGACCGGTCAGAACTACCTCACCACCGATCGCGTGGAACTCACCTTCGAGCTACCGCTGGGCGAAGTGGTCTTCGACTTCTATGACAAGCTGAAGTCCATCAGCCGTGGTTACGCGAGCTTCGATTATCACCCCATCGGCTTCAAGGAAAGCGACCTCATCAAGTTGGACATCCTGCTCAATGGCGAGAAGGTGGATGCCCTCAGCGCCTTGATCCACCGGGACCACGCGCATGAGTTGGGCAAGAAGATGTGCAGCAAGCTGAAGGAACTCTTACCGCGCCAGCAATTCGACATTCCGATCCAAGCCGCCATCGGCGCCAAGATCGTCGCGCGTGAAACGGTGAAAGCCCTGCGCAAGGACGTTACCGCGAAGTGCTACGGCGGCGACATTTCACGCAAGCGCAAACTGTTGGAGAAGCAGAAGGAGGGGAAGAAGCGCATGCGCCAGGTGGGCAGCGTGGAAGTTCCGCAGGATGCATTCCTGGCGGTGCTGAAGTTGGACTGAGAAAAGGTCCGTCCGTAGCGTTCATGGTCCATGCTGACATGGCACGACCATTGACCACGGCCATGGTCCATGGCTCGTGCAGCTCACGGTCGCCCTCGTCCGGGTCGGGAGAAAGGACCCCGCCGCGTTCTGGAGAATGAGCAAGTACATGGTGGTCGAGGTGAAATAGACTGCGATCATGGTGGAGTGGCGGCGCCCGGATCGCTCCGGGCGCTGTCCTGTTCCGGCAGCCTGTAACTTTCGCAGGAGCGTGGCCGTCCCACCCTTGAACACCGGGTTCCCTCACCCCGATGACGCTCGCAGAATACAACACCGCCGTGGACCTGCATGCCGATGGCATCTATCGCTTCGCGTTGAAGCATTTGCGTGACGAGGACCTGGCCAAGGACGTGGTGCAGGAAAGCTTCGCGCGGTTGTGGGTGAAGGTGGATGAAGTGGATGGCGCCAAGGCGAAGAGCTACCTCTTCACCACCGCCCATCATGCGATGGTGGATGAGGTGCGGAAGGGGAAGCGCAGCACACCGATGGAAGAGCACCACGAGAACATGCGTTCCACATCGCAGGGCGAACCCGACCTGAAGGAGGTGCTGGATTCCGCGCTCGCCACGTTGCCTGCCATTCAACGGAGCGTTGTATTGCTTCGGGATCTGGAGGGATATACCTATGAGGAGATCGCCGAGCTTACACAGCTCAACCTCGCACAGGTGAAAGTGTACATCTATCGCGGACGTACCGCGTTGAAGGAATACATCGGTCAATTGGACCTTGTCCTGTGAACGAACACATCGACCATAGCAACTACGAGGCCTGGCTGCTGGATCGGCTGGAGGGCAACCTCTCCCCGGAGCAAGACCGTGCGTTGGATGCGTTTCTGTTGCAGCATCCCGAGTTGGCTGCAGCCTTGGATGAGCTGCCTACTGTTGACGGCATTGAAGCGCAATTGTCAAAGCTGGACAAGGAAGCCCTGAAACGCACGCTGCCACCGATCGGTCTTGTTTCGCAAGCCACGTTGGACGATCAGTTGATCGCCCGGTCGGAAGGTGATCTCGATCAGGCACAACTGGATGCGCTGCGTACCTACTTGCTGGACCACCCGGAGCATGCCCGCACCGAACGGTTGTACGCGCTGACCAAGTTGGTCCCTGAGGCCGTGGCTTATGCGGCAAAGAAGGACATCGAGCGCCACCTCCCGCCAAAAGCAGTGGTCATGCGCCACACCCTCGATGATCATCTGGTGGCCCGTATGGAAGGTGAACTGTCGGTGGAGCAAGAACGTGCGTTGACCACCTATCTCGCTGCTCATCCGGAAGCACAGCTTTTGTGGACGTTGATGCAAGCCACCCGGATCGTGAACACCACGGTCCTCTATCCGCACAAGGCATCGCTCAAGAAGGGAGGCCGCGTTATCCCGATCGGTCGCGTTCCCTGGGTACGACTGGCCGCAGCGGCAACGGTCGCGTTGCTGCTGGGTCTGGGCGCTTGGTTGCTCAAGGCGCCGTCCGTGGAGGCGCCTGGAATGGTGCAGGTACCACCGAAGTCATCTGCTCCGACACCGAACGCGAACGTGGTACCGGATGGACCGTACGAGAGTGTTCCTCAGAGGGACGTGAAAGTTCCTTCAGGACCGAACGCGGCCCCTGTTCCGGTTAAGCAAGCCCCCAAGGAAGATCCCTCCCCCGCCGTGGTGCCGGTCCCAGCACATATGGAGCGTGAAGAAGAGCTGCCGATCGCGCAGCAAGTACCCGCTAAGCCCAACGAAGCGGAAACACCTCGATCGATCGATGTTGTTGTTCCCGCTGCACCACCCACGGTCGAGGAGCCACTGGCATCAGCTATCACGGCTCCTGCAACGAACGCACCGAAGACCGTTGGTCAACTCTTCGCTGCAACGGTGCGTGAGCGCGTCCTGGAACAGCCCGAGCCGGAGTCGCGTCCATTGGATGGCGATGACGCCATTGCCATGGTCGATCGTGGACTGAAGGCGGTTGCCGGCGATCGTACCGGCCTTGCGGTGGAACGCAAGGATGATGGTGGTGTGCGGGGTTTCAATTTGCGCCTGGGCCGCAATCTCTCCATCAGCGCCAGCCGCTGAACAGCCCCTATCGCTTGTGCGTGCCGCCTCCAGAGAGGTCCGTGATCATGGCTTCGAGGATGGTCCGATGACACCGGTGTAATGGTTGTCGTTCGGCCTTCTTCCACTCATCATCGCGCTTGCGCCGTTCATCACGATCCGCCCCATCCGTTGTAACTCACGGGCGCTAGGACCCGTCCTATGGGCGTTAAGGATCACCAACACCACAACACCATGAAAACCATCATCTCCCGCTCGCTGCTTCTGCTGGCCACAGTGTTCACCTTCGGGTACGTCCGCGCTGCTGAACCACTGCGCATCGGCGGCGTCACCGCCAAACGTTCCGCTCTGGAGCGCTCGTTGGACCGCGCACTCAGCAACAACCTCTCCTACCCGTTGCTTGCGAAGAAGGATATGACAGGCGAGGTCTACGTCAGCTTCGTGATCGACAAAGAAGGGAAGATCGAAGTGCTCGAGTGCAGTTCGGAGAATGCGGAACTCAAGGCCTATGTGCTGCGCAAACTCGCCCGCATCGATATCGGCGAGAACCCTGAAGGCAGTTGGAAGACCACCCACATGCTATTCAACTTCCACAACGAGAGGGGTTGAACACCTCTTGCCTCAAAGCAACGAAGCCCCGCCGAACGGGGCTTTTTGCTTTTTCGGACGGACCTGTAACTCCGAGCGCCATGGATCGTCCTATGATCAAGAACGACGCAGCATGAAGACCCTGTTGACCATTGCACTGTTCGTGCCCTTGATGGCACTGGCCCAAACGGACACCACGAAGACCTATCCGGGCATGCCCATGCTCAACGTGGGGGTGAATTCCGAGGAAGGTGCTTTCGTGGATGTGGTCACCCCGGACACGACCAAGGAGAAGAACAGCTTCACCATCGACACCCGGTATAAGCGGATCACCATCACCACTGTGCCCAAACCCTGGGCGAGCGAAATGGACAGTGTCGCGGAGGTACTGAAGGACCTGCGTACACAACGCCGCAACCAGTTCACTTACTGGTCCGGTGTGGATGTGGGTTTCAACATGCTGCTCGGGCCCGATGGGAGCACGGATCTGCCGCAGGAATCCGAGTACATGGAACTTGACCAGATCAACTCAAGGTTCGTCGCGATCAATTTCATGGAGCAGAAGATCGAGTTCGGTTCGCACCATGTGGGCCTGCTCACCGGCCTTGGGTGGGAGTTCACCAGTTACCGGTTGAGCCACAACGACCTGCTGCAATTCGACCGCGACTCGGTCTATGCGATACCCGTGGAGAGCCCCGATTATCGCAAGAACAAGCTGCGTCAGATCGGTATCCGTGTACCACTGATGTTCGAGTTCAATACCAAAGCCGCAAGGATGCCCACCGCTGAAGAGGTCATGGCCACTGCGCGTGACACGGTCGGGGGCAGGAAGCAGGATCGTTCGGAATTCAGCAACAAGAAGAACTTCCATGTCGCCATCGGTGTGGTCGGTTCCTGGTACTACGAGAGCATGTACAAGCAGAAGTACACCGAGAACGGCAGTACGCAGAAGGACATCAGCAAAGGCGAGCACTACCTGCTGCCTTATCGTGCTGCTGCCGCGGTGCGCATCGGATACGGGAGCCTGAACCTCTTTGCGGAGTACGGGCTTACCGACCTGTTCGAGAGGAACAAGGGCCCTGCACTTACCCCGTTCAACGTGGGCCTCACGATCATCGGGTTCAACTAGCGCTCAGGCCCGGTCAGGGTGGAACGCGCAACGAGGGGTTGGACCCCGGAGCCGTGGGGATACCTGCGGCTTCGCCCGTTCGGGGCTGTAGTGCAGGCGCCCGGGCGCACCTTGTTCGTCCACGGATGGCGTGGATGGGCCTGGATGGATCCCGATGGTGCACGACTTCCCGATCGCTGCCGCCGCACACCGCAAGGATCGTACGTTCCGCCAGCAAGCGAGAATCCGGACCAGCGTTCATCCGCGCCATCCGCAGACGTACTCCGCGGCGCAGCGGCCTTTCCCGCAGACCGTCTATTTTTGCGGTCCTCCAACGAACAACACCCCATATGGGCCGCATCTTCGAAACGCGCAAACACAAGATCTTCGCGCGCAACGCCAAGCTCAGCAAGCTCTTTACGCGCATCGGCAAGGAGATCGCCATGGCCGTGAAAGCCGGTGGGCCCAATCCGGATTCCAACTCCCGGTTGAAGATGGCCATCCAGAATGCCCGCGGGATGAACATGCCCAAGGACAACGTGGACCGTGCCATCAAGAAGGCCGCAGGCGGGGAGGGCAACGATTTCGCGGAAACGACCTATGAAGGGTATGCGCCAGGTGGTGTTGCGATCTTCGTGGATACCGCCACCAACAACACCACACGCACCGTGGCCAATGTGCGCAGCTACTTCTCCAAGTGCAGCGGCACCTTGGGAACGTCCGGTTCCCTGGCACACGTGTTCGAGCGCAAGGCGGAGTTCGTCATTGAAACGGCAGCATTGAAGGGGATGGATCCCGATGAGTTCGAAATGGAATGCATCGATGGCGGCGCAGAGGATGTGATCCGTGTGGAGGAAGGAATGATCCTGCTGGCACCCTACACCTCCTTCGGCAGCATGGCCCAGAAACTGGAGCAACTCGGCGTGGAATCGAAGAGCGCAGAACTGAAACGTTTCCCGCTCACGCTGATGCCCGTGGACATCACCACCGCACGCAACGTGATGAAGCTCGTGGACATGCTGGATGAGGACGACGACGTGAACGCCGTTTACCACAACATGGAACTGAGCGAGGAAGTGGAGGCGGAGCTTGCGGGCGGTTAGGAGGTCCGCAACGGCGCTAACGTGGCCCGAACCGGATGTGGTAATAGGTGCCTTTCGGACCACCTTCGATCGTCATACGGCCGTTCAGCTGGTCCACCAGGCTCTCGATCAGTGATGTGCCCAGTGTGGCCTCATTGGGTTGCATCCTGTCCAAGGGGATGCCGACACCATCATCGGTATAGATCAGGTCGTAGGCCCCGCTCTTCACGTTCGTGATGGCCAGTTTGATGTGGCCCGTTCGGCGCTCCCCGAAAGCGTGTTTGAACGAGTTGGTGATCAATTCGTTCAGCAAGAGGCCCAGCGGTACCATCGTGTTCAGGTCGAAGGACAGGTCATTGTCGATGTGCGTGCGATACTGGATCTTGTCACCCACATCGTTCACGCGCACCAGCTCGGCGAAGAGTTCCTCGATGTATAGGGCGACATCCAATGTGGCCAGCTCATCGCCCTTGTACAGCTTCTCGTGGATCAAGGCCATGGACATCACCCGGCTCTGGCTTTGGGCGAAGGCGTGTTGCAACCGCTCGTCGGAGATCGTGCCCGCCTGGAGGCGCAACAAACTGGCGATCACCTGCAGGTTGTTCTTCACCCGGTGGTGCATCTCCTTGATCAACACATGGATCCGCTCGTTCGCCTGTTCCAGTTTCAGTTTTTCGTTTTGCAGAGCTGTGGTCTGGTCGTTGTCCCGCAAGCGCGCGGCTTTCAGGTTCTCCTTCATGCGCGTGAGCGCGATGCCCAGCACGTCCTGTGGGCCGCGCACGCTCACCTGCGTGTCGTAGTTGCCCTTGCCGATCGCTTCCGCGCTGCCGGCTTGGGACCGGATGTTGTCGATCATGCCGTTGAAGGACAACGCCATCTGGCCGATCTCGTCCACGCTCGTCACCGGCACCTCCGCGCTGATGTCGCCCATGGCCAGGGAGCGTGCCGCGTGGCTTACCTCGTTCACCGTATTGCGCACCCCACGCAGGATCACGAAGCCCATCACCGTCACGGCACCCACCACCCCGATCAACGCGGCCAGCACGATCAACAACCGGATCTCCGACTCCCGTGAATTGCGGGCCGTATTCTCCAGGATCAGCCCCAATGAGCGGTCCTCCACCTCCTTCAATTTGTCCAAGGCACGCAGCGAAAGCTCCCACCATTGGCGGGGCGCGACGCCCAATGGGTCGTTCGTGCGGCGCTCCTTCACCGTGCCGATCAAGGAGCGCAGGAAGTTCACGTCCGACCCCTGGAACAATTCGCGGTAGGCGCTCAACACTTCCGGGGTCGCATCGCGTTCGAAGAGAAGGAGGTTCGTTTCGTATTGCGAGATCAGGTCACCCATTTCGGATTGATCCGATTCACTGATGGTCCCCTCTGAACTGATGCTGAGCCGGTCGCGCACTACGCTCAACGCCTGTTTGGCGTTCAACAGCCGCAAGTGGGCGTACATCCAATCCTTCGTTTCGGAATCCAGGCCCCATTTCCCGATGCGGCCAACGTCGTCCAAGAGACGCGCATCCTTTGCCGCATAGGCACGCGAGACGGATGCGGCATCTATGCTCCGGTCCAGTACTCGTTTCCGCAGGATGTTCAGCCCATCGAACGCATGGCCCTCGGTGATCTTCGGGTCGTCCGGGTGCGAGGGGTCCCGCAGGTTCTCAATGGCGTTGTCCGTGCGCGACTGTTGAATGCTCAACTTGATCGACGTGACAGGCTGCCCGGTGAGGAAACCAACGGAATAGGCGCTTTCCTTCTGTAGCTCATGGATGACCTTGGAGTAACCACCGATCATCACCGACTGCTCGTTGATGTAGGTCATCACCGAGCGGCGCTTGATGCTGGAATCCACCTGCTTGCCCAGGAGCAGCACCATGCCCAACACCGGTATACCCAGTGTCACCATGAATTTGGTACGGACCGGCAGGTCTGCGAAACGCCAACGCATCTTCCGCCCGAAAGTACGGCAGTACGACACTTCACTCCAGCATGGACCGGCCGTCTACCTTTGGCCACCATCGACCAAGGGGACACCCCGACCGACCATGAAGGAACATTTCGACACGCTCGACACACGGACCGCCCAGGCGCTGCTTGGTGGCGGTGCCGATCGGATCGCCGCCCAACACAAGAAAGGCAAGCTCACAGCACGCGAGCGGGTGGACCTGTTGCTGGATGAGGGCAGTTTCCAGGAGATCGGTCAACTGGTGACGCACCGCAGCGACAATTTCGGCCTGGCCGACCAGAAGTTCCTCGGCGATGGGGTGGTGACCGGCTATGGTACCATCGACGGACGACTGATGTACGTGTTCTCCCAGGACTTCACCGTCCTCGGGGGATCGCTTGCCGAGGCCCATGCGGCCAAGATCTGCCGCATCATGGACCTCGCCATGCAGAACGGGGCACCGGTGATCGGCCTCAATGACAGTGGTGGTGCCCGTATCCAGGAGGGTGTGGTGAGCCTTGCCGGTTACGCGGACATCTTCTACCGAAACGTGCGTTCCAGTGGCGTGGTGCCCCAGATCAGCGCGATACTCGGACCCTGCGCAGGGGGCGCCGTTTACAGTCCGGCACTTACCGACTTCGTCATGATGGTGGAGGGCACCAGCTACATGTTCGTCACCGGCCCCAACGTGGTCAAGACCGTTACACACGAGGAGGTGACCAGCGAGGACCTTGGTGGTGCAGGCACCCATGCCACCAAGAGCGGTGTGGCCCATTTCACTGCCCCGAACGAACTGGATGCGATCCGACAGCTACGCCAACTCATAAGCTACATCCCCAGCAATTGTGAGGAAGAACCACCGGTATTCCTGTTCACGCCAGGGGATGAATCGCGCCCGGCCCTGGACACGATCATCCCGGACAACCCCAACCAGCCCTACGATATCCGCGAAGTGTTGAACGCTGTGATCGATCCGGACAGCAGCATGGAGGTGCATGCGGAATTTGCACGCAACATGGTGGTCGGATTCGCCCGAGTGGCAGGCCGTACCGTGGGCTGTGTGGCCAACCAACCCGCCAACCTGGCAGGGGTGCTCGACATCGATGCGAGCACCAAGGCCGCACGTTTCGTACGTTTCTGCGATGCCTTCAACATCCCCTTGCTCGTTTTCGTGGACGTTCCCGGTTTCCTCCCGGGCACGGACCAGGAATGGCGTGGGATCATCAACCACGGGGCCAAGTTGCTCTATGCTTTCAGCGAGGCTACCGTTCCCCGGATCACGGTGATCACGCGCAAGGCGTATGGAGGAGCTTATGATGTGATGAACTCCAAACACATCGGAGCCGACATGAACTTCGCCTGGCCCAGTGCCGAGATCGCGGTGATGGGTGCGAAGGGCGCTGCCGAGATCATCTTCAAAGGAGAGATCGCAAAGGCCTCGGACCCTGCCGCAAAATGGCAGGAGAAGGAAGCCGAATACAAGGAACAGTTCGCCAATCCGTACGAAGCCGCAGCGCGCGGTTTCGTGGACGAGGTGATCCGTCCTTCGCAAACACGGGAGAAGATCATCGCTGCGTTGGACATGCTGCGGAACAAGGTGCATACCCTCCCAAAGAAGAAGCACGGCAACATTCCGCTCTGATCATCGTAAGCGGCTTCTCATCCAATGGCCGCACGAGCAATGAGGTTCACTGTCGTAACGCCCAGTTTCGGGCAGCTCGCTTTCCTGAAGCTGAACGCGGCTTCCGTTGCCGAACAACGCGGCGAAGGAGTGGACGTGGAGCACATCATCCAGGATGGTGGTTCCAAGGACGGGACACGTGAGTGGCTGACGACCCGGCCCGACATCCTGGGCATCGCGGAAAAGGATGATGGTATGTACGATGCGATCAACCGGGGCATCACCAAGGGGTCGGGCGAGATCTTCTCCTGGCTGAACTGCGATGAGCAATACCTGCCCGGAACGCTGGCCGCCGTGAAGGACTTCTTCGCCATGCACCCGGAAGCGGACATGGTCGCTGGGGACACGATCGTGGTGGATGCGATGGGCGATTACATGTGCCACCGCAAAGCAGTGGTGCCTACGACGGGGATCCTTCGCCTGGGTCGAACACCGGTGCAAAGCAGTTCGCTGTTCTTCCGGGCCAAGTTGGTGAAAGGCCCGAACGCGATCCTGTTCGATCCGCAATGGAAGGCCATGGGTGATTGGGCTTGGCTGCGGGACCAGAACGCACGCGGTGCCCGCATGATCCGGATACCGCGGTTCCTTTCCTCTTTCGTCGATGATGGGGGTAATCTCGGCATGAGCCCACGCGCGATCAGTGAGACACGGGCCGTCTACGGTGCGCTTTCACCGTTCCAGCGCGCTTGCGAACCCCTTGTGCGGGGTGCTGATTACCTGCGGAAATTCCTGGACGGTTATTATTCGCAGAAGCCGTTCGACTACGCCATCTACGATACGGACCCAGCAGCGCTGGGCGGTGTTTCCGCAACGCGCCGATCGCGCCATGTTGCCAAGCCCACCTTCCGCTGGAAGGGCCGCAAGCATTGAAGGCCCCGCAAGGTCCATTTCCATTGGCCGTGTCTCAGATCAGGCCGGCGATCAGCGCTGTGGCGATCGCGAGCATCAAGAGTCCAACGATCCGTTGCACACCGCGCAAAGTGACCTTCGGTATCCAGCGTTTTCCCAACCAGGCACCGGCGAACGCCGCCAAGGTGGCCGATACAAGCAACGGGTATTGTGGCCGCAATAGGTCCGATGGGAGTTGTTGGAAGTAGACTGGAATGCGGGTGAGGTCCACGAGCAATGCGATCGCGATGCCCGTTGCGATGAACGCCTCCTTGCACAGTCCGGCCCGCAACAGGAAAATACTGCGCAATGCACCTTGGTGTCCGCTCAATCCTCCGAAGAAGCCCCCGATCAGACCGCCCGGGACCAGGTACCGCGATGGCAGCGACCACTTCGACGCGGCCGGGGTCAGTTCCAAGATCGCGAAGACGGCCATCAACCCGCCGATCACCACGGCAGTGATGCTGACCGGATGCAGCAGCCCCGGATACAGATAAGGAGCCTTTTCCAACCCGTTCAACAGGAGGGAACCGGACCAAGCCCCAAGAATGCCGGGGATCCCGAACCGCAGGACGATCCGGAGATCGACGCTCCTCCACAGCAGACCGAACTTGAACACGTTGTTCAGCAGGTGTACCACTGCCGTCATGGCCACCGCAAGTTCCAGAGGGAAGAACAGGGCGAATACCGGGAGCAGCAGGGTACCGAGCCCGAACCCACTGATCAGCGTGAGCAATGAGGCCAATAGCGCCGTGGCGATGATGAGCAGATCCGGAAGTACGACAGGGCCCAAGAACGGTGATGAATGTGGAACGAAGTTCGGCACGGATCGTGTTGGTCGAAGTACCTTGGACCCCCAACAAAAGACCTTCCCGGATGATCATCAAACTTGCTTCAATGGCCGCCTTGGCCGCGTTCACCGTGCTTCCGCACGACCCTCTACCGGACCTCGCCATCGGCACACCCCTGCCTGCGGCGGACAAGAAGATGAAGGAGGTCGGTGGTAAGGAGATCTCGTTGAAGGATGCCGTGGGCAACAACGGCCTTTTGGTGGTCTTCTCCTGCAACACCTGCCCTTTCGTGGTGGGTGGTGAAGGCAGCGACGGATGGGAAGGCCGTTATCCCGAACTGGGCGCTTTCAGCCAGCGCATGGGTGTGGGCATGGTGCTGGTGAACAGCAATGAGGCCAAGCGCGATGCTGGCGATGGCTTCGCTGACATGCAAGCCCGATACAAGGAGAAAGGCTACACAGGCTCCTATGTGCTGGATGCAGGCAATGTCGTGGCCGATGCTTTCGGGGCCCGCACCACTCCTCACGTGTTCCTTTTCGACAAGAACCTGAAGCTCGTATACAAAGGTGCCATTGACGACAACGTTGGAAGCGCTTCCGATGTGAAGGAGAAGTACCTCGAAAAGGCGATCAACAACCTGGTCGAAGGCAAGCCCATCGATCCGGCCACCACGCGCAACGTGGGATGCAGCATCAAGCGTGCTGCAACGGATCACAAGCACTGAGCTTTTCCATGCTGGTCAACGCCGCGTTCCGCCAGGAGCGCGGCGTTGTTCATTTGTTGAAAACAATACTTCGCCCCCTCTGCTGTCCGCTGTTCCTTTGTCCAAAGGCATCGCATGAACGTTCTGTTGATCGGCGGGGGGGGCAGGGAGCACGCCATGGCGTGGAAGATCTCTCAAAGCTCATTGCTCGACGAACTCTACATCTGTACCGGGAATCCGGGGACCGTGCGCCATGGCCGCAACCTGGCACTGGACCTCCACGACCAGAAGAAGCTGCGGGCCTTTATCCTGGAAAAGAAGATCCGCATCGTTGTGGTCGGACCTGAAGGCCCACTTGTGGACGGCCTGCACGATCGGATCGCCGCGGATCCGCAGTTGGCCGGCAAGGTCACCGTGATCGGCCCGCGCATGGAAGGCGCGAAACTGGAAGGCAGCAAGGACTTCGCCAAGGAGTTCATGTTCCGCCACAATATCCCGACCGCAGCGCACCGCAGCTTTTCCAAGGACCAATTGAAGGAGGCGCAGGAGCACCTGGACCGCGCGCAGCCGCCTTACGTGATCAAGGCCGATGGCCTTGCGAACGGCAAGGGCGTGGTGATCACCAGCGATCGCAAGGAGGCCGGCAAGGTGGTGAAGGACATGCTCGAGGGCGGTCGTTTCGGTGCGGCCGGCGAGCGTGTGGTGATCGAGCAGTTCCTGAAAGGGATCGAGCTTTCCGCTTTCCTGATCACCGATGGGGAGGCCTTCAAAATGCTGCCCTCGGCCAAGGACTACAAACGCATCGGGGTGGGGGATACAGGCCCGAACACCGGTGGCATGGGCGCCGTTTCCCCCGTACCCTTCGCGGACAAGGACTTCATGCAGAAGGTGCATGATCGTATCGCAGCGCCCACCATCCGTGGTCTGCGCAAGGACGGGATCCCTTACAGCGGCTTCCTCTTCATAGGCTTGATGAACGTGAATGGAGAGCCTTACGTCATTGAGTACAACGTACGTCTCGGGGATCCGGAGACACAGGCGATCCTGCCACGTTTGCGCAGCGACCTGCTCGACCTCTTCGAGGGCATCGCATCAGGCACACTGAGCGAGCGTCATGTGGACGTGGACGATCGCACGGCGGTGACCGTTGTGCTCGCCAACGAGGGCTACCCGAACGAAGTTCAGAACGGAAACCCCATCACCGGATTGGAACTGGTGCGCGACGCTTACGTGTTCCAAAGCGGGACGGCCATGAGCGGCGATCAACTGCAGACCGCCGGTGGGCGTGTCCTATCGGTAACGGCATTCGGGAAGGACCTGGAGCAGGCCATTCTTTCCGCGCAGCGAAGCGCGGGCTTGATCGTCTACGAAGGAAAATATCTGCGCACGGACATCGGCCTGGACCTGGTGAAGCAACCTGCCACCCGGACCTCCCCTCAACCGCAACCGGTCAAATAAGGGTGCCGTCGCTGTGCGCCTTCCGGTTGTATTTGCCCTGCAGGACCAACCAGTAGATGAGACCGAAGCCCATCAGCAAGCTGATCGCGGTCACCGGCATCCAACCCATGGAAGCGAGTACGCGGAACGTGGCTTCCAGGAAATGACCGATGGCGAAGAAGGTCTGTTGCATCGTGTTCGGGGGTAGTACCGGCCAAAGATAGCCCGTCACAGCGATACCGCGCCAAGAATGCTCGTCCGTCTGTTCCGCAGCAACCAACCCGGGGTCCTCATCGGCCTGTTGGGCTTGGTGCCGCTGCTGTTCTTGCGCCACCTCCAACTACCGCCGGTCCCTCCTGAAGCATCCATGCCGCTCCAGGCACTGCTTGATGTGCTGTTCGCAGCCGCCCCATGGACGCACGGGGTGGTGTTGCTGGCGACGATATGCGCCATATCCGTGCAGTTGATCGGGGTCATGGGCGAGGCTGAACTGGTGGAGCGCCGCAATCATTTGCCGGCCCTGCTCTTCCCCGTACTATTGGCCGCTCTGGCACCACCGGGTTCCTTGGGTCCGGCATTGTTCGGAATGCCCTTCGTGCTCTGGTCCATGCGGCGCACCTGGACGCTCACCAGTGGTGGCGGGGCGCTCCGGCCCCTGTTCGATGCCGGCCTGCTGCTGGGTCTCGCCGCCCAATTGTACATGCCTTATTCGTTCCTGGTGGTGGTGGTGTGGGCATCGGTCTCCGTGGTGCGGCCGTTCAGCTGGCGTGAATACCTGGTACCGCTGCTTGGGCTCCTGCTGATCTTCTATCTCGCTTGGGGTTCATTGACACTCGCTGGGGCGGGGGTGTGGTATCCATTGCGGACCATTTCCCGCCCGGCGCCTTTCACCCCGAAGGAGGGTGACCCGTTGCCCGGCGTTCTTGGCATACTGCTCCTCGCGTTCCTCGCGATATCGTTGTACCAGTTCGCCCGACAATACAATCGCGGGGTGGTGCGTGAGCAGAACCTGAGAAGTGCCTTCCTGGCTTTCGTAGCGACACTAGGGGTCGTCATCGGTTCGGTATCCGTGTTGAACAATTGGTATCCGCCTGTCCTGCTCGCCGTTCCCCTGTCCTTGCTGTTCACCTTTGCCTTGATCGGGACGCGCCGGGCCTGGCTCAGTGAGCTTGGGGGTCTGGCCTTGCTGGCGATGGCGATCTGGAAGCAGTTCGGCTGATCACGGCGCTTCCCTTGCCCCCCGTTAACTTCGCGCCTCGTTGCGCTTACATGCTGCGGCGATCATGGAATGAAATTCGGTGTCGTCACCTTTCCGGGTTCCAATTGCGATGAGGACATGGTCCACGTGCTCGGCACGCTGCTGGGGCAGACCGTGGAGCGCCTCTGGCACAAGGACCACGACCTGAAGGGCGTGGACATGGTGGTGCTGCCCGGTGGCTTCTCCTACGGTGATTACCTGCGCAGCGGCGCCATCGCCCGCTTCTCCCCGATCATGCAGGAGGTGGCCCAGCATGCGCGGAAGGGCGGGCTCGTGTTCGGGGTCTGCAACGGATTCCAGGTGCTGTGCGAGGCGGGCCTCGTGCCCGGTGCGCTGCTCCACAACGAAGGTCAGCAGTTCATCGCCCGCAACACCTGGATACGGCCGGCGACCCGCAACACCGCGCTCACCAACGCCGTTCCCGACAGGGCCCTGAAGATCCCCATCGCCCACGGCGAAGGCCGCTACCACGCCGACGCCGATACCCTGCGGGCGTTGAAGGACAACGACCAGGTCCTCTTCCGCTATTGCGATGCCGAAGGCCGCATCACCGATGCCGCGAACCCGAACGGCAGCAAGGAGAACATCGCCGGGGTGTGCAACAAGGAACGCAATGTCTTCGGCATGATGCCCCATCCCGAACGCGCGGCGGATGAACGCCTCGGCAACACCGACGGCCGGTCGCTCTTCAATTCCCTGCTGCAGGCCGCGCTGGCCTGATCCGCGCGGCCGACGTCACCGGCCGGCCTCCGATGAGGTGCACCACCACTGGTGCGCCCTCCCCTCATGGAGCCACCATCCTCAGGATCGGGCGCACCTGCCGGGTCCTTGCCGGATCGACCATCACCACCGCATCCGTGCCGTCCGCTCCCTTCCAGCCGATGAGCTCATGGCCCGGGGCCGGACTGTACCGGAGCGTCACCGGCACACCGCTGAAGCCGTGGACCTCATGCACCCCCGGTGAAAGCGCCAGGTCGTCGATCCACAGCTCGCCCGATCCGGCCGGTGGCGCCTCGATCGTGACGGTGCGCACCTTGCGTCCGGTGCCGGCCGCGAGGTGCTGCAGCAGCGGCCGGTCGCGCTGGGCGATGAAGGTGCGCAAAGCCCGGTGCGCGGTATCCGGGTCCGGACGTTCCATCTCGGCGTTCCAGCGGTCGTGATCGGCCTGCATCGCAGCGCGATGGGCGGCGTACAGGCTGTCCGCCGTGGCGGCCGCCTCCTCCGGTGACAGGGCCGTGGCCAGCAGGGCCGTCATGCGCGCCAGCAGCAGCTGTTGAAGCTCCGGATGGCGCAGCAGTTGCGGTATGTAGGGCGTTTCGGCGGCGGTGCCCGCCGCCATGCGCTCCACGCTGTTCTCCTCCGCCGGTGCCCAGAGGTCCATGTCGAACATCACCCAGCGCCACCGGCCTCCGTGCTGGCGCGGCCGGTAGAGCCGCACGTTCAGGTCGTGGTCCGCTCGTCCGGTCCACAGGTCCAGGCAGGCCAGGTCGATCAGGTTGTCCAGGTCGATGTACCGTGCCAGCGTGTCGGCCGGCGCGAGGGCCATCAGCTGCTCGATGGCCGGCTTGAAGTGCGCATCGCTGCCCGAACGGACCACCGCCGCGGGGCCCTCCAGCACGTCCACCGCCTCGCTGCCGCTGATGTGTTGCAGCCATTGCGCATCCTTGGGTGGCATCCAGCTGTACAGGCCCCAGTACCGGCCGTTCAGGTAGAGCGGCATCGGCCGCGAAGGCTGCACGTCCACGCGCAGGTGGTGGCGCGCCACCACCGTCTCCAGGAAGCGGTTGCGCAGGAAGGTGTGGGGCCCGGCATCGGCGCGCAGGATGCCTTCCTGGAAATGCTCCTCACCGCTCAGCCGCAGCCCTTTCACCGGACTGTCATAGCGGTCCCGCGCATGCAGCTTGAACGATCGCTTCGGCAGGCCGCGCGAGCCGCTGCCATGGATGCTGATGCCGATGGGCACCGGGGCATCCTCCGTGCCGTTGAACTTCACCATGGCCAGCCGCTCCCATGTGCGGCCCCTGCGGCTGAAGTTGGCCAGGGCCCCTTCCACGTTGATGCCGATGCTGTCATCGGACAGGCCGCGCTGGTCCATGGCGATGGTGATGCCTTCCCGCGCCGCACCGCCCAGCACGTAGGTGCTGCACCATTCCTTGCTGGGCAGCTGGCCGTCGGTGAAGGCGCGTGCGCGGATCACCAGGTCGCGGTCCACGGGGATCGGTGCCGTGTACACCGTGCCGTGCGCCCCGGTGGGTTCCGTGCCGTCCACCGTGTAGCGCACCGTGGCGCCTTCCGCGGCGGTCAGGGCCACCATCAGCGGACCGGGCCCACCGCTCACGAGCGTGTCCAACGCGGGGGTGGCCGTGCGGCCCTGGATGGCGTGCGTGCCGCTGTTCGGTGCGCCGGGGGTGGCCGTGGTGAAGAAGCTCCAGGTCTTTTCCCCATCGCGCAGCCGGCCCACACTGAGGTCGCCCGCCATGGCGGGGTAGGTGAACAGGTCCTGGATGGTGAGGCCGTCCGCGGCGATGAGCAGCAGGGTACCGCCCTTGCGCGGCAGCCGGTACCCGATGTGGTCCGGTCCGCGTTCGGGATGCCCGTCGAACCACAGCAGGCGGTGTTCGCCCGGGGCCACCGTCAGGGAGCCTTCCACCACATGCTGGCGCCCGGCCACCGCGAAACGCATGCCGGCGATATCCACCGCCCCGTCGCCGCTGTTGTACAGTTCGATCCAGTCCGGCGTGCTGCCGTCCGGTGCCTCGTGCGTATGCCGGTTCGCGGCCTGCAGCTCGTTGATCACCAGGGCGGGCTGGGCCTGCCCGGCCACCGGGCCGATGAGGAGGAAGGGGAGCAGGACCGCCGTTCGCACCGGCCGAAAGTAGGCCGTAGCGTTGGATGGTGATGGATGATCCACAGATGGGGATGATGTCGCAGATAATGCCTCCTTTGAGAGTGGATGATCCACAGATGAGGACGATGACACAGATAATGCACTCCTTGGAGGGCGTGGGATGGTCCATTGATAGATGATGTCACAGATAGTGCCTCCTTGGTGGTATTGGATCATTCGCGGATGGATGATGACACGGTCAATGCGCTCCAACAACGGACAACTAACAACCGCTCTCACGTGTGCATCTGGATGCGTGGTCGTCCACGGATCGAAGAGGTCACGGATAGCGCTGCCTGGTGTGATCAGGGGCATGCACCGATGGCCAGGCCCCAGGGTCAGGGTCCGAAGACCTTCCGTTCGTATTCCAGGCGGGGAGAACCAAAGTTCAACAGCAGGCCGCGGCGCTTGCCGGTGGCCTTGAGGTAGTTCAAGAGCTGTGCGACATCCACGGACGTCAAGGTCCTGATGGCCTTGAGTTCCACCACCACCTCACCGAAGCAGATCAGGTCAGCGCGATACCGGGTGCCCAGGAGCTCCCCCTTGTAATACACCGGCAGTTCGATCTCCTGGACGAAGGGGACACCAACGAGTCGCAACTCATGTGCAAGCGCCTCGTGATACACCGCCTCCAGGAAGCCATGCCCCAGCTGTCCATGCACCTCCATGGCTGCACCGATGATCGCATACGTCTGTGGATCCCGCTCGTCCATGGTTCGCGGATCGGAACGACGATACTCCGCTGTATTCCACCATGAGCAAGATACAAGAAACGCTCAACGGGAGATCAGGCGATGGCTGCACTAAGCCGCCGAACGCCATCTGCATTTCCATCTGTGCCATCTTCTTCATCCGTGGATGATCTCTTCACGAGCCCGCGAGCCCCTGCCATCATCCCAGGCATTCCATTTCTTCCATCGTCCTCATCTGTGGATACTCTCACGCGAGCCCGCGAGCCCCTGCCATCAAGCCACGCATTTCATCTGTGCCATCGTCCCCATCTGTGGACACTCTCACGCGAGCCGGCGAGCCCCTGCCATCATCTCAGGCATTTCATCAGTTCCATCGTCCTCATCTGTGGACACTCTCACGCGAGCCCGCGAGCCCCTGCCATCGCGCCAAGCTTTCGATCTGTGCCATCGTCCCCATCTGTGGATACTCTCACGCGAGCCCGCGAGCCCCTGCCATCGCGCCAAGCTTTCGATCTGTGCCATCGTCCCCATCTGTGGATACTCTCACGCGAGCCCGCGAGCCCCTGCCATCCCGCCAGGCATACCATCTGTGCCATCGTCCCCCTCTGTGGACGCTCTCACGCGAGCCCGCGAGCCCCTGCCATCCCGCCAGGCATTTCATCTGTGCCATCGTCCCCATCTGTGGATTCTCTCACGCGAGCCCGCGAGTCCCTGCCATCCCGCCAAGCTTTCGATCTGTGCCATCGTCCCCATCTGTGGACGCTCTCACGCGAGCCCGCGAGCCCCTCTACCATCCCGCCAAGCTTTCGATCTGTGCCATCGTCCCCATCTGTGGATACTCTCACGCGAGCCCTCGAGCCCCTGCCATTATCCCAGGCATTCCATCTGTGCCATCGTCCCCATCTGTGGATTCTTTCACGCGAGCCCCTGCCATCATCCCAGGCATTCCATCTCTTCCATCGTCCTCATCTGTGGACGCTCTCACGTGAGCCCGCGAGCCCCTCTACCATCCCGCCAGGCATACCATCTGTGCCATCGTCCCCATCTGTGGATCAGATCACAGCGAGCCTGCGAGCCTACAACGCATTCTTCGTCACCCAGATCCGCCAGGCCACCAGCAGCTTTTCCACCTTGTTCAGCCGCGCCAGGTCCTTGTGCCACTGCTTCGGCAGCACCGCCTTGTTCGCGCGCGCCAGGAGCCGGAAGAGGGACTTCGATACTGTCATGGTTCAATGGTGTTCAAGGGCGCAAGGTTCACCGGCCCACTCCAGTTCGATGGTCGCATGGCGGATGCCCAGCGCCGCCAGTTCGGAGCGCACCGCGTGTTTGATGGTGCGGGCCTCCTGCAGGTCCACCGCGTTCACCACCACATGCACGGTATGCACCACCAGGGATCCGTCCAGGGTCCATGTGTGCTGGTCGTGCAGGTCCAGCACATGCGGGATCGCCATCAGGCGTGTGCGCACCGCCTGCATGTCGATGCCCGCGGGGATCTCCTGCATGAGGATGCCCGTGCCCCGGCGCAGGGTGCCCACCGCGTTCCACAGGATGAAGCCGCTGATCGCGATGCTCAACAGCGGGTCCACGATGGCCCAGCCCGTGGCGCGGATCGTCACGGCCCCCACCAGCACCGCCGCCCAGCCCAGCACATCCTCCAGCAGGTGCAGGTAGGCGCCGCGTTCGTTCAGCGACCGGCCACCGTGCAGCTGCCATGCCGCGAAGCCGTTCATCACCAGCCCGAACAGCGCGATGCCGAGCATGCCCATCGTGTCCGGCGTGACGGGTGCCCACAGCTTCGGCACGGTGATCGCCAGCATGCCGATGGCCCCCACGATCAGCACCACGCTGGCCAGCCAGCCGCCCAGCATGCTGTAGCGTCCGTAGCCGTAGCTGTATTGCGCATCGCGCCCTTTCAGCGACACGCGCTGCAGCCACCACGCCAGGCCCAGCACCAGGCAGTCGCCCGCATCGTGCAGCGCATCCGCCAGCACCGCGATGCTGCCCGTCCACCAGCCGCCCACCGCTTCCACCGCCGTGAAGGCCAGGTTGATGAAGAAGGCCAGCCGCAAGGAGGCCGCCCCCGCTGCATGCCCGTGGTCATGGCCGTGGTGGTCATGCCCGGTGTGTACATGCGCGTGGCCGTGGGGCATGGGGCGAAGGTAGAAGCAGTGCACTTCGGCTCGGCCGTCCTCGACCAGCGCGGTGCAGGTGGCTGCCAGCTGAGCGGGAATGTGCGACCGTGATCATGCACCAAGGGTCGGCGCCATGCGTTGCGGTCCGCCATTCCGGGCCGGATCCGCATCGCGCGGAGGTCCATGGACCGCTACCTTGCGCTCCGTTCCATCCCAAAGACGGACCCCAGCCTCCATGAGCTCCCTGCGTACAGCCCCTGCCTTCGCGTTCCTGCTTCCCCTGGCGGTCAACGCCCAGCTAACGTGTGCCGACGCCGTTGTGGTGGACCTGGGCACGTACACCGCGCCAGCCGTTACCGGTGCGGCGCCAACGACCCTTTGCGCCGGACAGGCCACCCCGGGCAGTGCGGGGCTATGGTACCGCTTCACCCCGGCCACCGACATGCTGGTGACCGTGAGCAGCTACGTGACCGGCTTCCCCTACATCGATACGCGCCTGCATGTGTACACCGGCACCTGTGGAGCCCTGGTGTGCTACTCCGGCGGCGACGATGAAGGCCCGGGCTACACCTCCATCGCCACCTTCCCCGTAACGGGCGGCACCACCTACCTCATGGCCTGGGACAACTTCTGGAGCAGCGATGGCTTCACCTTCACCGTGCAGGAATCGTGGGTGCCGGAGAATGTCGTGGTCTTCTCCACCAACGCCGTCCCGGGCATGGGCAACGTGCGCGGCGCCGTGGACATGAACGATGACGGAAGGGACGACCTCGTGGCGCCGGGCAGCACCAGTTTCAACGTGGCCTATCAAGGTGATGCCGGTGCATTCCCCATCACCACCTTCCCCACCACCGCGGCCGTGAACAATGCTTCCTGGAGCTTCGCCGTGGGCGATTGGGACAGCAACGGCCACCGGGACCTGCTCTACGGCGGCGGCA
>DEQO01000177.1 GCA_002360495.1 Flavobacteriales bacterium UBA3364
CGCTCAGCACCGGCATCGGCACGGACAACATCGATATCGTGGTGAACGAGTTGGATGCGCTGGTGAACATCGATCTACAAACCCGGGCGCCGAAGGAAAAGACCCGTTCATTGAAGATCATCCGTCTGGGGACTTGTGGTGCCTTGCAGGAGGACATTCCCGTGGACACCCGTATCGTGAGTGCCTATGGCGTCGGTCTCGACAATGTGCTGCATTACTACGCCTACGAGAACACCGATGCGGAAATACGCCTGCTGAACGCACTGCTGCAACAGACCGAGTGGCCCGACAATCTTCCCGTTCCCTACGTGGCCGGGGGCGACAAGGACCTGGTACAGATGCTCGGTCATGGCAACGTGGTGGGTATCACCTTCACGTCGGGCGGCTTCTATGCGCCACAAGGCCGCCAGCTTCGGGGAGTGCCGAGCGTGGACGGCCTGAACGAACGCTTCACGAGCTTCGAGCACGATGGTCTGCGCGGTACCAACTTCGAAATGGAGACCAGCGCGCTCTACGGCCTGGGGGGATTGCTGGGCCACCGCACAGCTACCGTTTGCACCGTTGTAGCCAACCGGTTGCGTAAGGAGTACAGCAAGGATCACCACGGTGCCATCGACCGTATGATCGCAGAAGTGCTACAGCGGGTGACGACGGTGTGAGCCGCTTTACTGCAGTACGAAGTTCACCGGCAGGTTGTATTGTACACGACACACCCTGCCCCTGTTCTTGCCGGGTATCCAGGGAGGCATGGACTGCACCACACGCATGGCCTCGCGATCCAGCGATGGATGCACACCCCGCCTCACCTGCACCTCACCCAAGGTGCCATCCTCCTGGACAACGAACGAGAGGATGACCTTGCCTTGTATGCCCTCTTCCCTGGCGATCTCCGGATAATTGATGTGATCGACCAAGTACTTGTTCAGGGCCTGCTGGCCGCCCGGGAACTCCGGCATCTCCTCGACCACTGAGAACACCGGCGGAGCTTCCTGCCCGCTGCCCCCTTGTGCGGCGAGCAGCGGGGGTGCCGAAGCCAACAGGAATATCCAACAACGTAGGGCGATCGGTCGGACCATGGTATGAAAGTAGACATCGCGCAGCATGCCAACTTCATGCCGTGAGCAAACGGGTATTTCCACACGGTGCTGTTAGTGGCATTCAACCCCTGCTGGTTGAAACTACGCCGTACCCGCACCGTTGAAGCGAGGGACGGGCCGATACTTTCACGCCCAGCCACCGTAGTGAAGGATGGTTCCTCCCATGAGCGAGACCGAGATCCGTGCGTTGATCACCCTGATCGACGATCCCGATGAAGGCGTATACCTTCAGGTCCGTGATCGTATCGTTTCCCTGGGGGATCCTGTGGTGCCTGTGCTGGAACGTGCGTGGGAGTACGACGACCTCGGCGACCTCTTCCGTAACCGTATCGAGGACATCCTGCAGACCATCCACCTGGCCGGGGTGACCGATCGCCTGGTCGCGTGGAAAGAAAGCGGCTGCGAGGACCTGTTGGAGGGCGCCTTGATCATCAGCCGTTACCGATACCCCGATATGGACGAGCACAAGGTGAAGGCCCGCCTGGCATCCATACGACAGGATATCTGGCTGGAACTGACCGATCACCTGACCGCCTTCGAAAAGGTGCGGGTGTTCAACCATATCTTCTTCCAGGTGCATGGGTTCAAGGGCAACAAGCGCAATTACCACGCCCCCCAGAACTCCTACATCAACGAGGTACTGGACAGCCGCAAAGGCAATCCCCTTTCCCTCGCCATCATCTACCAGGTGCTTGCCGAGGACCTTGGGCTGCCTCTTCGCGGTGTGAACCTGCCGAACCACTTCGTGCTGGCTTACCTGGATGAGGAATCCATGGGCGGCGCCGATAGCGGGCAAAGTGGTGAGGAGAACATCCTCTTCTACGTGAACGCCTTCAGCCAGGGGGACATCCTGGGGCGCAACGAGATCAACGAATTCCTGGAGAAGCTGAAGATCGAACCGCGGCCCTCGTTCTATGCGCCATGCACGAACCTGGACATCATCCGGCGCCAGATGAACAACCTGGCGAACAGCTACCAGAAGATGGGCGATACGGAACGCAGCCAGGAGTTGGAGAAGCTTCGGGACCTGCTCGGACCTGCGGAGCCGGAAGCCTGAGTGCTAAGCCGTCAACAAGCGCCTCAACGTTCCGAGTATGATCTTGAAGTCGCGAAAGAGGCCCTTCTCCTTCACGTATTCCAGGTCGAGCGCAAGCTTGGCCGGCATTACTTCCTCGATATAGGTCCGTTCCGGATCACTACTTCTCCCCAGGACCTCGTTCTCGTTGATGTAAGCGATGCTCGCCAAACTGGTGATACCGGGCCGAACGGATAGCACTTCGCGTTGCTCGGCCGAGTACAGTGCGACATACTTGGGCACTTCAGGGCGCGGACCAACGATGCTCATATCACCGAGCAGAACATTCAGCAATTGCGGCAATTCATCCAGTTTCGACTTGCGCAGAACGTAGCCTATACCGGTGATCCGCGGATCGCGCCCGCCCACGGTGATCTGTCCCTTTGCCTCGCTGCCGGGCCGCATCGTGCGGAACTTCAGCAGGGAGAAATTCCTTCCCTCCTTCCCGACACGTACCTGCCGGAAGAATGCGCCGCCCGGTGAACTCAATGCCACGGCGAGTGCAAGGAGCAGGAACAGGGGCAGGAGCAGGAGCAATGCCGTGGTGGAAGCAAGGATGTCGAAGGCGCGCTTGATCATCCGGTTCAACCCATGACCTTCGCAACGGCGGCTTTCACCGCAGCAATGACCTCATCCACCTGCGCATCCGTAAGGTCGTAGTAGACCGGCAGGCTGATCTCGTTGCTGAAGAGCGTGTAGGTGTTCGGATAGTCGTCCATGCGAAACCCCTGGCCCTTGTAGTAGCTCAGCAGGGGCAATGGGATGAAGTGGACGTTCACACTGACCTCACGTTCGGCGATCGCGGTGATGATCCCATCCCGTTGCGCCTCGGCGGCATTGGCGATCCGCAGCATGTACAGGTGATAGCAGCTCTCGCGCATCTCGTCCTTGAAATGCGGGACAATGAACCGGGGATCGTTCCTGAACGCAGCGTGGTAACGCTCGCAGATCGCCTTCCGTCGTGGGGTGGTGTCGTTGTCGAACCGGTCCAATTCCACCAGTCCGATAGCGGCCTGCAGATCGGTCATATTGCATTTCCATCCCGGGAAATCCACATCGTATCGCCAGGCACCCGGCCTCGTTTTCGCCAGTGCATCCTTGCTTTGGCCGTGCAGGCTCATGGTGTTCAAGTACCGGTATAGCTCGTCGGTGTCGAAAGGCTCCGGAAGGTTGAAGGCCAGCGCGCCGCCCTCTGCAGTGGTCAGGTTCTTCACGGCATGGAAGCTGAAGCCGGTAATGTCCGCTTGCGCACCCACAGGCTTCCCCTCGATCCGCGCGCCGAAGGAATGAGCCGCATCACAAAGGACCAATGCCCGTCCCAACCGCATCTGGGGATTGCTGCCTGCCACGCGCAGATTGACCGCTGGTGTAAAGAGGTGGCAGGTCTCCACCGCCACGCGCATGATCCGATCGATCCGGCAGGGCAAGCCCCCGATATCCACCGGGATGATGCATTTCGTGCGTGGTGTGATGGCCTTGCGCAAGGCATCGGGATCCATGGTGAAATCATCGAGCACATCCACCATCACCGGCTTGGCCCCTACATGCATCACGATGTTCGCTGTTGCACAATAGGTGTAGGCGGGTACGATCACCTCATCCCCTGCCCCGATGCCATACCAGCGCAGGACCAACTCACACGCATTGGTCCAGCTGTTCAGTGCGATCACCTTGTCCACGCCGCAATACTCCGCCAGCCGCTTCTCGAACTCCTTGGTACGGGGGCCTGTGGTGATCCAGCCACTGCGGAGGGCATCTTCCACCGCCTTCACGGTCCTGTCATCGATGCGGGGTGGGGAGAAGGGTATCATGGGTCGCGAAGTTCGCTACTCCGGCGCGTTGCTCCCTCCTTTTGCCAGCAAGCCGAGAAAGAGGCTCAGGAACACTACCCCGGCTTGCACTTCCAGCACCGATTCTATGGAAGCGTTCATCAAGAAGAGCCCGGCGAAAAGCACGAGCAGGTTCTCCTTTCTCCGGATACCTTCCCCCAGTGGGACCAAAGCCACAGCAAGGGCCAGCACCAGGCCTATCCAGCCCAACGCAACACCGCCTTGCAAGAATTGGCTATGGCTGTTGAGCCTGCGCTCTGCGGCATCATGGGCGCCGTGTGATCCATAACAAGCCACCAGTGCGTGCTTCACGTCCCCTGTACCGGCCCCCAACGGATCGGCACCGAGCAATTCAGCACTGCACGACCAGGCCACAAGACGTTCCTCGTTGCCTTCGGTGGACGCGTAGATGCTCGAACCGTCCACCATCGCCATGCGCACGGCCTTCACGGCGGCCCCTACCCTGACCTTCACCACCGGACCGACCGCCCACGCGCCCAGGAACAAGGCAAGTGCGACACCAACCCAGACTCCGGTCCTTGCCACACCACGTAAATGCCGGATCACGAGGAACAGGAGGTGCGCCGACACCAGGCCCAGACCCAATAGCCCGCTCTTGCTCGCCAACAACACCGAGAAGATCAGCAGGACAGGGACCGCAATGAGGATCGCCGCACGCAACCATCCACGCGCACAGCGACCAAGGATCAGCTCGCGCCCCCAATAGAGCAGCGCCCAACAGGTGTACCATGCCGCATAACTGGGATGTAGATCATAGCTCAGGTAGCTCTGTGTCCAGCATTCCTTCCAGCCGAATTCGCCAAAACACACGGAAGCTTTCCACAGGCTCAGTACGACCGCAACCAACGCCCCTGCAGTAAAGGCCAGCATACTGTTCGGCAAGGCCTCTGGATCGCGGCGCATGATGACCATCGCGGCCAGCGGAAGCAGCACCAGTCCTAACTTGATCTGCAGATCGAACAGTCCGAAACCGATATCAGTGCTCCATGCCATGCCCACCACATGCCACGCGTAGAAGGCGAACAGTGGCCACAACAGCGCCCGGTCCAGCCGCCATGGACCCCCGATCGACGAGATCAGTGTGAACGCAAGCGTCAGGACGAGTACAATTGGCACGTAGCGCCCGCTGATCGGCATCACGGCGCAAAGGAGCCACCAGGACCACTGCCCGGCCAGTCCGACGCGGTCCTTCCAATGCCCCCTCGCGGTCGATGCGTCGCTCATGTCATCAACGATCTCCGACCAGTGGTTCCAGCGCTGCCATCAACCGTTCGCTGATGGTATCGCGATCAAAGTGCTTGCGCACGTAGGCCGCACCACGTTCTCCGTGAACGGAAAGCAAGGATCGATCGTCCGCATAACGGATGGCGGCATCGGCAAGTGACCGGGCATCCTCAGGGATAAAGGCGATCCCAGCGTTCCCCTGATCGATGAAGAGTTCTTTCGCTTCGCCTTCCACACCGAGCAGCAATGGTTTCCGAAGCGCAAGCGCCTCGAAGATCTTGCTGGGGATCGCGCCCTTGAAGAGGTCATTGCGTCGCAACGGGACGACCACTGCATCAGCGGAGCGCAAACTCCCCAGAAGTTCGTTGCGCGGCATGCGGTCAACGAAGTGGACGTTCGTCGCACCGATGACGCGTTTTAGCTCGATCAGCTTCTCCTTCTCAGGACCATCACCCAGAATGATGAAATGGATCTCCCTCCGCTGGCGCAGCACATCAGCGGCTTGCAGCACCACCTCCAGCCCTTGCGCATGACCGATGATACCGGCGTAGGCGATCACCAGATCGGTCTCGGCGATGCCCAAGCGTGACCGGATGTCCGAGGGCGTCATGGACTCGGCGGAGGTGATGGACGCGAGATCGACACCATTGGGCACCCACAGCACGTTCTTCTCCGTGCAACGCGCCTTGATATCCTTCACGATGCCTTGCGTTTGCCCGGTAACAAGTGCTGCCCGATGGTAACAGCGCATCTCCAACCAGGTGCTGAGCTTGATCAATGCGGGGTTGGTGACCAAGCCGAGCTGCACGGCGCTCTCCGGCCATAGGTCGCTCACGTTGAAGACCAGCTTCGCACCCTTCATCCTGGCCAACCACATGGCAGTTATCCCCAGGAACAAAGGGGGCGATTCAACGAGCAGAATGTCCGAACGCTTCAACTTGACCAGTCCGACCACAAGGGCGGTGAACACAAAGGAGAAGTAGTTGAACAGACGCGCGACGATGCCACGGCTCGGTGAGACGAAGATCCAGGCGCGGAGAACGTCCATGCCGTCCATGCGTTCACGGCGATAGAACGCGCCCCGGTAGGGGTCTTGGATCCGGTTGTCCGGATAGTTCGGCATCGCTGTGAGGATGGTAACATCAGCTCCCCGGCGTTGCAACGCTGTGGCGGTGGCATACAGACGGTTCTGCGGAGCACCCGTTTCCGGAGGAAAATACTGGGTCAGGAAGATGATCTTCATGTCCTGCGTTCCAGTTGGTCGATGGCCTCGGCGTGCGTCACCACACGATGTCCGCGTCCTATCAATTCCTTCACCATGGCCTCGTACCAAGCCATCCATGTGGCGAAGGCCGGTGTGTAATAACGGTCATGGAAGAGCAGGTTGAAAAATGGCAAGCCCGCTTCCTCGGCAGCTTCCAATTTGGCCATGGTGTGCGCGATCGCCCCTTTCAGGTCCCGCGATTGATAGCGCTTGGCACCATCCATCGCCCAGCCGTCCATTTCCTGCAGCGGGAATTCCCACATCCTGCCGATCCGGTGCGGCGGACGGATCCCTTGTTCCGTGGCATCGAAACGGTAACCGATGCGTTCCATGCGCTCGAAGGTGTGCGCATCCTGCCGCAGATAGTGCATGCGTATCCCGAAGCGGTCCTGCCCGCTGATCCGCCTGAAGGCCTCGTATTCTGCCCGCATCGCATTCTCATCATCGAAAGCGATCCCATGCACACCTGCCTCGAAGCCACGCGCGATGACCTTCGGGATCCATTCTTCCGCAAAGCGCAGCGGATAGCTCAGCCCTTTCCCATTCGCCAGGCCGAAGAAGAAACAGGACCGGATGCCGAGGCCATCATGGAAGTCCATCACCTCGGCGATGTTCTGCCACTTGTTGCGCACAAGGTCAGCCCACCGCAAGGTGTACTCACGGCCCGTGATGAGCCCCTTTGCCAGTTCCAACGTGTTGCGCACAAGGAATTTCGGCACGATCGGATCCTTCCAATGCTCCCACACCGTCATGTGGTCCACGTCGTGGCTGAGGATCACCTGCATGGTTCAGAACTGATGGCGCCACTTGCGCTTGAGCACCGTTTCCACCAGGAAGGACGCTCGGTTCACGGTGAAGTACGGCGTGAGCTGTGCACCGAAACCACGGAAGAAGCGTTCGATCTCCGGGATCATGGAGCCTTCAAGATCGAACTGCGGAACACACCGCTGCGCAGCTTCGGCGATGCAGCGATCCACCGTCATGGCACCTGCCCCCGCATGGCCTCCTGACTTCACATGACCGCCGAGCAGGTAGTAGGCGCGATGACCATCCGTCGCACAGAACGCACCAGCGATCGGGGTCCCGTTCAGTTCGGTCAGGAAGGCGTAGCCCTGGCCTCCGTCAAGAAAAGCCTGGAGAATGCGATCCACCTTGGCACGATCCAATGCCTTTCCCTTGCGGTCGAAGGTGGCTTGGATCAACGGCAATACTTCGGCACGGGTCGCGGGCCGAACGGTAACACCATCCGCTTCCGCTTTGCGGATCGCATTGCGGGTCTCGGTCGCATAGTCCTGGCGCAGGGCCGCGATACCCGGTGCCAGATCGATGCGGTAGGTGTACGACGGCACTACTTTGCAGCCAGCCCAGATATAGGGCTGCATATCCAATACCTCAGGTGGGAAAGCCACGGTGACCACACCAGGCAGGCCGTTCAGGAAGGATGCAATGGCGGCATGCACCTTCTTGCCCTCCCCGATCCGCTTGGCCGGGTTCTTCGCCCGCGCGGTAGCGATGAAGCCGCAATTCTGGTTGAATGGTGGATGGCTCCACAGGGTGAGGCCGCTGCGTTTCGATCGCATCAGTTGGAAGCCTGCCAGAACACCGCCCTTTTCATCCACCACACCGAAGCGTTGCAACTCTGGACCCTGCACCGATCGCCAACCTGGAAATTGCATCAAGCCGGCATCGGGCGATGCCGCTGCCAGCGCAGCCCAAGCCTCATCGGTGATCGGTATAACGTTCATCAGCGCTCTGCCAATTGCCGGTAAAGGTCGATGAGAACGTGTTGTTCCGCTTCCCAGGAGTACCGGTCCAGCACTTCCTTGCGAGCCGCCTGCCCCATGCGTTCGCGTTCCTCGGGGTCATCGCGCAACGCGGTGATGGCTTGGGCTATGGCCTCCACATCCTGTGCGGAAGCGAAGCGTGCCGAGGCGGAAAAGGTCTGCTGCCAGAACGGAAAATCGCTCATGAGCATTGGCTTCCGGCATGCCATGTATTCGAACGCCTTGATGGGCAGGCTGAGCATGTAGTTGTGCAAGGGATAGAGCAGGCACACGCCCACATGCGCCGATCGGATGTGATCGTAAACCGCATCCATGCGCACCTGGCCCAGGTCTTCCACGCGCTCCCATCCGGGTGTGGCCGTACAATCGGCCCGGAACGCCTCATCGCTCCATGGTCCCAATAGCTTCAACCGGACCCCGGAAACCTTGGGCAGGGCGCTGATCAGCTCCTTGATCCCGCGCACGCGGGATAAGCCGCCCACATAGATCAGTGTGAGTTCATCCGGTAATGGCAACGGCGTGCGGACCCGATCGATCAGTTCGATCACCGGCAAGTTGCGCACCACATGGACCTTGTTCGCCTGTCGTGGCATCGCCACCTGCAACTCGGAACGCATCTGCTCCACCACCACAAGAACGGCATCAACGCGCTTCACCACAGTGTCCTCAAGCCAGGCATAGCATCGTGAACCAAGTTCCCTCAGCCAACGTGGGCCGAGCCAGGTCTTGGTCAGGATATGCGCACGCATGGATTCGTGCATATCGTACACCACGCGGTTGTTCCTCCCCTTCAGCAGCCACGCCACCCATAACAGTTCCGGATCATGGATCTGGTAGATATCGGCACGTTGGGCCTTCGCCGTGCGATAGGCCCGCCATGCCCCAATGGTGGCCCGCAACAAGCGTGACGCAGGAACTTCAACGGGAATGATCCGCACCCCATCCTCGGATGCGGTACGCTCGATCGGCGCCACGAGCGCGGTATCGAATCCAGCCGCTGCCAGCGAACGGCACTGCTTGAAGAAGATGCGATCGTCGTACGGACCGTGGACGGTGGTGATGTGGCAAACGCGCGTCATGCCGCCGGTTCGTGGTCAGGTCGAAGAAGCATGAACAATATCAAGGTAAGCGCCCAACCGTGGGTCAGCAGCACGGTGGGCAGCGCACCACCGCAAAGGCAAAGCAGGGGAAAAACGTTCAGCACCAGCGCCCATTTCCAGCGTGGGCCGAAGCAGACGTAGGCCAATACAAGCATAAGTCCGATGATGATGCCGGAGCCGAACAATCCGTAACGACCGAAGTTCGCATATCCGTACATGAACGACGCCGTGCCCATCGTACCGGGCACTTGCTTCGCAGCCATCTCAGGATATTCCAAGGCATACACGTGTTCCGAGAGGTCCTGGAAGGGCATGCCCAATACGAGGGCCAATGGACGGACCGCAGCGCCCTTCGTGAAGGGGATGTCCGTTGGGATATGCTGGAACCAAGCTGCCACCGTATGGCCCGGCATCAACAGTATGCGTTCCCCCACGCCGAGAACGGCATCTCCTACCAATCCGTGCTCACGAACGCCTTCATCCTCTGCGATCGGCGAGGCATGTTCAGCTGATGGCGCCGTATCGACCGTCCTGAACTTCTGCGGATTCGCCGCCCACGAAAGACCCACGGTAAGGAGCACGAACAAAGTGGTCAACACCGCGAATGATGACCACCGGCGCTGGGTCAGGAAAGCGATCCAAAGAGGGATGAAAAGCGTGATCACGAAGCTCTTCGCCAATAAGGACATCGCGAATGAACCCGCCGTGACGGCCAACGACCAAAAAAGCGTACGGTGCCCGGACCAGGCGAGTATGAGCGCCACGGGGGCAAGCGCCTTGATCTGCAAATGGCCGAGGTAGTTGAGCCAAACGGGTACGCCCGCGCCCGCCTCGTTACGGATACTGACGATGAGCAGATCATCCGTCTCATGCAAGGCCGTCCACAGCGGCACACTGCCAAGTACGGCCCAATAGACCACCATGAGCACGACCTGTAACACCAGGATCGCCCGGATGAAGTTCGGAATGGAAAGGCGCGGCCAATGGGCCCATGGCAGCGTTTCCGGAACGACCCTGATCGCGATCGCATAGGTCGATACCAAGGTGATCACATAGATGCCGACATCAAGTAGGAAGATTGTTCCAGTGCGTTCGATCAAACCCACCATCAGGATGGCGAGCATGAGGCCATGCACCAGCAGCAGTAGATAACGGGTCGGCATCCTCATCATGCCCTCACTGTACTCAGGTTCCTGTCATAACGCGCCACATGGTACCAGACCAGGGCGGCGTAGGCTCCATAGGCCACCACTTCCACGGCGCTGAGAAGGGCCATGAAGTGCATAGGGTCCCAGTCCCTGAAGAACGGAACAACGGCGAGCATGGCGGCGAAGATCAGCGGAAAGATCATGAACGCCTTCACCTTGCCCATCGCCAGCAACTGCATGCCCAACGGTCCGGCGACCAGCTGCGCACCGTAGCCCCAGACCAGTATGGTCGCAGCTTTCCCGGCCCCACGCCAGGCCTCACCGAAAAGGACGGCGAACATGGACTCACCTGCGGCTGTCATCAGCAGCGCTCCAACAAGTGCGATGGCGGACAATGACAGTACCACCCGACGAAGGTCAGCGAGCACTGGACGGCCATCGCGCACGGCCGAAGCGGTGCGCTCGAACAGGACCTGGCCCAAAGCAGCGCTGATCATCCCGATCGGGACAAGGAGATACTGCCGCGCGAAGTTGTGCTCACCCGCGATTTGCGGTGCGTAGAACATGCTCATGTACATCACCGCCGCGCCCGATGCCAGGGCATTGAGCAATGCGGGCCATGCATTGTGCAACGGGAACTCGCGGTATCGGCGCAACATCGCAACGGAGCGTGTCCGATCCCAAGCCCCAGGCACAGGAGCAACGCGGTTCACGACCAACCATGAGCCAAGCGCGAAAAGGAACCATCCGAACAGGTAGCTGAGCACCAATCCACCGGAAGCCCCCATTGCACCCATGCCGAGCGCGAGCCCCGTAATACTCACGGCTTGCAACACCTTTACTTGTGCAATGGACTTGAAGGCGCGTGCCCGCAATAGCCACTGCTGCCAGAAGGCTTGAAGACCGGCAAAGACGGCAAGCATCGCAAGCACGATGAGCACACCGCCGGTACGCTGCAAACCGAAACGGCTCTCCAAGGGTCCGTGCAAGGTTTCCAGCCCGATGCACAGGACGATGCCCATCAGAACGGAAAGCACAAGTCCACCGCGCAACAGATCAGCGGCATCCTTGCGGTCGACCGGTTGGACGATCGCCAGCTCATAGCGTCCGGTAACGACCACATTCAGCACGTTGAAGACGGCCAGCATGGCACCGAAAAGAGTGAATTGCGGCGCATCATAGAGCCTTGCGATCCACGGGGCGGCGAGGAAGGGGATCGCCTGGGCCAGCACAGTACCCGTGAAGAGGGTCGCCAACGAGCTGATGAACGAGGGCTGGGTGCTTCCCACTGGCATGGTGACGGTCCGCAAAGTAACGTCGCCCACCTTGGGCGGCTGCTCGCTCAACCGCCTGACCGGTTGGGCCGGACCCGCCGTCATCCGCTCCTCCTGCCCGTCCGCCGCTCATCCGGATATCGACCGAAGGCGCTGGACGGTTCCTCTATCTTCAGCCCATCGAAATGGAACACATGGACTTTTTCCAATGGCATTGGTGGGCGGGTCTTGCGATCGTCCTGTTCATCGCGGAGATCTTCGTACCGGGCTTCTTCCTCGTTTGCTTGGGTATCGGTTGCGTGGGCGGCAGCCTCCTGGCTGCTGCGGGCTTCGGGGCCGGGCCTCAACTGATCGCCTTCTCGGCCTTCTCGTTGGTGGCATTCTTCACCATTCGACCGGTGCTGATGAAACGCATGTTCAAGGACACCGAGGTCCGCACCAACATGGACGCCCTGATCGGACAGATCGGCAAGGTCACCCAGGAATTCGAACCCGGACTACGACTGGGTCGTGTGGCCGTGGGAGGTGATGACTGGCGTGCAGAATGCACCACGGACCATCCGCTTCGGATGGGCGACCTCGTCAAGATCATCCGCGTTGACAGCAATACCGTGATCGTAAAACCCCACAACAACCACCATTAACCCTTCGCCAGGACCGGCGCTCCATCATGTCCCCCGGATTGATCATACCCCTCCTCCTTGCCATATTCGTCATCTTCCTCGTCGCCAAGGGTGTTCGCATCATTCAGCAGAGCGAAGCCATGGTCATCGAGCGCTTCGGTAAGTACCGAACCACGCTGGTGGCTGGCTTCAACATCATCATCCCGGTCTTCGACAAGCCGCGCGAGATCATCTTCCGCTTCACGCGCGACCTGCCCGATGGCAACAAGTACGTACAGTTCGTGAAGAAGGAGCGCATCGACCTGCGGGAGACCGTGTATGACTTCCCGCGCCAGAACGTGATCACCAAGGACAACGTGATGACCGAGATCAACGCGTTGCTCTACTTCCAGATCATGGACCCGGTGAAAGCGATGTACGAGATCGAGAACCTGCCGCTGGCCATCGAGAAACTCACGCAGACCACCCTTCGGAACGTGATCGGTGAATTGGACCTGGACGAGTGCCTTACCAGTCGCGATACCATCAACATGAAGCTGCGCACCATCCTCGATGAGGCCAGCAACAAGTGGGGCGTGAAGGTGAACCGGGTGGAACTGCAGGACATCAACCCGCCACGCGACATTCGCGAAGCCATGGAGAAGCAGATGCGTGCCGAACGTGATCGCCGCGCCCAGATCATCGATGCCGAGGGGAGCAAGCGGGCTGCCGTGCTCAACGCCGAGGGTATCCAGCAATCGCAGATCACCACGGCCGAGGGACAGAAGCAAAGCCAGATCCTGGAGGCCGAAGGGGATGCCCAGAGCCGCATCCGGCGCGCGCAGGGTGAGGCCGAGGCCATCCGTCTGGTGACCGACGCCATCAAGGGCTCCAATGCGGACCCAACGAACTACCTCATCGCCATGAAGTACCTGGAAACGCTGAAGGAGATGACCAGCGGCCAGAATAACAAGGTGATCTACATGCCCTACGAGGCCACCGGTGTGCTCAGCAGCGTAGGCGGCATCAAGGAGATGCTCGAGGCGAACAAGAAAGCCTGATCTGGCAGATCGCAGTAAAAAAGCCCCGCCGGTCCTGGATCGGCGGGGCTTTTGCTTGGACGCGAACGACATGATCGACCACGTCTGGCAACCTTCTACTGTTTTCCACGTATCTTTGCCCCGTCAGCCGTTTGGTTGACAAGCCCCAAGCGCCCAGCTTTCGCTCTTAGCAACTGTCCAGGCGCAATCCCCAGCGGGATCCATTGCACGCCGGACACGATCACCGGGGCTTCCACAACAACACTTGAAAAGGTGTGTTCAGGGACAATGGCCTGAACGTGCCGCACACAACCCGCGCAGGGGTATTCCTGCGCACATGCTTATGGAACGTACCACGTTCAACGACCTCGGGCTCATCGAGCCCATCCTGAAAGCTCTTCAAGAAGAAGGCTACACCCACCCCACCCCGATCCAGCAACAAGCCATTCCGCACCTGACGAAAGGGCGTGACCTGCTCGGCTGTGCACAGACCGGCACGGGTAAGACCGCGGCATTCGCCATCCCCATCCTGCAAACACTGCATGCGAAGGGCCCGCAAGGCGCCAAGCGAAAGATCAAGACCCTGATCCTGACGCCGACACGCGAACTGGCGATCCAGATCGGCGAGAGCTTCACCGCCTACGGCCGCAACCTGCACCTCAAGCACACCGTCATCTTCGGCGGTGTCGGGCAGAAACCACAGACCGACGCCCTGCAGCGTGGCGTGGACATCGTCGTAGCCACACCTGGCCGGCTGTTGGACCTGATGCAACAAGGCTTCATCCACCTCAACGACCTGGAGATCTTCGTGCTCGACGAAGCGGACCGCATGCTGGACATGGGTTTCATCCACGACGTGAAGAGGGTGATCGCCAAGCTGCCGCAGAAGCGCCAGACCCTCTTCTTCAGCGCCACCATGCCACCGGAGATCGCGAAGCTGGCCAACAGCATCCTCACGGACCCCGTCAAGGTGGAAGTGGCGCCGGTTAGCAGCACGGCCGACACCATCGACCAGCGCATCTTCTTCGTGGATCGCACGGACAAGAACAAACTCCTGCTGAGCCTGCTTGAAGGCGACACCATCCGCGAGGCGCTGATCTTCACCCGTACCAAGCATGGTGCGAACAAGGTGGCCAAGGTGCTCACACAAGCCGGTCACGCATCCGAGGCCATTCATGGGAACAAGAGCCAGAGCGCTCGCCAGGCTGCGCTGAAGGGCTTCAAAGAGGGCAAACTGCGGGCGCTGGTGGCCACGGACATCGCGGCGCGCGGCATCGACATCGACGGGCTCACCCATGTGATCAACTTCGACCTGCCGAACGTACCGGAGACCTATGTGCACCGCATTGGCCGGACAGGTCGTGCTGGCGCCAGCGGCAAAGCCCTCTCCTTCTGCGATCACGAGGAGAAGGAATACCTCCGCGACATCACCCGCTTGATCAAACGCGATATCCCGGTCGTGACCGATCATCCGTTCGTGATGGTCGGTGGCCCGAAGAAGGCCGAGCCCGAAGTGCGTGAACCGCGCCAACCCCGTGGCCCCGGCCGTGGACAAGGCCAACGTGGTGGTCAACGCCAGCCGCAAGGCCGTAGCGAAGGCCTACGCAACAGCAACCCGCGCAACAACGAGCCACGACGCGATGATCGCGGACCACGCATGCCGCGTGAACAACGGGCGGAGCAACCACGCGCCGAACGCCACGCTGGTGGTGAACAACCACGCGCCGAACGCCCAGCACGCAGCGAAGGTGACCAGCGCAGCGATCGCCACCCTCAGCAGGGCCAGCGGGGCAACCACCCACGACAGGAGGGTCAACGCCATGGTCGCACCCACGAACAACGGCAGCCACGCGACAACCAAACGGCACGCCCCAAAGGTGACCGCAAGCCGCAACGCGAGGCTGAGCGCACCAACCCGCGTAACGATCGAGATCAACGGCGTGATGACAAGCCGCGCGAACCACGCCCACAACAGGAGCGTAGGCACAGTCCGGCCAAACCCGACTATGCAGCCATGACGAAGGAACTCTTCGGCGAGGAGGCGGAACGCGATGCGGTGAAGAAGAAGAAGGAGGGCGAAGGCAAGAAGAAGGGCGGGCTGCTGGGTCGCATTTTCGGGCGCTGATAGGAACAGACCATCAACGGAAAAGGCCGGGATCGCTCCCGGCCTTTTTCATGGATATCGATCCGCTCAGGCAGGCACAGCGACCGGCTCTGCCGACGGCGCACGACCGAATTGCCCGGAGGCACGCAACTCCTCCTGCAATTGGTGGCTCGTCTTGCCCGTGCCATCATGGCGCCAGCCCGGTGGGCCGAAGATGTACATCAACTTGTTACGGAACCCAGGGGCTTGTTTCACATCGCGCCAGATCTCCTGGAACTCGAACAGGTTGTGGGTTATCGGGTTGTTGGTGTTGGGGTCGTGGCTGATGCCGAATTTGGGCTTGATGCCTTTGATCGGTGCCTGCCAGGTGTTGTAAAGGCGGTCCCAAAACGTGAAAATGCCACCGTGGTTGCGGTCCAGGTACTCGGTGTTACAGCTGTGATGGACCACGTGCACATAAGAGGAGTTGAAGATGTTCTCCAGCCAACCGTAGGAAGGGACGAGTTGGGAATGCAGGGTGAACTGGTAGAAGGCGTTGATGATCAAACAGGTCGCGATCATGATCGGTTCGAAACCGACAAGCGGCATCCACAGCCAGTAGATCGGCTTCACCAGGGTGATGAACCAGCCGTTCCTGATGCTGATGGTGAGGTTGTACATCTTGCCGCTGTGGTGCGGAAGATGCGCTGCCCACAGAATACGGACGTTATGGGCCAGTCGGTGGTGCCAGTAGAAGTTGTGATCATCGGCAATGGCGCAGATGATCCAGATGTACCAGGCGAAACCCAAGCTGGTGTAGCCCAGGTACTCCTCACGGAAGTCCGCCGCCCACCAGAACAGGAACATGTACAGGGAGATCTCGAACACGTTCGTGACCACCCGGATCAGTGTGGCACCTACCCCGATGACGAACCCGGAAAGGCTCTCCTTCAGATCGTACAAATGTTTGGCGTTGATGTACTCCAATACGATCAGCGCTAAGAAAACGGGGTACACGTACTTCAGCCCGATGCCCTCCACCGCCAATACCGGCAGCTGGGCCTTCATGTCCATCCAGGCTTGGATAAGGTCGAATGTCATCGCGCTTTCCCCGTGGCGTTCGGTTGGTTGCCCCAACGGGTCGGCGAAGATATCCGTTCAGCTGTTTCCGGAATTGACCTTTGACAGTCGCCATCTTTGTCCCTCGCCGCAGCCTGTGGTGAAGGCGGAACAACCATGCGTGCATCCATCCTGGCGATCCTGTGCTTCCCCGGCACGATCGTGGCCCAGATCGCCATCAATGGGCCCATGCCGGGCCATATCGACCTTACCGAAGCCACGATCTGGCTGCAGTGCCAGGGACTGTGCTCAGAGCAGATCGAATTTTGGCCAACGAGCGACCGCTCAAAAGCCAGGACCACGGAACCGATAACATCCGACCCGCGGCGGGGGCATTGCATGGACATTGTGTTGCCCGACCTTCTCCCCGGCACTGAGTACACCTACCGGCTGATCGGCTCCGCAGGATCGGGTACGGATGAGCAACTCTTCTCCTTCCGTACCCAACCCATCTGGAAATTCCGCACGGACCCACCTGAATTCACCATGGCCATGGGGAGTTGCGCCTACATCAACGAACCGGCTTTCGACAGACCCGGAAACCCGTACGGTGGCGGCTACGGGATCTTCGACGCGATCGCCGACAAGAAACCCGACCTCATGCTCTGGTTGGGCGACAACATCTACCTGCGCGAACCGGATTGGGGTAGTCGAAGCGGTTACCTGCATCGCTACACAAGCACGCGCTCCACGCCGGAATTGCAACGCCTGCTGCAGTCCACGAAACACTATGCCATATGGGACGATCACGACTTCGGACCGAATGATGCCGACTGCAGCTTCGTGAACAGCGCCCTGGCGAGGGAGATGTTCGACCTCTTCTGGCCGAACCCGACCAACGGCGTTCCGGGCGTGGAGGGCATCACCACGGCGTTCAGCCATGCTGACGTGGACTTCTTCCTGATCGACGACCGCACGTTCCGCATTCCCGGCGACATGAAGACCGCAACACCTCAATT
>DEQO01000179.1:0-18211 GCA_002360495.1 Flavobacteriales bacterium UBA3364
ATCAGCCTCCACGCCACCAGCTCCGAGACCTTTTCCGGATACACGTTCCGCGAGGTCGACCGGTCGTAGAACTTCCGCAGCGCTTCGAGGAATTGCGGCCCACCGGGGAATACGACCGCCGGGGATCTTACTTTTGAGAGCATGAAAGTCCCGATGAGCACGGTGAACGATGCTGACGGCAACGTGCAGGCTGTTGTGGTCCCGGTAGAGGAATGGAAGGATCTGGTTGAGAAGGTCCGCCATTACGAGCAGTTGCTCAAGCTCAAGAGCAAGCTGAGCAATGCACTGGACCAAGTGGCGCGCATGCGTTCGGGGAAAATGAAGAAGCGGACCCTGAAGGACTTGCTGCGTGAAGCATAGGGTCATACCGACACCTGACTTCGAGAAGGAGCTACGGCCATTGCTCAAGCGGCATCGCTCCCTCGCGAAGGATCTGCTGAAACTGGAATAGGAACTTGAGCAGCGGCCGAACATCGGCACCGCACTTGGGCACGGACTGTACAAAGTGCGCTTGGCGATAGCAAGCAAGGGCAAAGGCAAGAGCGGCGGTGGACGTATCATCACCTACGTCGTGACGGAGGATGCGGAAGTGTACCTATTGAGCATCTATGACAAGAGCGACTACGATACGGTGGATACCAAGGCCATGAAGCAGTTGGCGGCTGAGCTGCGTTCCAAGAAAAGGAAGTAAGTCAACAGCCCTACCCCCGCATCAACCGCAGGATCAGCCTCCACGCCACCAGCTCCGAGACCTTTTCCGGATACACGTTCCGCGAGGTCTCCCAGTCGTGGAACTTCCGCAGCGCGTCCAGGAACTCCGCCTCGCTAGCGTAGTTGATGTGATCCGGGTAGTCGCCGTAGTCGGAGCGCTCGAAGTGATCGTGGTTCCAGGTGATCTTCGTGCCGCCTTCCTTGTGCGAAGTGCTGAAGCGTGCGCCGCGCTTCATGGCCCCGATGATGGTCTGTTGCAGGGCTGGCACGGTATCAAGATGCGCTTCGGCGTTCAACGATGCGGCGCAGATCTTCTGGTAGCGCTCGGGGGATCCTGCATCGGCTTGGGGGGGATCGGCGGGCTGGAAGTCGCGCGTCCAGTGCTCGAACCAGGTGCCTGCTGTATGGCGATGGTAGTCGTGGTTCGTCAGCGCCGAATCAGCCCACGAGGTCTGCACGCACAACGAATAGCAATTGGTATCCGGCAACGCCGCCTCGAAACGCAGCGCGAAGTGATGCCACGAACCAACCACCTTCGAACTGGCCGTCATGATCAGGCGATCGTCCTTCATGGTTGCGGCGAAGAGCGTCATGAGGTCCCGCTCCAACGCGAACTGGATCTCGTGCGGCGGTCGGTGGTCGTTGAAATACAGCAGGCGTTCCGCGCTGGTGGCGGTCTCCGTGATCGTTAGGGCGCGTGCCCGTGCGCTCGCCTTCTCCGCTGCCATCCGTTCCTCCAACAACGCTCTACCGATCTCCGAGCCTGAGCGGGCCTCGCGTTGTGCCAGGGTTGAAAGCACGTCCGGCTTCGGCTCGAGCGCTTTGCGGATGGCGTCCATGTCCGGCGGTGGCTCAGGCGGCAGGGGCGGCTCGAGCACGAAGAAGTGCCGTTGTTCGGTGGTGAACTCGCCCGCGTAGGAGGAGTTGTTGCGCGCGTAAAAGCGCAGCTCCCCTACTGATCGACGACGCTCGTCCTGGACCGCCTTGGTCAGCTTCACCGAAGCACCGCAGGGCGCCGCAGGAAAGCCGCTCTCGATGGCGATGATGCTGTTGCCGGCGTTGAGCTCAGCCTCAACGAGTTCGCGCAAGGGCGCAGGGAACTCCGCGAGCTGCTGGTGGAAGGGATCGGTGATCGACATCGGCCCGGTCGTGGATCCGCTATTCCATTGCCATCTTCTCGTCGTAGTAGGCCTTCAGCTCGGAGAAGTCGGCGCCGGTGCCAGCGAACTTTTCGGGGAGGACGCGGAATAGCTCATCGCCAAAGCGCCGTGTGCGCTTGAAATGGTCCGATGTCGTGTAGTTGCGTGCCGGAACGTAGCCGGCCCAGCTCCGCAACGCGGCCAATGCAGGTCGGGCAAAGCGGGCTTTTTCGACCGGGGTCAGCTCAGCATCGCGCACGAACTCCAACCCGGTTTCCGCATTATAGCCGCTCTCGAGCATGGCAGCCATTCGCTCCACGAACGCAGTATCCGAGCGCAGACGCGCAGTGGCGGCTTCGCACACGGCCGGTTTCTCATTACGGCACGCCTTCCGGACCAGCCTTTCGAAATCGTTCTCCATGTCGATCCGTTCAACCTCGGCGAGTTCTTCCTTGGTCGCCGGCAGGAGGACGATGATCTTCATAGCGATGTCGGACAGACCGCGACCGCTGTTGTTGTAGATCCAATGGCCAGCGAAGATCAGGCTGCCCACGAGGCTTAGGGCGGTGAACCATGTCCAGGGGCGCAGCAGCCACTGTACGGATAGGCCCGGTACGAGTTTCTGGTTCAAGCTCAGCACCACCAGCAACACGGTGGAGAACATGATGAGGTAGAGGAACGGGCTGTAGATGCCGCGCGGCGTGAAGCCTGGCCGGAGGTAGAAAGCGATGAACAGGTAGGAAGCGCATGCCAGCCCGAACGCAGCAGCAACGGTGAGCATGTAGAGCTTGGTGCGGCCCAATTTGATCCAGTCGAAACCGCCGCTGGCCGTCATGGAGAGCAGCGCGACCATCATCAGCCCCCAAATGGGCGCAAGGATGTACACTGCCGGTGTCGCCCATCGGTCGCTGCTCGTCTCCTTGTTGATCCATTCCGCCAGGAACGGTGGCAGCCGCAGGAAGAAAAGTACCGTGGCGAGACCGGCACTAACGCTGCCGATGATCTGTTGTAGAGTGGATGGATTCATGCTCGCGAACGGTGGAGCGTTATGGCAAGGTGATGCCTAAAGTAGCGTTCTGCGTGGACCCGTTCCAGGACAAGCTGTAGCGAGCAGGGGTGCAGGAGCCAGGCAACATACGTTCGGCTCTGACACTCATGACCATGGACCGCAATGTGTCGTATGGTCCGCTATTGCCGGATACGATCGTCCTAGCTTGGTCTCGAACATCCAACGTCGCCATGCGATCACCCCTGCTCCACATCGCGACCTGCGCACTTGCCTGTGCTGCTTTGAACGCCTGGGCGCAGCAGCCGTTGAACCTGGGCTTCGAGACGCCAGGCGTAACGGGCACGGATCGTCCGTGGGGTTGGGAGGGTCACTGGCAATGGGCGGCGGGAGCTTGGAGCCTGGATAGCTCCACAGTTCGCGGAGGCCGATACAGCTTTCAGATCAACGCGTCCGGGGAAGGTGGTGCCCACGCCATGATGCTTCGGCTGCCAGCCGGGTCCTTGCAAGGCAGGAGGATGGAACTGACCGCACATGCGCGCACGGCGAATGGCGCTTATCGCATCTTGTTGAACACATGGGGTGAACCTGGATCACAGGATAGCGTTGTTGTGAACGACGCTGCAACACGGGATTGGACCGAACAACGGTTGTCGGTGCTCATCGGCCCGCAGGACTATCAACTCGTCATCATCCTGGTGGCGAGCCATGGTACGGTGTGGTTCGATGATCTGGTGTTGACCGCCGATGGCCATGCCGTGACCGAGTTGCCCAGTGGCCGGCCTCCTGCTGAAGCGGACCTGGATGTGCTGCGCGCGCACAGCACCGTGCTCGATCCGCTCGCTGACCCTGCGCCGGGCGCCTGGCCTGCCGGCTACGATGCCATCGACAAGGTCGTTGGCAAGGCGAGGATCGTTTCGCTCGGAGAAAGCACGCACGGCACGCACGAGTTCTTCGTCGCCAAGCATCGCCTCTTCCAGTACCTCGTCGAGCAGCACGGTTTCACGGTCTTTGCCATCGAGGCGAACCAGCTCGCCACGGAGCGGATCAATGCCTATGTGCACGGGGCAAGGGATACGCTCGAGAAGGCCATGGGAGGTCTCTTCGGTGTGTGGTACAAGCAGGAAGTGAAGGACCTGATCGAATGGATGCAGGCGTACAATGCGAGGAAGCCCGCAAGACCTCTGTCGTTCGTCGGCTTCGATATGCAGGATCCGCAGCTGCCCATGGATGCGGTGGTGAACTACGCAACCGGGAATGAACCTCGACTGGCCGACCTTCTGAAGAGCCTTTACGCCGATCAGCGCGAAGCCTGGCGACAAGGCGACTATCCCCAACCCATGGATGGGCAGGGTGCGCGCTGGCTGCAGAATGCGCGGGAGGCCTACGGTATCCTCTCGCAATACCTGCTCGATACGCCTGCGCTCGATCCAGCCGCAAGGCGGTGGGTGATCCAGAACGCCGTTGTAGTGATGCAGTGTGCCGCCCAGGCCAACGACCCTTGGAACAGCATGATCCGCGATAGTTGCATGGCAGCGAACATCGCATGGACCCTCGAACAGCATCCTGCGGACACACGCATGGCGGTTTGGGCGCATGACGCGCATGTAGGGCGGATCGGCTTCGTGAACGGTACCAGCATGGGTGCGTACATGGTGCGTGAATTCGGTGACCAACTGCGTGTGATCGGCCTGGGCACCTACGACGGAGCGTATCGCGCAACGAGGGGCTTCATCGACCATCGCATGATGGATGCGCGTTGCTACCCGGCACCCGTCGGCAGCTTGGAAGAGGCCCTGCACCGCGTGCTGGCCGGGAAGGGCGAGGCGCTCCTGCTGGATATCCGGGCTTCGGCCTCCGATCCACGAAGCACCTGGTTGCAGCAGCCCCGGCCGGTGCGCTCCATCGGTTACAGTGCCTTCGACTTCGGATTCGAACAGCCGACAGTACTCGCTGATCAATTCGATGCGGTGCTATTGATCGATCACACCACGCCGAGCAGGAAGCTGGAGTAAGTACCGGTCAGGCGATCGCCCGCCGCATTCCGCGATGGGTCCAGCGCAGCGCTGATGATGTCGCTACTGCGCTCCACGAGGGACTTCGGGTCGGTGCGATGGATCCGATCCGGCCCGATGTATTCGGCTCACACCGAATCGTTCATCTCGCTGAACTGGCCTTCTGTGTGAACCCGTTCCAGGACGAGACTTCAGCGACACCACCACCTTCTTCCCTGAACCTCCACCCTCGCTGCGTGTACCTTGTGCTATCGTGCGGCAGATCCCCTTGTTGTTCCTCTTGATGGCCTGTGGTGGTCCTGCGCCACCACCTGCTGCGGAGCTCGTAGTTCCCCCGGACGAAGTTGCGGCACCCGTGACTGTAGCATCGGACAGCGCTACCACAGCCACCGCACCGATGGACACCCTTCCACCTGCGCCCGCAGCGCCCGTGAGCACGGAGAAGCCCCGCCCGAAGCGGACCGCCAGCGCACGTGATGCCGGATGCCTGGAGATCATAGATGGCTCTTCCTCGGAAGTGCGCGCGGTGATCTACGTGCGGCGGTCGGCCATGGCCTCACGCGAAAAGGACCTGGAGAGCACCCTGGCCTCGGCGTGGATGCTGAAGCAGCAGAACGCCCCCGTGAGCATCGCCGACGACTTCGAACGCGGCATCTCCACGGAACGCGTTCACCGCCCCGAAACCGTGGATGTACGCGTGGAGTACTTCGCGAATTGCAGCGTGCGCGAACCACACACCGTGCAGCTGTACCGCGTGTGGCGCACGCCGGAGGGCGGTACGGGATGGTTGGGGCGGTGAGGGGGCATGGCGGTCTTGCCTCCTTCATTCCTGCTCGTCTTAAGCCAGCAGACCGCGTTCGCCACATTTATTTTCATGATAGCACCACCAAGCCGTTGACGTTGCTCTCTTCCACCCCTACCTTAGGGAGCACCGATGCATGCTCCGCCGCCTGACACCTTTCTCATCCTGCAAGGCGGCGGCTTTCGCACAGCTTTCACAGCGGGTGTGCTTGATGCGTTCATCGCTGCACGCCACCATCCGTTCACGGGCTACCTGGGTGTTTCCGGCGGGTCCATCGCGCTCTCGTACTTCCTGAGCCAGCAGTACGGGCAGTGCTACAAGGCCATGCGCGTGATGGCCGCCGATCCGGAGTTCGTGAAGATGAGCCGCGCGATGTCCGAAAGCGGCTACATGGACATCGACCGCCTGCAACGGGTGGCCTTGAAAACGGTGCCCTTCGATCTGCATCGCGCTTTGGACCACGTTCACGAGAAGCACCTGGAGTTCGTGTTGACGGACCGTACCACCGGTGAGGCAGCCTACCTGTGCCCTTCAGCGAGCGACTGGGTGGACACGGTGATCGGCTCAAGCACCTTGCCGGGCGTGACGAAGGGGCGGCACAACCTCGCTGGCAGGGAATACTTCGACGGCGGCTGGAGCGATCCGCTCCCCGCGCAGCGTGCCATCGACCTGGGTGCGAAACACATCGTTGTACTCCGTACGGCACCGGCCGCCGTGCGCTTGAAGCAGAGCTGGCCGGACTACTTCGGCAGCCTGTACTTCCGCAAGCATCCCGCACTGGCCCAGTGTTTCGCCAACAGCCACCAGGTGTACAACGCTTCGCTCGACCTGATGGAGCGCCCTCCGATCGGCGTCGAGATCCAGCAGATCGCGCCGGAGCATGTCTTGCGCAGCGGCACCTACAGCTATTCCGCCGCCAGCCTGGAGCTCGACTACCGGCATGGTCTCGACGCGGGTCTGCGGTTCGTGCACGAGCAGCGCACGGCGGATAATACCCTCGCTGAGGGCCCATCCTCGGTGCGTGCAGTTCAAGTGATGTGAACGCGCGCTCCCGCAGCATTCGGCGCTGTACGCGGCGCCTGTTGCGCGAGAGCAAAGCCTAGTGATGCGACGGATCACTCGGCGACCAGTCGCAACGTTGCACCCTGCTGACAACGCAGCACGAACAGGCCGCTCGTCCGGCCGGGCAGCGCGATCGCGGTGCGGCCTCTGGTCAAGGTGCCCGTGCACATCAAGGCGCCACGCCCATCGAAGAGCTTGTAGGTGGTGGCGGCACCGCTCCAATCCACCGCGCACTGGCCGTATACACAATGACCCGTGAGGGTCGCAGGCGTTGCAGCGAAGTCCGGTGATCCGGTATTCACATCGAGGCAGCTATGCTGACTGAAGAAGTCCCAGATCTCCTCGCTGGCGTCGATATCCTGGTTGATGATGCCCAGGCCTGCCAGGAGGTTGCTGGTGCCCGGCCACTGGTGGCCGCCACCGAGCACCTTGAGCAGTTCCACGGCGCCTTGCGTGCACGGTGCATAGTCGTGATGCTCCACCGTGCTGAGGTCCAGGGTCACGATGTTCGGCAGTGCGGTGATCAGCGGCGTGCTGTTGCAGTCGTTCCATGTGTTCCAGAGGGCGAGGACCTCATCCACGCTCTTACCGGTCAAGCCGCCGCCGTTGTAGTTCACCACCAAGTCGCTGGTGCCATGGATGTGCAGCACATTGGCCGGGAAGGTGGGTGCGCAGGCGTTGTAGGCGACCTCGGTCATGGTGCCGGCTACGCTGACCACGGCAGCGAAGCAGCGTGGACTTTCGCAGGCGAGGCGATAGCTCATGTAGCCGCCGGCGGAGAAGCCGCACGAAAAGATCCGCAGCGGGTCGATGGTGTACTGCTGTTCGAGGATCGTGGCGATGGTGTCGATGAGGCCGAGGTCGTCCGCTGTGCTGGCGCCGGGGAGCCCGGTGTTCCAGCTGCCGCCGATGCCCGAGGGATAGGCGACGATGAAGCCGTTGGCCTCGGCGACCGAGTTGAAGTCGGAGAAGTCCATGATGCCGGCACCGGTCTGCGTGGTTCCGTGCAGCGCGAAGACCAGCGGCACCGGCGTACCCGCCGTGTAGGACGTGGGCACATACAGGTTGTACTCACGTGTGATGCCGTTGTGCATGAACGTGACCAGTCCCTGGCTGGAGAGAGTGCTGATGAGCGAACAGCAGAGGGCGAGGAGAATAGCGCGCATGGATCAGGTGGAATGCCCTGTGCTTGTTGCACGAAAATAATAGTGGAGCCATGCACTCATGGGCGGTTGCGCGATCAACAGCTCACTCCCCCACCGCCACACGCGCCGCCAGCACCGTACTGATCAAGGTGATCGGCGTGAAGATGAGCGTCTCACGCTGGTCGAGCGCGACAAGATTGCCGATGGTGTTGAGGGCGAAGAGCGCGCACACGAGCCACATACCCCACTTCCCGATCTCCGGGATCGTATGCATCACGCGGCCCATGCGCGCGAGCACCAGCAGCGCGAAGAGCACCAGGAAGGCGATGCTCACCAGCGCGCCTACGGTGCGTTCCTGTTCGTTCTTCAAGCGACCGCCCCAGACCATCTCGGTGGGGATGAAACCTGCGATGACCACCAGTTGGAAGGCGATGGCCGCAGCGAAGAGCAGGAGCAGCGTGTGGGCTGCAACGCGGAAAGGAATGCGGCGAAGCATGAAGCGGGATCGGTCCGCGAAGATCGCAAGACCGCAAAGATCACGTACAGCATCCTCTACCTTACCGACCGCCTTTCACCATGCCCCGGCCCAAGACAAAGAAGGAACTACTGGCGCAAAGCCATGCTCAGCATGCGGCGTTGACCACGTTCATCGACGGTCTCTCCCCTGCCGACCGTGAGCGTGCCTTCAAGCCCGGCACCATGAACCGCAACATCCGCGATGTGCTGGGCCACCTGCACCACTGGCACATGCTAATGCTCGGCTGGTATGCGACGGGCCTGAAGGGCGGCAAGCCGGAGATACCCGCCAAGGGCTATACCTGGGCCACCACCCCCGACCTGAACCACTGGATCCACGGGCAGTATGTGGACATGCCGTTGAAGAAGGTCCGCGCCTTGTTCGAGCGCTCACATGCCGAGGTGATGGCCTTGATCGAAGCCCATAGCGATGCGGAGCTATTCACCAAGAAGCGCTACCCATGGACGGGAAGCACCTCGCTTGGTGCCTATTTGGTCTCGTGCACATCGAGCCACTACGATTGGGCGTTGAAGCTCATCCGCAAAGGGTCCACGTGATGGATCGTTGGCGCGCCACAACATCAGTGTCATGGCCATCACGGACATGGTGTTCACCTTTGCGTACCATGACGCACCCGACCCTCCTTCGCATGCTCGTTCTCTCCCTGATCGTCGCCGGTTGCAGGAACGACCACGTCAATGAGCGCGCGACCACCGGAACGATCACCCTGCCGAAGGATACGGCCCAAGTCTCCGAGTACATCGTTAGCGCGCACGAGGACTGGGACGGCGACCTGTGGTTCGGCACCAACGGGCAAGGCGTTGCGCGGTGGGATCCATCGGCATTGCTTGTGGTAGGTGGCCAACAACTCCAATACTTCGCCACTGCCGATGGCCTGATCGATGATGTGGTCACGGGTATCGCAGAGGATGCCTCGGGCCAGTTGTGGTTCGGGACGCAAGCCGGAGTGACGCTTTACAACTCGGGCGTGGCATCGGGATCCAAGGCCGCGACCTTCACCAGCTACGGCCCGGCCGAAGGACTGCCCGGTGCGGGCTGCAAGGTGCTGGTGGACCGAAAGGGCGGTGTGTGGGCGGGTACGAGCGCAGGCGTTTTCCGCTTCGTGGATGATCGGTTCGTGCCATTCGAGCTGCCGGTACCGAAGTTCGATACGTTGACGTGGAAAATGACGCCAGGCAAAGTGTGGGACCTCTTCGAGGACAGCAAGGGCAACATCTGGTTCGGCCTGGATGGCAATGGTGCGCTCCGGTACAACGGCACCTCCTTCACGCGCTTCACCAAGCAGGACGGACTGTGCAGCAACAACGTGGCCAGCATCACGGAAGATGCGCAGGGCAACATCTGGTTCGGGTCGATCACCTCCGATCATCCGACCTACATCGAAGAAGGCGGCGTAAGCATGTACAACGGCAGCTCCTTCACGCGCTTTCCCGAGGTGCGCGGCCTCACCGCGAACGACATCTACAACATCTACACCGATCGGTCCGGGAACATCTGGATCGGCGCTGTGCGTGTTGGTGCGTACCGCTGGGACGGGAAGTCGTTCACGCTGTTCGACAAGACCGACCGCCCTGATCTCACCACTTCCTTCGCCATCCAAGCTTTCGTGGAGGATCGGCGCGGCAGGCTCTGGTTCGGCTTCAGCGGTGGCTTGTTCCGCTTCGATGGAAAGGCCTTCGTGAATGTGACGCGTGGCGGGCCGTGGGAGTAGCCGCATGGCGCATCACCGCCACAACGAATGCCTCGTCAGCTTCCCGGTCTTGTTATCCACCAACACCACGAACGGTTCGCTCAGTTTGTTCGGAATGGGTGGCCCTGTGCCCACGAAGGCAAAGGCATCGCTGCCGGGCAGGATCTGTGAAACGAAGAAGCGGTCCAAGCCGGTCTCTACGCTCCACAGCGCCTTTCCGTCCAGGCCCATGCGTGACACGATGAGCCGGCCGTCCAGCCCCGGCTTATCCGTATGGATCATCAGCACACTTTCCGGGTCCTGCAGGCGTAAGGGTTCGGAGCTCGCATCCATCCGCAAGAAGGCCGCGTTCAGGTATTCCTCGGTGCCGATCGGAGCCATGTCCAAAATGCGGAAGTGATCTCCATCGTCCGAGGCTTCGAGATGCGCGGAACAGAAGCGCCGCAACTGCTTGGCGTCCTCCGCCTGTTCAACCCGTTCGATCCAACTCTTCACCTCGAATTCTCCTTCGCGTTCTTCCGTCGAATGCAGGCCCAGCCAGGTGCCTGCCGGAGTGATCAGGCCCGCTGCCAGTTGGTCCGTGGTCTCCTTGCGGTCGAAACGCGAGTTGGACGGCTTCGGATCCACGACGGTCGCTTTCCCATCGGAAGGTCCAATATCCAATGCCGCGCTGCGATCGTCATTGATCATGTGCAGCTTTCCATCCACGATATCCGCACCGCGTGCATCCTCGAAGCAGCGCGGCGGCAAGCTGGGGTTGGCGGTCATCAGGTCCTCGGACGTTACGAGCTTGCGATCGCGCAGGCGCACGCCGTGCAGGCCCATACAGTCGAACCAGAGCGTTCGACCGTCACTGCCAAGGATACGCGACAGGCTATAACCTTGGCCATCCACCCCGCGGGCGAAGGGTACCACGAACGGTTCCGTGCCGTCGAGCGGAATGAGCAGGATGCTGAGGCTGGTGGTGGTGTTGCCGCCGCGCCCGCTGATCTCGATCATGTGCGGATCCGTGGTCTGGATGAGCGAGGCGATATGCGCGTCCGTGCGCACGCATTCGTTCAGCGGCACGCCGCTCACCGGTTTCACCATGAGCGCTTGTTTGCCGAGCCAGAGCACTCCGCCGATGATGATCACGACCACAAGAACACCGATCCCGAACATGGCTTTCAGCTTTGAGTAGCTCCGCACGAATGTCACAGCCTTCCCCTGTTGCGATGGCGCCTTGGGCACAGCGTTGGAGCCAGCATCCTGTTGACGCAGCAGAATGGCCCCGCCTTCCACATCGATCTCCGCCGTGCAGGTAGGGGCGCGTTGCCGGACCACCTCGTCGGCGATGTACCGCAGTATCGTCGCCCTTCGCTCCAAGGCCCAGGTGTGGGCGGCCGCCCATTCCTCGCGGGAGCCCATGCTGACGATCGCGATCACGTCGTGGCCGCCGAATTCCCAATAGCCTTCGATCACATGCAACAGCCCCTCCGCATAGTGCACGCGACCGTCGCGCCCGTTCTCGACTATCGTTACGCTGCCCATCCTTCGTTGCTTTGAACTACCACCCACCACCACCACCGCCACCACCGCCGCCACCGGAGGATCCGCCGCCTGAACCACCGCTCTGGCTCGGTGGGGTGCTGGAGGAATTCACGCTGCTGCTCAGGGAGGAAGCCATGCTCCGGGAGAACGACCCGTAGTTCCCGATCGGTCCCCCGTACCACGTGGACCTGTAATGCGGATCCACCAATGACCCGCTGATCATACGCTGGAATCGGTCGCCCCAGACCTGCTCCACACCGAAGGCGATGGCGTAGGGAAGGTATTTCTCGAAGACCTCCGGGGTCATCGCGGGAGGATTGAAGTGTTGCAGTTGTTTCTCTTCCGCCGCGCTCAGGTACATCTTGAAACCGAGCAGGCGCGACCGCAAGGCCTGCTTCTCTTCGCTCGGCCGCTTGATGAGGTAACTGTAGAGCAGGAAGATGATCACGTTCGCCACCAGGAAGGCCGCGATGTACACCACATCGTTGTCGCCCCAATAGGAATTATGCAAGACGATCATGGAGATCATGCATACGCCCACGGTGAGCATGGGGATCCACCAGAAGCGCACATTGTTGCCCTTGTTCAGGAAGCCGTGCCACTGGTGGCGCAAGGTGGCGCGGAACTCACTGGCCATGGTCTTTACGCTGGGATCGTAGGTGCCGTCGATGACGAAATGTTCCTGGCCGGAGCCGAACATGCGGTTGAGCAGTTCCTGTTCCTCCTTTGGCAGACCCGAGCCACCCTTCAACTTCACGATGGTGTAGGTCTCCTTCTTCAAGAGGCCCAGCAGCACATCCTCCTTCTTCTCCTCGATGCGGAGATGGCCTTTCACGGCCAGGCTGATCATCGCCGGGGTGATCTGGTCGTTGTCCTCGCTTCCTTTCATCACCATGGCCACCGATGCCGGTGACAGGTCATCCGGTGGTTCGAAGAGCGGGATCACCGTGGGCCGGTCCGGATCACGGCCATGGCGGGACCACGTGATGAAGTAGTAGAGCAACAACAGTAGCGTGATGAACCCGCCCACCAGCGGTACAGCGTACCTCTCCCACAACGTCGGTGGAGGTGGTTCGTCCACGACGCCTTTTTGGAAACCAACGGCCACCGTGAGCCCTTCGTAGGTGTCCATGGCGCGCCCTTGGAAAAGCACGGTGCGCGCGTCGAGGATGGAATCCGTACACGCGTTCTCCACGCTGCCCATGACGCCCGTGTAGCAAGCCGTCTGCTTCACTTGAGCTGTCGGCGGCAGGTGTATCGATGCTGAAATGCGGTCGATCGCAAAGGCCCATCCGTTGCCGTTCACGTTCCAATAGATCTCGTCGTGGTCCGGAAAGAATCCGATCTGGCCTTTGGTGGTGTACGTGATGCGGTAGGGGTAATCGCCCGGATCGAGGAAGTTGCCCTCCGATCCGATGTAGACCACGAGATCATCGCCTTCGACAGTGGTGTGGTACGGTGAGGTGGCACCGAACACCTCTACCGAGCGAACGTCATATTGAACGCGGATCGTTCGGCCATTGTTGTCGGTGAAGCGCAGTGGGAGTTTCCGGAAGATGCCCCGCTTGAACTCGATGCCTTCCACATGCGCGTTGATGTCCTCGATCACCGTCAGTCGCCCATCGGGCGCCACGGAAAGATCCGTGTGCCACGAATTGATCTTCTCGGTTTGGCCGTGGGCGCCAAGGACAACCACCACCGAAGCCAGCAGCAGGCCGCGGCGCATCACGCGAACTTGACCGATGGGTTCTCCTTGTGCGCAGGGTTGTCCAGCTCGAAGAAGACGGACTTCACGAAGCCGAAGGCGTTGGCGATCAGGTTGCTCGGGAAGCTCTCGATCAGCGTGTTCTGCTCACGGACGTTCCCGTTGTAGTAGCGCCGCGCCTTTTCAAGATCGCCCTCCACGACGCTCAGCATGTTCTGCAGCTCGAGGAAGTTGGTGTTCGCCTTCAGTTCCGGATAGCGTTCGGCCACGGCGACCAGGTTCATCAGTGCGCCGCTCAAGTTCTTCTCCGCCGCCTGCTGGGCTTCAACGGTGGTGGCCTGTTGCGCGGCAGTGCGCGCGCGCGTCACGCTCTCGAAGGTCTCCTTCTCGTGGGCCGCATAACCCTTCACCGTTTCCACCAAATTGGGGATCAGGTCGTAACGCTTCTTCAGCTGCACGTCAATGCCACTCCAGGCCTCGGCCACCAGGTTCTTCAGTTTGACCAGCTTGTTGTAGATGCCGATGGCGTATAGCGCCAGGATCACGACCAGTCCAAGGACAACAAAAATGGGGATCATCGGCAGGAGCTTATGGGATCAAGGCTCGAATGTAGGTGGTGGGGGGCGATCGGGAACCTCCTCGATCGGCACGTGCCCATACAGGAGCATCGCAGAACATGATCGATCCGCTCAAAGCGCAACGACCTACGCTTGGACTCAGCACCTTTGCCGCAACTTCTTAAACCCATGTCCTGGAAGATCGCACTGCTCGTCGCGTTGATCAACGCGTTCCTCACCGCTTTGGTGACCGTGCCGGTAGCCGACAAGCTCATGGAAGTGCATAACGTGAGCAACTTCGAGGGCAAGCGTGGCTACGCCATCGGCTTCGTTTTCATCCCCGCAGGGTTCATCGGTGGCTTCCTGCTGGGTCTGCTGGGCACCAAGCTCGCTCATGCGGCGGAGTGGGCGCAGTTCTGGAAGGCCGCAGGTTTCGCGGTCGTCTTGGGGCAGGGTGCCTTGTTCAGCATCGCCGGGCTGAGCCTTGCATCGGTGCCGCGCCCACCGGTCATCGATGGCCAACCGCTCATACTTCAACTGGAAGTGCTGGTGCCCATGGACCGCATCACGCCAGAAGCCCGGATGACCGATGGCATCCGCATCAGCGTATACGCCGGCGACAAGGACAACCGCTATGCGAACGTGGACACCTCCGCGTTCAAGCAGGAAGGCGGGACCTTCATCGTTCCAGCGACGGCGACGCTCAATTCGCGTTCGTTCCAGCGTTCGGTGAGCTTCCACATCGGAACGGAGACCTGGCTGGCCTACGACCTGCAGCTACCGGCAAAGCCCACAGAGAAGGACTCTGCCTGGACGGAGCCCAAGCCCATGCACGAGGCGCGCACAGCGGTGAGCAACCGCACACTCACCGATGTGCTGATCCGCTATCGGGTGGTGAAGACTGCGAAGGCCAAGGAATGATCCGATCGACGGGTCCATTAGCAGAATGATGCGCTTGTTCCCGGCCACTGCCGCTTGCCGCAATAAGAGCCACGCCCTGTTCATGGCTCCGATCTGGATCCACACCGGTGTATCCCATCACGGACTGGCGGCATCGGAGGGAAGGGCGATCTTCGCTCTACGCCTGCCTTGCAAATGCGAGCTTTCCGCCTGGGCAAGAGGTGCTGACAGACCGAAAGAGGAGACGTTCGCTGAGCAGCCAGCCCATGGAAAGTCCTCAGGGTAGTTGTGCGCTTCTGACCGCCGTTGGCACCACGCCACCAATGCTCATCAGGATGGGATCGCGGTCATTCTCCAAACCGACATACTTGACCACTCCATCCATATTGACATCCTCCATGAAGTAACCGGAGACGGTGTTGGTAGGTATCAAGCCCCCGATGCGCGCCAGGACCGGGTCCCGGTCGTTGTTCGCACCGGCGTACTTCACTTGATCGTTGAAGGTGACATCACCCGGCCACAGCACCCGGACCGAGCCGACCGCTCTCCGTGCATCCGAGCCGTACGTGAGGGTCGAGGCCGAAGTGAGATCCACCGCAGTACTTGTGCCAAGCAGAGGGATGGCCATTGATGTCATGCAGGAAAGGTGGTTGCGATGGCCCACGACCATGAAATAGCTACCAGCCCCGACCGCGAAAGACACCGGACTGGCACCATCGATGTCCACCACGTCGCCATCGCGCTGCAACAGAGCTGTTCGTGATGCGACCACTTGTGTGCTATTGCTGGCTGAGCGCAGTTCCAGCAAAACATGGTCCACGATGGCATTCGGACCAGTAACGGCCAGCACAGCGGTCGAGGTTGAAGGGGATGGGGCGCCTACATGGATATAGCCCAGTGCTGGATAAGGATCCGCCAGGGGAACAAGGCCAGCCGCACGGAGTCCGTCGCTCATGAGGCCTGTCCCGGTCACAAAGGGTCCTCCGAGCAGGACCCGAGCTGAAACAAGCACACCAGCAACCGGTTGGGCAAGTCGGGCTGTACCTCCGCCAGTAACGTACACGGCATGGTCGGTCCCAAGCGCGAACCCATTGCTATAACTGCTTGGCGTAGTAACGAACCATCCCGTGCTACCATCGCTGTTCACCTTGCAGATGCCCATGGCGAACAGGGTGCCCGCGCAGAGGTATGCGTTATTGTATTGATCCACCATCATCTGGGCATGCAGTAGGTAGTTCTCCGGTCCGTCCGCATTGTTGTTCAGCCACTGCTGCGTTCCATTGGTGCCCGCTTTCAGGAAAGCCGCACCGCCACTGCCGTTGAATGGGAACCCGGATACCACGGGAGCTTGGTCCGGTCCCACTTCCACGCGGTAAGCAGTGATGGGATATACATTCTGCCAGATCAACGCCCCGGTCGGACCCACCTTGCGGATCACGCTCCCCTGCCCTCCCAGATAGTCACCGTGCACCATGTAGGTGTTGCCCGCCGCATCTCCGGAGAGATCACCCACGGTGAGGCTGTTGGCGGAATAGTTCCATATGGTGGTCCCACTCGTACGGTCCAGCTTGGTGTAGCCGTTGATGCTGCCCGTGGTGCCCCGATGCGAAATGAGCAGCGCGCTGTCCGGCGAGAATTTGATGTTCACCGGACCACCGATGCCTGCATCCAACCAGTTCCACACAGTGCTACCATCAGGTGCCAGCTTCTTCACCTTGGTGACGGCCGGACTTAAACCAAGCACATAGATGTTACCAGCCCTGTCGACCACGCACTTCCTTGTGCTGGAGCCGTCGAAATCGTTCTCATAGACCACCCGCCACAAGACTTGCCCACTGGGGCTGAACTTCATCACAAGGCTGTTCGCGTTCACCGGGTTGGAATAACCGCTGGTGATGGTACCAGTAACGATGGCATTGCCCTGTTGATCCGTGGCCACCCATGTAGCCCTGTCGGTGCGCGTGGTGCTCGTCTGGTCATACGACGCGTTCCAGAGCAATGCGCCTGTGGATGAGCGTTTGGTCAGCGTGATATCGCCACCCAGGTTGGCATCATAGTTCACCGTGAACACATTGTTCTGCTGGTCCAGCGCGATGGCCAGACCACCTTGACCCACATTCCAGTCGACCGTGACTTGGGCAGTGAGACGGCCCACGAATGCGAGCGCTATCACAAGCTTGAAGTATTTCATAGCTCTTCGGCTTTGATCGGTGTGGCAAATCTGAGCGGTCTATCATCGTAGAAAGGTGACCTGCGTCACCTGATCTGACCAATACGATGACCCGTCGGATGGACCGGGAAAAACACCGGTCGGAACGGACGAGCCTGTTATTACACCAGCACCGCAGGCGCTCTTGCTGCGAGCACGTGCATGCGGATCCAACCTGTCAGGAAATAGAACGGCGGGGTGCTGCCCCGCCGTCCATTCTGATCATCGTTCGGATCACTTCTTCGCCTCGGCGCCTGGTTCCGGCATCATCCCCAATTGGGTCATCATCTTCATCTCCTCCATGTAGCCCCAATGCTCCACGGCTTTGCCGTTCTCGAAACGCATGATGTCCACGCCCATCACATCCATGGCCTTCCCGGTCGCTGGCATCACTCCCCAAGGACCGGTGTTCGTCCCTTTCATGCGGAAGTGGACGAACGTCAAGTCGCCGGTGGTGCTCATCGAAATGACTTCCTGGTTGAAGTCGGGATAAGCACCGCGCACCAGGCCGATCATGTCCTTGAGGCCTTGGATCCCCGTGGTGGTTATGGAAGGATCCTGCTGATGGTCTACGAAGTTCTCGGCCACGTGATCGCCGATCTTGTCCATGTTGCCGGTGTTGAGTATCTCGACTACGGCTTTCACGCCCGCCTCATTCGCGGCCAGAGCGGCCTTGGCTGCGCTATCGGCTTTCATCATGGCCGCGTGCGCGTCCATCGCCGCTTGGTCATGGCCTCCACCGCCGCACGAGGAGAGCAGCAGTCCTACGGCAAGCGCCGTGGATGCAGGGATCAGGTATGTTCGCATGGTCGCAAAGGTTTGGTTTGGAACCTAAAGCTAGTCTCTCCGACGGAACCGGCAAGCAGTCGGCGGCCTTGCGAAGGCGAAGCACGTCGGGCAATGGAATTGGCACGGCCCGGACCCTTGGTCGGAGCGTGCGCTCGCGGGTACGGAAAGGAACACTTCAACCGTTCAAGCCTACCTTCCCCACCTGAACCAGCGCATCCTTTCCCTCGATCTGCTCCGCGGCATCGTCATGGTGATCATGGCGCTGGACCACGTGCGTGACTTCTTCCACCACGGCCTGCTGTTCGGTCCCGATCCCATGGACCTGGGCACTACCACACCCGCGCTCTACTTCACGCGCTGGATCACCCATTTCTGCGCGCCCGTATTCGTATTCCTGGCCGGCACCAGCGCCT
>DEQO01000179.1:18281-18601 GCA_002360495.1 Flavobacteriales bacterium UBA3364
TCCTGGCCGGCACCAGCGCCTTTCTGTATGGTCGCACGCGCAGCAAGGCGCAGCTCAGCCGCTTTCTTTGGACGCGTGGCGTGTGGATGATCGTGGCGGAGGTGGTGATCGTGGCCTTGGGCTGGTCGTTCGATCTGCGTTTCACCTTCACCATGCTGGCCGTGTTCTGGGCCATCGGCGTCAGCATGATCGCTCTGGCCATGCTGGTGCACCTGCCGTGGCGCTGGGTGCTGGGGATCGGTCTCGTCATCGTGTTCGGCCACAACGTGCTGGACCACGTTCATGTGCGCGAGGGCGGGATCATAGGTACCCTCTTCGAT
>DEQO01000131.1 GCA_002360495.1 Flavobacteriales bacterium UBA3364
TGACACTCTGCATCAGCAGTCCCGCTGTGACCTTGCACAGTTCGCTTGGCGGAACACCGGATATCGGCGGTGCGTGGTCAGGGCCAAGTGCCGTGATCGGCGGATCCTTCAACCCGGCGAACATGGATCCCGGTGTCTACACCTACACGGTCGCGGGTGCAGCGCCTTGCCCAGCTGATGCCTCCGAAGTGACAGTTGCCGTGGTTGATGAACCTGATGCCGGAAGCCCGGGTAGCAGGACGCTTTGCACGTCGGACGCTTCGATCGACCTCTTTTCGGAACTGAACGGTACACCGGATGTGGGTGGAGCATGGTCAGGACCAAGTGCGGTGGTCGGGGGACAGTTCGATCCTGGTTCGATGGCCCCCGGTGTGTACACCTACACGATCACCGTACCGCCGCCGTGTGCCAGCGTGAGTTCAACCGTCACAATGGCGCTTTCCCAACCGCCCGATGCGGGCCAGGATGCATCGTTGACCTTGTGCGTAAGCAGCCCTTCGACGGCGATGTTCCCTGCTCTTGCCGGTAGCCCCAATGCAGGCGGTACCTGGTCTGGACCAAGTCCTGTGGTCGGCGGCCAGTTCAACCCGGCGAGCATGAGCGCTGGCGTGTACACCTACACCGTTCCCGGCGTAGTGCCATGCCCGGCAACATCGGCAACATTGACTGTCGATGTCGTGGCGGCCCCGGACGCAGGAGCACCTGGCCTGATCACCTTGTGTGCAACGGATGACGCCATCGATCTCTTCGAAGAACTCAACGGGACTCCCGATGCAGGCGGGAACTGGTCCGGCCCCAGTGCTGTGATCGGTGGCGCGTTCGACCCTGTGACCATGAGCGCTGGTGTCTACACCTATACGATCGTGGTTCCGCCGCCTTGCGTGAACGCGACCAGTTCGGTCACTGTTTCCATTGTGCAGCCACCCGATGCCGGAGAAGATGGATCGCTGACGCTTTGCGTGAGCAGTCCATCCGTTGCCTTGGTCGCTTCGCTGGGTGGAAGCCCTGACGCAGGTGGCGCTTGGTCGGGACCTAGCCCGGTCCTGGGTGGCAACTTCAACCCGTCCAACATGGTTTCCGGGCCGTACGTCTACACGGTGAACGGTACTGCTCCTTGCCCAGCGGATGCGGCTACAGTGGATGTCACCGTGGTCGCATCCCCGGACCCCGGTGGCCCCGGGTTCCTTACGGCTTGCGCTTCAGACGCGCCTACGGATCTATTCACGTTGATCGAAGGTTCCCCCTATGCCGGTGGAACGTGGAACGCCCCGAACGGCACAGCGGTCAGTGGCATCTTCGATCCAGCGACCGATGTGCCGGGTGTGTATACCTATACCATCACCGTACCGCCACCCTGCGCCAGTGTGAGCACGACCGTTACCGTGGATGTGATCCAACCATCGGTCGCGGGTGTCGACGCGTCACTCACGCTTTGCATCAGTAGCCCTGTCTCTCCTCTCTTCCCGCTGTTGGGTCCGACAGCAGAACCAGCTGGCACCTGGAGCGGACCACTTGGAGCAGCCTCCGGGGACTTCGACCCTGCAACCGATCAAGCCGGGGACTATCACTACACGGTTGCCGGGGTTTGGCCATGCCCCGCGGACATAGCTACTGTCACGGTCGCGGTCGTCGCAACCCCGGATCCAGGTACCGATGGCTCTACCACACTGTGCGCGAACAACGCGTCGATCGACCTCTTCTCGGTGCTGAACGGTACTCCGGATGCAGGCGGAGTTTGGACCGCACCGAACGGAACTGCCTTCCCCGGACCGCTGGATCCGAGCACTGATGCTTCGGGTGTCTACACCTATACGATCGACGCTCCTCCGCCCTGTTCCAGCGTAAGCGCGACCGTTGACGTCTCGATCATCCAACCGCCGGATGCGGGAACGAACGGCATGATCACGGTATGTGCCACTGGCGCGGCGGTCGATCTCTTCAACGTATTGCAAGGCTCACCGGATGTCGGTGGATCCTGGACCAACTCGGTAAACGCACCATGGAGCGGGACCTTCGACCCTACCGTGGATGCAGCCGGCACATTCACGTATCGCGTGGAAGGGAACACACCCTGCGCCGCGGCCATGGCGAACGTCACCGTGAGTGTCACGCAAGAGCCGAATGCCGGCGATGACGCGATCTTGAACCTTTGCATTACAGGATCCCCGATCGATGTTTTCCCGAGCCTTGGAGGGGCGTCGCCAGGGGGCACCTGGACCGGACCAGGTGGGACCTCGTTCGACGGGACCTTCACGCCGGGTACCAGCCCAAGCGGCGACTATGTGTACACGGTGGCCGGAACAGCCCCATGCCCCTCGGCATCGGCAACCGTTACCGTGAACCAACTCTCCGACCCGGATGCCGGTGGCGATGGCACCATGACGCTCTGTTCAAGCCATGGGCCGTTCGATCCTTATACGGCGTTGCAAGGCAGCCCGGACGCAGGCGGGACCTGGATAGCACCGAACGGGGTACCGGTGACCGAGGTGCTTGACGCCAGTACCGCTCTTTCCGGAACCTACACCTATGTGCTCAGCGTGCCCCCTCCGTGCGTGAACGACACCGCTTTGATGATGATATCGATTGTGCCTGCCGTTGATGCGGGATCGGACGGGGAGATCACCTTGTGCTCGAATTCGGGAACGGTCGATCTCTTCGATACACTGGGCGGCGAACCTGACCCGGGAGGAACCTGGGCCGGCCCGAACGGCGCAGTGTCGGGCGTCTTCAACCCTGGCCAGGATACACCGGGCAACTACACTTATTCGCTGCAGGGAACTGCGCCGTGTCCGAACGTTTCCGCCATTGTCACTGTGTCCGTTGAAGCTTTGCCCAACGCCGGTACCGATGGCTCCTTGACGGTTTGCCCGGAAGCCCCGAACGTCGACCTGTTCTCGCTCCTCGGCGGCGATCCCGACCAAGGTGGTTCATGGCAAGCGCCGGATGGATCACCATGTGATCCCACGTTCGACCCCGGCGTTGATCCCGTGGGCAACTACACTTACACGGTCTTCGGTGTCACGGCCTGCCCGGATGCGAGCGCATCGTCCACAGTGTCCATTCACGTGGTGCCGACCCCGAACGCAGGACCCGATCAAGTGGTCTGTTCTCTCACCGCGGAGTTCAACGCGACCGGGACATGGGCGAGCGGTTACTGGTCCGGGCCATCGTCGGTGCTCATTGGTGAGCCTTCGTCGGCAACGAGCCCGGCCAAAGCCGAGGTGGGTGGTGTCTACACCTTCGTTTGGAACGTTCTCACCAGCAACGGCTGCGCCGCCCGTGATACGGTGAACATCATCTTCACCGATCCGATCGAGCCGATCTCCCAGGTTACGGATGCGATCTGCAATGGCTCGTGTGACGGTACTGCCACGGTGACCGCAACGGGCGGGAACATCGGTGCTACGGGCTACAGTTACCAATGGTCGAACGCACTGGCAGGGAACGTTCCTTTTGCAGAGGACATTTGTGCGGGCAGTTACACGGTCGCCGTGGTCGACACAAATGGTTGCAGCGCACCTTCACCGTTCACCATCGGTGAGCCCACCCCGTTGGTGATCGATGCAATTACGACGACCTCGGAGACCTGTCCGGGAAGTTGCGACGGTACGTTGACGGTAAGTGACGCCGAAGGGGTGAGCTTCAGCATCGGCGCGGAACAACAGGCCAACAATGTGTTCGCGTCACTTTGTGGGGGCAGCTATTCCGTGACCATGATGGATGCGAACGGATGCACTGCCCATTCCATTGGCCTTGTTGACAGCCCGCCGCCGGTGATCGCCAACTTCGTGTTCGCTCCTGATACGGTCTTCGTGGACGACCCTACGGTCTATTTCGGGAATGCATCGTCCCCGAATGCGTTCTCGTTCGCTTGGGATCTCGGAGGGCTGGCTTCCAGTACCGAAAGCTCCCCGACCTTCCGTTTCCCCGATGATGAGGGTAGTATCTATACTGTTTGCCTCACCGCTTTTGACCTTAATGGCTGTAGCAACGAATTCTGCCTGCCGATACAGGTCTTCGATCTGCTTCTGGTGAGCGTACCCAATGCCTTTTCGCCGAACGGCGACGGCATCAATGATGACTTCCTGCCCGTCTTCAACCTGCCTTGGGTGGTGGACTACAAATTCATGGTATTCAACCGCTGGGGCGAGCAGATCTTCGGAACAGACCTGCCAGGAAAGCCCTGGAAGGGAGACTACACCGGCGTTGTATCGCAAGAAGACGTGTATGTATGGAAGCTGTCCTGCAAGGACGGTCTATCCGGCGACCCGATCGAGCGTGTCGGTCACGTCACGCTCTTGAAGTAGACCCGCCCCCTTTTGGCCGGGCGATCGGAACTTCGGATCTTCGTTCCGAAGGCCCTCGAAGATGATCCGTTTCATTCTGAACGATGCACTGGTTGAGAGCGACGCGCCCGCAGGCACGGTGCTGCTGGACATCATACGTTACCACCAGAACCTCAAAGGCACCAAGATCGGCTGCC
>DEQO01000022.1 GCA_002360495.1 Flavobacteriales bacterium UBA3364
GAGGAAGCTACAGTGACGTTTGCGGCAGTGAGTCCCGTACCGGTGATGGTGAAGGTGTTCGGGCCGTATGGACCTGCATTGATACACTGGGCTCCGAAGGCTGTAAGAGTAGTTGCAGACAAGCTTGAACCAGCGGCAAGGGTTACCGAACCACCAATTGCCAAACTATTGGTTGTGATCCCAGTCCCAAATCGACCGAATGCAAAGGTTCCCGAAGTTGCCGTCGCCCCCCATGCATAAACACGAATGGTGATCGTAGTGCCAGATAGAACATTCTGCAATGCGGAAATTCCCGAAACATCAACCTGCGCTTGATCAACCCCATCCACGATACTTGTGAATGAAACATCGCTGCCGATGTCCGTGAAATTCGTCCCATCGAGGCTGTAACGCCATTGGTAGGCATTTGGTCCAGCCGCAGTGCGTCGCATACGGCAATCAATTGTTGACATAGATACCTGGTACGTAGCAGCCGCGCTAACTGTGAATTGGTAGTACTCGTTGTTAGTGATCGCGTTCGCTTCGGTGGCGGATACATCCCAGAAGTTCGCACTGAATGCACGAGCAAGTGCTGTCGCGGTCACTCCACCACCTCTCGATAAACTAGACGAATTAAGGTTGGCCGCAACTGTGGTCGCTGCATAGGTGGCCTCGCTGCCAGTGGACGCTGGCGAACCGAACTGCCAAGCCAAGATCTGACCATTAGCACCACCTCCGATCGCGATCGAGGCAACAGCAGCAACCACCGCCTTCCGAAGCGTATTGAGCTTCATCATTTCATAAGGGTTTTGGACCTTGCCGGGCAGGCAAGGCAGTAGAGTTCTCGTTAGGGGCGCACAAAGTACGGTTTAAGGCCTAATTGACAAGGGATTGTTGATAGCTTCAAAAGGGCGGCCAACCCTTCCCGCCCCCAAGCGGCCGCGCAGGCTATCGCAACCCCGAACACCCCGGGGTGCCCGGTGGCCAATACCAACGGGGCGGCCAGCACTCCTGCCACTACGGGTGGTGCGAACGCAACAGCCCCCGGGGTTACCGGGGGCTGCGCCTGTGGAGGTAGGGAGTGCCGCTCAGCGAGCGACAGGCAATGAGAAGGTGCGGGCGTTGGAGCCGCTGCTGATGCGCAACAGGTAGATGCCCGTTGGCAGATCGGTGGTCGGCAGGGTGATGCGTGCCGGGGCTGATGCCAGGCGGTGCTCTTGCAGCAGTTGTCCGTTGGAACCCAGGATGCGTACCAGGACCGGGTCGTTGCCGCTGAAATTGTGGTCCACCACGAACTGGTCGCCGCTCACCCAGGCATTGAGGGTGGCGCCCACGATGGTGGGCAGGCCTGTGGTGCTTTCCACCACGATCTCCAGGCTGGTCGTGTTGCTGCAAGTGCCATCGTCCACGGTGAGGGTCACCGTATAGGTACCGGGCGTGCTGTACACGTGTACGGGTTCCGCTTCCTCGCTGGTGGCCTCGTCGCCGAAATCCCAGCTGTGGGCGATACCTGCTCCGCTGGCGCTGTAGAAGCTCACTTCGTCATCGACCATCACGGTGCTGCTTTCCACGGCGATGGAGGCCTCGGGCCCTTCACCAGCGCTCACCACGTATTCCTGCGGGGTGATGGAGCAGCCATTCGCATCGGTGATCTCCACCGTGTAGGTGCCGGCGGCCACTTCGATGCTGGACTCCTCGGAACCATTGCTCCACTGGTAGGTGTACGGCGCCACGCCACCCAGGACCATCAGGTCGATGGTGCCATCGGCGGTTGCCGGGCAGCTGGCAGGCATGGCGTCGGCGGTCACCTCGATCGCGCTCGGCTCTTCGATGGTGAAGTTCGTGTGCACGGTGCCGCAACCGGCGTTGCTGGTCACCTGTACGCTGTATTCACCGGCCTCCAGGGCAACGATGGCCGTTGGGCCTGCGCCCACGTTGTTCTGTTCCAGGACCACCACGTCGTCGGCGTCCATCCACAACACATCCACCGGACCGCTGCTCACCTCCACCGTGGCGCTACCGTCATCACGGCCGGCGCAGCTGGCGTTCACCTGGGTGAGGGTCATCGGCGCGCTGGCATGCAGCAGCAGGCGCGGTTCGGTCTCGTCATCGTTGGCCAGTGCCGTGAAGGTATAGCTGGCGCCTTCCACCAACGGGGTGATGGTGCCGGTGCTCAGGTCTTCCAGACGCAAACAGCTCAGCCCCACATGGTCCAGCCCGGTGGCGGTGATGGTGTAGTCGCCGTTCACGGCCACATTCACAAGGACCGGGATACTGATGTCCGTTGTGTAAGGGCCAAAGGCGTTGATCGCGATGGCGCCGCCGTTGTCGGCCATGGTGGCGACCTGCGGAGCTTCGGGGTGTGCGAAGACGAACTTGGGTACGTCATCGGCATCGGCACCGGGCGTTCCCTCGCTGAAGACGACGAGGGTCTCGTCACTGTACTGGTTGATGATGCTGTGCAGTCGCAGACGGAGGATATTGGCGACCTGCTCCTGGTCACCGCCGAAGAAGCCTCCGCCGTTGCCGGCCACCTTATCGTTCTCGTCCACCGTAGTGGTCACCGCTGCACCGTTGGCCTTGAGCCAGAAGGCCTGGCTGCTCTGGATGGTGTTGGTGCCCCCGTTGGTGCCGGAGTTCATGCTGATGTCGTAGGTGGCGTTGTTGCCCGTGGCCGGATCGAAGTAGGTGATGTAATCCTCCACGTTGGCCCCCCGGGTGATGTTGCTGAAGAGGATCGGGCTGGGCAGCGGGTTGCTCACCATGTTCCAGCCATCCGTGGCGGGTGCGCCGGTGTTGGTGTAGGACATCGGCAGGCTGATCGGGGTCTGGGCCACATTGGGTGCGCCGGTCATGTCCACGGTGAAGGCCGTGGTGGTGGCGTAGCCCGTGCCGCACCAGGCCGCGAAACCCTGGCCCGCTGCCAGCGATTGGGTGTTGCTCGTTGCGCCGGTGAGGCCGTCGATCACCGCAGCACCCGTGTTGGTCTCGTTGTACCAGCGTACGCTCGGCCACAGGATGCCACTACCGACCGGGCTGGCGAAATTGGGACTGTGCGATCCGGGGAAACCGGCCGTGTAGAAGTCGTCCTTCCAATTGTTCACCGTCTGGCCGGCGACAGGGCTACCCATCATGCGCCAATTGGTGGCACCTGCGGGGATGTAGCGGTTCACGACCAGGTTGCCGGAGTAGCTCGCCGTTGGGGCCACTGGACCCAATCGGCCAGTGCCGGAGGCATTGCTCACCAGGGTGACCGTACCACTGGCCGTGAAGGTGCCATTGCTCAACAACAGGGTGCCGCGAATGCCTGCACTAGCGCTACAAGTCAAGCCAGCTGATGCACTCACAGTCAGATTGTTGTAGTCATGGGTTCCACTGCCGCTCAAGGTGCCTGCCGTAGTCGGCTGCAGGATCATGGTGCCGGTACCACCATTGAGGCTTCCATCGATCTGGGTGCTGGCGCCATTCACCGTCAACGTGTTGCTGCCCAGGGCAAGGGTACCGCCGTTCTGTACGGTGAGGTTGCGGATGGCCTGTGCGCCACCTTGGGTGATGGTATGGCCGGTCTTGATGATGATGTCCGAACCGGCATCCAGCGTTGCCGCCGCGCCCGGACCGTTGACATTCTGGCTCCAAATGGCATCGGTAAAGCTGCCGTTGCCCTGGCTGTACCACGGCATGTTCGTACCGGCGCAAACACACGCTCCGGTGATCACGTCGTTGATCGTATTCGCACTGCCGTCATTGCAGGTATCGCCGATCTTACCGAAGAGCAACGGGCAGTTGTCGGTATTGTCCAGTACATAACCCGCCACAGGGCTGCAGGAGGTGATGAAGTCGGCCGGATCGCCGAAGCCGTCGGAATCGAGGTCGCGGTAGCGCGTAGGCGGGGCATTGATGGTAATACTCGCCTGGGTAGTGAATTGCGGGCATGGGCCGTTGGCGGCAATGGTGTAGGTGACCGTGTAGGTTCCCGTTGTGCTGGCCGCAAGGTTGACCGCACCCGACGATGCGTTGATGGATAATCCGGCCGGCGAAGCGGTGTAGTTACCACCAGCGGTTCCGGTGCGCGTTACGCTGACCGAACCCGCGCTTTGGCAGAACGGCAGTGCGCCGTAGCTGATCGTGGCCGAAGCGGCCGTGGTAACGGAAACCGCCACGTTGGTGTTGGTGGAACCGCAGGTGTTGCTTACCGCAATGTTGTAGTTGCCGGTCGCCGCACCCGTCACGCTGGGCGAGGTACTACCGGTGCCCGGGCTGAAGGCGCCCGTGCCGGTCCAGAGGTAGTTCAGCGGCGCAGTACCGGTGGCCGTTACGCTCAGGTTGAGGGCACTATTGGAACAGATGGGCGAATTGCTGGACGATGCCGTGATCTGCGGTACGGTGCAGAAGTTGAGCTTCACGTAGCGCAGGTTGCCGACGTCGTTGTTGGCGTCGTCGCAGATGTTGAGGATCCAATTGCCATTCGGGTTGCCGGTGAAGGCCGAGTAGCTCTGTTCCGGTGCGTAGGTACCGACCAAGGTGGGCGTATCGCCATCGGGTAGTGTGGTGGGCGCACCATCGAGCAGGATCAAGGGCGAGTTGGGGCAGGTTGCCGGGTCACCCATGTTATCACCATTACCGCCGTTGTCGCTGGACAAGGTGCGGGTGACACCGCTGGGCGAAGTGAGGGTGATATCAAGGTCGTCGTTGAAGGTGTGGTTGATGATCAGTTCCACACTCAGGAGGCGAGCGTTGCCCGCAGCGGTGCCCAGTGTGGTCGGCAAGCCGCTGATGGCGATGGGGATCGGGGTCACACAGGCGTTGTCAACAATGGCGTTGATGGCAGGTAGCGCGGCCATGCAGAGGCCGTTCGGGTTGAAGGAGACGATGACCCGACCGTTCCCACCGGTCCCTCCGATGCGATCTGTGACACTCGCCCTGCATCCACCGCCGCCGCCGCCTGGTGCTGCGCCGGGGAAGCCGTCATTGTTCGATCCGTTGCGGCCATTCCCTCCGTTACCGCCTCCGGCGGGAGCTGTTCCACCATTGGACACCGTACCAACAGCGCCGTTGTTCGCTGTTCCAGCGGACGAGCCTCCGCCGCCGCCGTTGGTGTTACCGGTGGCCCCATTGCCTCCGCTGAATACGACCGTGCCGATGCACGAACCAGATGCGCCGCCGGAGCCTGCAGCCGTGCTGTTGTTCGGGGCGCTATTTCCCCCTTTCGCCAACACATGGTTCGTCGCGCCGGTGTGGAAGCGGGAATCACCACCGGCAGCGGTGGACGAGCTTCCGGCACCAACGGTCACCGTATAAGTGGTTGACGGTGTTACAGTAAGCACACTACGGGCATAAGCGCCGCCACCGCCGCCGCCGCCTGGTCCTGCATCAGTGCGAGAACCTCCTCTACCGCCGCCGCCCCAGCATTCAACAGTGATCTGCGTAACACCTGCAGGTACCACGTATGTACCTGAGGCCGTGTACGTTACCACCTGGGCTGCAGCCTGGGTGATCGCCACCAGCAGCAAGGCCAGTGAGAGCAAGGGCGGCAACCAGCCGGCTTTGCGTTGGGAAGAGTAGTTGATCGTGCTCATCGGTCGTCGTATTTGTTCCTTCCCGGGAGTTTTCCGGGCGGGCTTTGTACGACGAGACCGAAGCAGGGTTTCGACGAACGACAGAAAAGAGGTCCTGAGTAGGCTTGGGATCCTGGGGCCATGCCATGGGACGACATGGATGACCTACCCCCTTGGTGCGCAACCGGGGGTGCCCCCAGCGCACGGAATTATGGGTCTACGAATGCACAAAGCGCCTCGCGGCGCTTTGTTCATTCTGTGAACCCGTAGGGAGTCGAACCCCAAACCTTC
>DEQO01000173.1 GCA_002360495.1 Flavobacteriales bacterium UBA3364
AGGAATGCCGCATACTCCCTTTCCCGGGGATTGTCGCCCGGCTCATAGAATACGGTACCGCTGATCTCCTTGGGCAGGAATTCCTGGTCCACGAAATTGTTCTCGCCATCGTGGCTGTAGTGATAGCCTTTCCCATGCCCGAGCTCCTTCATCAACTTGGTAGGTGCGTTCCGAAGCGCCAGAGGGACGGGCAGATCGCGCTTATCCCTCGCCATCGCTTGCGCAGCGCCGATGGCCATGTAGCTCGCGTTGCTTTTCGGTGAGCAGGCCAGGTAGATGGCGCATTGGCTCAGGATGATCCGACTTTCGGGCCAACCGATCATCTGGGCGGCCTGCATGGTGGTGGTCGCCATGAGAAGTGCATTCGGATTGGCGTTGCCGATGTCCTCGCTTGCCAGTATCACCATACGCCGCGCAATGAAGAGCGGGTCCTCGCCGCCTTCCACCATCCGGGCCAACCAGTAAACTGCAGCGTTGGGGTCGCTGCCGCGCATGCTCTTGATGAAGGCACTGATGATGTCGTAGTGCTGCTCACCGTCCTTGTCATACCGGGCGCTGTTGTTCTGTACGACCTCCTGGACAAGGGCATTGGAGATGATCACCGCACCGTCGTCGCTGTTGCGGATCGCCGATCGCACACAGAGTTCGAACGTGTTCAGCAGCCGTCGTGCATCGCCTCCGCTGGCGCGTAGCAGGGCTTCCGTCTCTTTCAATTCGATGCGACGCTCCTTCAGGTCCTGGTCGGTGGCCATGGCCCGTTCCAAGAGCGAGACCAGGTTTTCCTCCGCCAACGGTTCCAACACGTAGACCTGGCAGCGGGAGAGGAGGGCGGGGATCACTTCGAAGCTCGGGTTCTCCGTGGTGGCGCCGATCAAGGTGATGGTCCCTTTCTCAACGGCACCCAGCAAACTGTCCTGCTGAGCCTTGCTGAAGCGGTGGATCTCGTCGATGAAGAGGACGGCGCTACGCGAAAAGAGGCCCGAGCCCCCCGCTTGTTCGATCACTTCACGCACGTCCTTCACGCCGCTGTTGATGGCACTCAAGGTGTGGAAAGGCCGTTTGAGGTCCTGCGCGATGAGCCGTGCCAGGGTGGTCTTCCCAACGCCAGGTGGACCCCAGAGGACCATACTGGGCAACATTCCTCCCCGCAGGGCCTTCATCAGCACACCGGACGGACCAACCAGATGCTCCTGCCCGACCACCTCATCCAGGGTTCGCGGGCGTTGACGTTCGGCAAGAGGTGCAGTGCTGTCCATGCTGTTTCCGGACCGAAAAGTACCACCCCAGAACGCACAAAGGCCCCCACCCACAGGTGGAGGCCTCCATGCATCGGTCCAGGTCAGGGCTGGTACATCATTCGGCCATGGGCCTCTTCACCGTTGAGGGTCACATGGTAGAGGAAGGTCCCGCTTCCATTGTCGACCGGTTTGAAGGAAACGTGCGTCGCCTCTCCGGCGGTCACCGGACCGTTGTAGGCATCTGCTATCCGTCGCCCTTGCATATCGGTGATCGTAACGACAGCCTTGCCGTTCTCCTTCGCGACGATCGTCAGTGTACACTGATCGCGGAACGGGTTGGGTGCTGCGTTCACGATGATCTTCATGGCATCCGTGTAGTCGACCTTTTTCTTTCCGGGAACGAGGATCGTCTGGTGCTGTGCACTTGCGTTGCCGCAGGCGTCGATCGCCGTCCAGGTGCGCTCGATCGCGTAACCCGTCTCGCAATCACCATCGCTCTTCGATTCGGTGTAGATCAGCTTCACATCGCTGTCGCAATTGTCCGTAGCGGTGCACTCCGGAGCTTTCGGGATGTAGGAACAATCCGCCTCCATATCCTTCAGATCACAGGAGATGACCGGAGCCTCGTTGTCCGTCACCAGTACCGTCCACTGTGCCGTGCCTTCATTGTTGCAATGGTCCGTCGCTGTCCAGGTGTACACAAGGGAGTATTCCGAAGGGCACGTGCCGGGGACCATGGTAACTTTGAGGACAACGGGGACCACCGTCTTGCTGCATTCATCAAAAGCCCATACGGCAGGAAGTTCGATGTCATCGATGTTCGCGTCGCACGCCACCGTGATGTCCGCCGGTACGTTCTCGAACACAGGGGGCACATCGTCGATGATGGTGATCATCTGTATGCATGTCTCTGTTGTTCCGTTCTCGTCCACGGCATAGAATGTGCGGCGGATCACCATCGGGCAGCCACCGAGCCATTCATCGGTCCAGCCGGAATTCACGAGGGCCGGGCACTTCTTCTTCTTGTCATCGCCCTGGTCACTATCATCCCATCCTGAGCGGAATACAGGCATGCCACCCAAGACCGCTGGGGAGTAGTCGTCGCCGCATTGCACGGTGATATCAAGGGGACAGTTGCTGATCAACGGTTCACAATCCTCGCAGTCTTCGCGACCGACCACGAAACTGTCGCGGCCGTCGCAACCATTTCCAATGGAGACCACAAGGGTATATAGACCAGGTTGTGTAACAGAAGGACTTTGGTCCGCGCTGGAGAAACCATTCGGCCCGGCCCACAGGAACGTTCCAGCGATGTCGGAATTTCCCACCAGTATCACGGAGCCGCCTTCGCAAGGCAAGTCGCCACCAATGATGGTCACTTCGGGGTTCACATCGTTCAATGCAACAAGGGCTGTGGCGGTACTA
>DEQO01000132.1 GCA_002360495.1 Flavobacteriales bacterium UBA3364
GAAGACGAAGACGAAGAAGAAGTGAGGCGGGTCTTGGCCGCCGACCTTATATCTTTCCAGCCAACTCCAGCCCGACCATGATACGAACCCCTTACTCCCTTTGCGCCTCCCTATTTCTGCTCTGCAGTGCGACCCGTGTTGCCGCGCAGGTACCCGGGAACGATGCCTGTTCCGCTCCTATCGTGCTCACCTGCGGTCAGACCGTTGAAGGCGCGACCATCGAAGCCACTGAGGATCCACAGGCGACCGATTGTTTTACCTCGATCCAGGCACCGGGCGTATGGTACAGCATCACGGGAACGGGCGAAGTGATCGTCCTGAGCACTTGCGCAGGGTACGATTACGATACGAAGATCAACGTGTACCGCGGATCGTGCGATGCCCTGGTATGCGTGGCCGGCAATGATGATGGCGGCGATTGTGCCACAGGGTCGACCATCGGGTTCGCTTCCACAGTGGGCACCGACTACCTGATCCTGCTGCAGGGCTACCAAGGCGCTGTCGGGAACTTCGAACTCACGGTGGCTTGCGAACCCGTGTCATACGACTTTTGCCAGGGTGCCCTGCCCATCGGCTGCAACGAGAGCGTCAGTGGCAGTACGCTTGAAGCCACCGGCGACAATGCCCCGTTCTGCGAAACGGGGATCCAAGCCCCCGGCGTGTGGTTCACCTTCACGGGCCTGGGCGACCCTTTGCAACTGAGCACCTGCGAGGATTTCGACTACGATACGCGCATGAACGTGTACCGCGGGACCTGTGATGGCCTGGTCTGCGTGGGGGGCAACGACGATACGGAAGGTGTGGATGTATGCTCCACCGTGTTCCTGGTCCCCGAACCGGCAGCGACGTACTATGTGCTGGTCCAAGGCTATGACGGACAGGTGGGTAACTTCGCTCTGGAACTGGCTTGCCAGGCCTGCGCCGGACCCAGTGGCATCATCAGCACCGCGTCGGATGCCAGCGCATTCGTCTACTGGGAAAGCCTTAACCCCGACGCTACCTACAGCATCGAATACGGCCCGGCGGGCTTTGTGCAAGGGACCGGCACTGTTGTAACCGGTACCGTTGATGGACCGACACCGGTAGTTGAGATCGCCGGACTGGACGCCGGAACCGAGTACACCTTCTATTTGTTCGAGGAATGCGGCCCTGGCTCGGTGAGCCAGACCGTGGGACCGTTAGAATTCACCACCCTGCCCGAGCCGCCGCCCGCCAATGCCACATGCGGCGGCGCCCTGCCGATCGCATGCAATGAACAGATCGACGGCGCTACGGACATGAGTTTCTACCAGCCGGGGATCACCTGCGGTGCAGCGAACATCACCAGCCCCGGCCTGTGGTACACCTTCACCGGAACAGGAGAGATCGTGACCTTGAGCACCTGCGGCGCTGCCGACTTCGATACCAAGATCAGTGTGTATGGCGGCTCCTGCACGGATCCTGTTTGTGTGGCCGGTGCCGATGACGCACCGGATTGTACAGCGAATACCACAGTCGTCTCTTTCCCCACGACAATTGGCGCCACCTATTTCGCGCTGGTCCATGGCTACGAGGACCAGACCGGCACGTTCACACTGGCCATGACCTGCGCCCCCTCATGCGCCCCCGTGGCTGCGAACGATGAATGCAGCAATGCGGTGATCCTCACGTCCGTCGGCATCGGCCAGTGCGAAACCGTGCAGGGCAGCAACGAATGCGCCTTCGCCACCGGCGTGCCCAACCCGCCGTGCGATCCGTTCGCTCCCATCATCGATGTGTGGTACATGTTCAATTCCGACAACCAGACCACGCACACGGCCTTCTTCACCATGGGCACCGCCGAGTACGTGAATGCCGCGCTCTACGCCGATTGCGGCTCACTCACGTACATCGATTGCTTTACCGAGATCAGCGACCCTGTGGTCTTCAACGATCTGGAAACCGACATGGACTACTACCTCCGCGTCTGGAACGGTGGCGGTAACCAGGCCGGCACCTTCGAGATGTGCATCGAATCCGATGTGACCACGCGCGTGACCACCGTGCCAGGCATCCCCGGTGTGCGTGTCTACCCCAACCCCGCGAACGATAGGGTGACGGTTGAAGGCGCCACCGCCGGGCGCATCGCGGTGATCGACCTGCAAGGGCGCACCGTACTCACCAGCAGCACCAATGGTGCAACGCGTGTACAACTGGACATCACCTCCCTCGCACCGGGCAGCTACCTGCTGCGCGCGCTGGACGGCACCGGCAGTATGCTGGGGCGGTTCACGAAGGAGTGATCCAACGGCATGTGAAAAAGCCCCTGGCCGCACCGTCCCCCACCTCCGATCACCTTTATGTTTCGGGGCCTCTAGCCTTTGACAGCACATGCGAGCTTTGGATACTTGACGCCACCGGTAGAATGGTTTCCCGCACTCGCTATTTGCGCAACGGACCGGTAAGTGTTTCCGATCTGGCCAGCGGTACATATCAGATCGTCCTTAAAGATCTTCTCACCGGGGCGATGGTGTACAGACGGTTCATGTGCCACTGATGATGCACGTTTCAGGTTTGGGGCTGATCGCCCTTGCGGCATTGCCTGTTGTGCTCAGTGCTCAACCACTCTTGGAAGAAGTAGGTGGCGGTGTTGGGCTTCAAGGCGTAGCTCATCTGCTTTCTGACGATGCTGGCGATCGGCTCTTGGTTACGGGTGCTTTTACATATGCGAATGATGTTCAGGTAAGCCCTGGGATACTGCAATGGAGTTCCGCGGGTTTGGAGTCTATCGGGTGCGGGGTCTCTTGGGATTGTGTTTCGAGCACTAGTCAGGTTGGACTAGGTAATCGTGCTCGCTCCTCTGCCGTTTGGCAGGATGTTCTGTATGTCGGGGGTGATTTCTTCTTCACCCGCAACGGGATCCAGTTCGATCATATCATGCAATGGGATGGCTCCGAATGGTCTCCCTTGGCCGGAGGCACTGATGGTCCGGTCAAGAGCGTTAAGGTCATTAATGATGAACTGATCGTGGCTGGATGGTTCACCTATGCCGATACCGTCCTGGCAAATGGCCTTGCACGTTGGGACGGGGAGCGCTGGCATCGGGTGGTGGATGTCCCGCCGTTCTACAACGGTGATGGGCCGAACCAAATATGGGATGTGGAGAAGTATCAAGGGCAGTGGTACATCGGCGGTAGTCTCCCGGTGGTAGATGATCTGGCACGTTGGAACGGTTCAAGTTGGGAGCAGGTCGGTGGTTTCCTTGGTGGCATTTCGGCGATCACGCGGTTACGCGTGTATGACGAACGGTTGTTCGTGGCCGGTTCCTTTTCCCAATGTCCACCGAACGGGGTTGCATCCAATCCCGGAAGCGGGATCGTTGCCTGGAATGGCAGCACTTTCGATGATCTGGGTGGTGGGACCTGTGGCTCCACTGTCAGCGAGGTGATCGGCATGGCCTGGTGGAACGATGAACTCTACGTAGCAGGCCGCTTCAACATGATCGGCGGTGTACCCGGCGACAAACTGGCCAAATGGGACGGTGAGGAGTGGTGTACACTAACACCACCGGGGTACTTCGGGAACGGCACCCCAGGTGCGCTGGCTATCTACCACGATAGCCTTTACATAGGAGGCGCCTTCGTGGAGGTCGGCGGTTACGATGTCAGTTGCTTTGGCAAATGGATCGGTGGCGATGAGACCTATGCCTGCGGTGCGCTCACAGGCATGACAGAGGATCCAAGTTCGCCGGGGTTCTCGGTATTCCCCAACCCGACAACAGACCAACTCATATTCCAGGGTTTGCCCAGTTCAACTACAACCCTTCGGATCCGTGACGTATTGGGGCGCGAGGTCTTGCGTACAAGTGCCTTGTCAAGTACCTTGTACGTTGGCCATCTGCCTCCGGGTACCTATTCGCTTTCGGCCTTCGACAGGTCAGGGCAAGTGGTCGCAACTGCGCGTTTCGTTCGGCAGTGATCTGGCACCCTGCTGGTGCTTCGAACTTGAGATCCCGGACATTTCGTGTCGTCCCTTCCGAGAGGACTGATCAATGCTCTTGCTTCGACTACGAGATCCCGGACATTCCGCATTGCGGAATTCCGGGATGACGTCGTCGAGGAGGGCGGTTGAGGCCTGGCAATCAGCGCTTGATGATGCGGGTGGTGCTGCGGCCATGGGCGCTGCGCACCACGAGGAGGTAGGGCGCTTCAGCAAGCGTGCTTAGGTCTGCGAAGATGCGATGGTCGGCTGGCAAGGCGCCACGATGGATGGGCATGACGGTGCGGCCCAGCACATCGGTAAGTTCAACTTCCACTGTTTCGTTCGCTGTGCCCTCCAAGGTGATCACGAGAATTGAGGAGGTAGGATTCGGATAGACCTCTGCAATGACCGGTCCGGCAACATCGGGCACGGAAGCGCTCACATCCAGCACGCGGAAACGCCACCAGCCTTCAGGTGCCACCAACGGTCGCACCTGCACCTTTCCGTTGTTCGCGGTGGCTTCCACGTAGTAGAACACATTGCTGTATGCGGGCTGTGCGGGAATGGCCGCGCTCCAGTTGCCATTGCCCTGGTCCACCATCGGCACGCTTGCAAAGCCGTCGGCCGTATCGGTGGTCCAGTAGAGTTGCGCCGAGGCGATACCGCTGCGGTGTACCATGTAAGCCGTCACCACGTAGTCGTTCGCTGCATCGTACGTGTCCGCTAACCGTTGATGGCGGATCAACAAGGGATCGGCCACACCGATGGTCTTGGTGATACAGTGGATGGCGCCGCTCTGTTGGATGATGTTCTGTTCGCTGTCGCAGTCGATGCCGATGACATTGTATCCCGGCAAGCTTTCGCGCAGGATCCGCAAGCCCGTGGTGTCGTATTCCGTGCGGTAGGTCGGGACGAGGACCGTTCCGTTCAGGAACACGTTGTTCGCATACGTTCGGTAGCTGGCGTCGGGTGGGAAGCTGCCATTGGTGCTCGGCGGCATGGGAATACGTATCAGGCGGTACGGATCACCATAGGTGGAGGTCTCGTTCGCCATGATGGCCTGGATGTTCTCCTCCAACTGCGGCCCGTCGCTCACGCCCACGGGGAACTCACCGACGAGCAAGGTCTCCTCGTCCAGCAACTTCATGTGCATGTCGATGTGGTGGATCCCATCGTACGGCAGGGCGGTCATCTTGATGTAGTTGGTGATGCCCATGAACTGCTGCATCATCCCATCCACGCCCGCCTCATCACGCACTGTCTGGTTGAATTCACCGGCCGCGCTGTTCTCCTCCAGCACGAGTTCCGAGGAGAAGGCCGTGCCCGCGCCATCGCACATGAAGTTGCCCCCCGTATGGACCAGGTCGTAGGGCGCTTGTGTAGTGCTGTACACGGCGATGTCCTTAGCTGCACCGACGGCATCGCTCAACAGATCATCGTCGGGTCGCGGGCGGTTGTAGATCCAATCCAGCATGAGCAGGGAATCCACCTCGTTCCTGTAGATGGTCTCCGCCATGTAATCCCGTGCCCAGATGCTATTGATGGGGGCCTCCAAAAAGGTGATACCTGCGAGGTCCGTCATCGGCCCACCGAAGTCCGGGCCTTGCAGGTAGTCGATCACCTCGGCCTGGTCCTCGCACGCTATGATGACCTCACACTCGGGTTGCGCATACCGCACGATCTGCTTCAGGATCCCGGGGTAGGATGCCCAGGTAATGACCACGCTCTGCACTTCCTCCCACTCGGCCATGGTGCGCACAGGGAACGGCGGCGGGGTGCTGATGCCGCGTGTTGCGCCTGCACGTGAAGCGCGGTAGGCAGGGATCAGCTCGCGTTCCTGTGGGGATAGCTGGTGCGGAAGGCCGTCCTGCGCTGAGGAGGTGGTGAAGAGGACTGTGAAGGGCGCAAGGAAGAATACGGTGCGAAGGATGAAAAGGCGGAGCATTGGCACAAGGTAGGAAGGTAGCGCATCGTGCTTGCCGCCGTGTTCCGGTCGAAAAATGGAATGCCGAGCGCCGGGATGGGAAATGAAGAATGGAGGATCAAGGATCAGCAATGATGAATCTGGAATTGACAACGATGTATGATCGACCGAAACAGAGGAACGCTACGGCACGGTGACGCTATCCGGAACGCTGGGCGGAACTTCCGTTGGGACCGGTGCGGGGGCCGGCATGCCGACCAGTTGGCCGTACAAGGCCACGATGTCGCGGACGTAGTGGAAGACCTGGCTGCCCTTGCAGAAGCCGTTCTTCATCTCTGGTCGCATGTAGTAGCGGGGCTTGGCCAGCAGCAGGACGGCGCGTTCCACGTTGTGCTCCCATCGCTTGGGATCGAGGCCGAGGCGTTCCGCCAAGCGCTGTGCATCGATGATGTGACCAGGACCTGCGTTGTAGGAAGCCAGTACGAAACGCAGCCGTTGATCGCGATCGGGAACAGCGCGCATCCACAACGTATCCAAGCGGGAGATATACCGTTTCGCTGCGCTGATGTGATCGGCAACGACGAGGCTGGAGTCCACACCCAGGCGTTCGGCGGTGCGGGGCATCAATTGCATGATCCCGGCGGCGCCCATCCCCGATACGGCCGTGCTATCGAACCGCGATTCCTTCCAGGCCATGGCCGCGAGCAACTGCCACTTCCAACCGAAGCCACCACCATGCTTGCGGAAGTCGGGATCATAAGGTGAAATACTGTCCCGGCCCACCGGCATGCTCCGTTTGCGCAAGGCACCGGCTTTGGGCACACGGTCCTGGTAGGCTTCAATGAGCGTACTGCGGAAGGTGGTCTCGTTCTTCGCTCCCAACCACGCATCCAAGTGATGGAGAAGATCCGGGGCGTTGGTGCGTACTGCGAAACAGAGCGGGCGTGCCTCCCCTTCCATGGGCGTGAACTCCAGCGTCGGGAAACGTCGGGCCTCGTAGCCCGCCACGGCGTCGGTCACCACGGTTTCCGCCCTTCTCCCCATCACTACCTCCATGAGCAGCTCTTCCGGCGTACCGGTATCCACCATCGCGTGTGGCGCTTTGGCGACGCCAACGTCCATTGCGAAGGGCGACCAGATGCTCAGTGCGGGTTTCTCCGGAAAGACCTGGCCGGCATCCTTCCGCAATAGCGGATCCTCGCGCATGCGGGCGATCATCGGCCGAACGGTGTGGTAGTGTCGTGTGAGCGCGACCCATCCCTCCTGGTCCGCACGCCGGGTGTATTGGGCCGCGATCACATCACCGCGTCCTTGTTGCAAGGCGAGCAACATGGAATCCGGACGATCCATGGCGATGACCTTGATCCGCATGCGACCATGGTCCGCGAAGCGTTCGAGCAATTCGTACTCCAATCCGGTCTCGGCCCCGGGGCGTTGCTCCCACGAGAGCGGGTCGCGCAGGACGAGCACGCGTAACGTGTCCTTCACGATGTCGGCAAGGTCACGCTCCACCTGTGGGTGGTCCCATGGCACATGCTTGATGCTCCGTCCGCCCCGCTCGTGGAAGATCCATGCCAACACCGATGCCAGAAGCGCAGCGCCGAGCAGGAGGAAAATACCGGTGCGCTCGCGTACCATCATCGCAGCTGCGCCACATGGGCCGTAAGGTCGGACAGGAACCTCCTGAACTCCGCCGTGTATTCCGCCAGGTTCTCTTGCAACACGATCTCTGCACCCACCATGGACGCGCCCTTCGGCACACGCCGTGCCAGACCCGCCAAGGCCCGACCGATACCGCCGATCGTGGCATACGACGTGAGCCAATCGCCCTGTACCATGTAGGGGAGCATCCGTTGAGTGTGTTCGGGCATGAGGTGCTGATACCGTGTCAGCAAGGCATACATCCTACGCGTGAAAGCAGGCAACGGTTCGGGATGGAAGTCCGACCAGTTGGAGGCCAGCACATGATCGTAGTAGATGTCCATTACCACCGAAGCATAGCGCCCGGCATGCGCATGGGCACGTTCGCGGCCACGCTGTTGCAGCGCATGACCGTCC
>DEQO01000121.1 GCA_002360495.1 Flavobacteriales bacterium UBA3364
ATGGTTTCGTCGCCCGTGATGTCGACCACAGGAGGCTCGGCCACAGTAACCGTTGCGGAAGCCGTGTTCGACCCGCAGGCGTTGGTGCCTGTCACGGAATACATTCCCGGCTGGTTCACCGAAATGGTGGGATCGGTAGCGCTGGTACTCCATTGGTAGCTGTCAGCCCCGCTCGCGGTGAGCATGGTGCTTTGTCCATCACAGAACGATGGATCACCAAGGATCGTCACAACAGGCGCTATGCCCACAAAGACCTCGATCGACGCGTCATCGGAGCCGCAACCGTTCGTGCCCGTAACGGTGTAGGTACCCGCTGTGTTCACCGTGATCGATGGTCCGACGTCCGAGGTGCTCCACACGTAGGTATCCGCGCCGCTGGCGGTAAGCACCGAGGAACCATCCTCGCAGATCTGGGTATCTCCGGTTACTGTGACGGATATGCCGGTAGCCTGAGTAACAGTGGCAGCCTGTGTCACACTGCCGCAATTGCTGCTGGCCATCACGGTATAGGTACCCGGTGCGCTGACCGTCGTGCTCGGACCCAAGTCGCCCGTACTCCAGATGTAGGTGGTGGCACCACTGGCGGTGAGGGTGGTGGTCCCACCCGGACACACCTGCAGGTCGCCGGTGATGGTCACCGTGAGACCCGAACCTGGCGTCACCTGTGCCTCTGCGGTACCCGTGCCACAGGCGTTGGTACCGGTCACGGAATAGGTACCTACAGCCGCCACCGTGATCGTCGGTGTGGTTTCCGTGGTGCTCCACACGTAGGTGTCGGCACCGGAAGCGGTAAGCGCCACATCGTCGCCCGGACAGATGGCGAGCGGTCCATCACCGGTGATGGTGATGGTGGGTCCGCTTCCACCGGGTACTGTTACCGATCCACAGATCGGGTCGGCACAATCCGTTTGCGCGCAGAGTTGCAGCACCACGCTGCCGACATCACCTGCACCCGCCGTGTAGGTCGTGCTCAAGGCGGTTGGATCGGCGAACGTACCGGTCCCACCCTGCCACAGGACGCTTGTGAAGGTGCCTCCTATGACGTTGGCGGATACGGAAACCGTGCCCGTTCCACCGCAAAGCACACCGTCCACCTCCGCTTGCACGAAAAGTGGATCGAAGGGCGCCTGACAACCGTAGTTCACGTAGCTCACCTGCGGAACACCGGGCCAGGTGAACACGGCGGTACCCCCATCGCTCTCACCACCCTCCCCGCCATAGCTTCCCTGGTCATTGAGCAATAGTTCCCGCACATACGAGGCGGTATCGCTACAATTGGTGGGGTTGTAGAAAAGAATGAGGCTACGCACCGAATTGCCCGGAGGAGGTGTGGGGCTGATCGGATCGCCAGCAGCCGGTGTGTTCGCGAAATGGCCGGCAGTGTTGCCCGCATTCTGGAAGATCAGGTAAAGGGTATCGGACAATGCGCTGAATGAATTGCCCGCCACGCACATATCCGTACTCGTCACCAGGAGCACGGTGCTGCCCGGTGGAATGATGCCCCCAGGTGGCTCCAGCAACCAGCCACAACTCTCGATCGTCGCGTTGAGCTGGGAGGTGAGCGACGCCGTGGTGTTGTTCTGCACCAGACCACGCCAGGTTCCATTGGGCCAATCGGCCTCCAGATCATCTATATCGGTTTCCTGTGGGCCGGTCTTGAAGCGGACCATCTCGTTCTCCCCTTCCTCCGCCCCAGGACAGGTGGATGTGGGGTTGCAGGCGTCCACCAGGATGCTCTCGATCTCCAGGCATTTGGTGGGTGTCTGCGCGTTCAACGGGGCCGCGAAAGCCAGGTAGAGCAGAGCAAACGGGATAAGGCGTGCAGCCATCGGGAACGAGGAGGTCATCGAGGGGGTGACGTACAAGGGGCTGCAAAGGTCGCTCGATCCGGGCGAACCCAAGTAGCCTGAAGGTCAGTGGAATGTCAAGGATCCAACAAGAGGCGACGGCGCCCCCACTTCCAGCACCACACCGCGGGGTACGTTACGCCGGTTGCTCTACCGGAAAAGCCGAAGGGGCCATGTGGCAGACCATGACCCCTTCGGAACGACCGAGCATTGCTCAGAATTCCATTGCCGCCTTGCGGTGCTTGGGCTTGGCAGGCACCAGTTTGCGGTCATGTGTTACAGCGAGGCAACCTCCTTCGGGGTCGAAAGCCAGCGAACCGACAGGCCCAGCATAGGTGAGCCCGCCCATGCGACGTTCCAATTCCATGATCACAGCACACTTCACGTGGCGGATATGCTGACCGGCATCTCCCACTTGTGCATGGCGCGTGTCCACGATGACCTCTTTGGATAGGTGCCCTTCCTTCTCAAACCGCAGCCGGACCTCTGCGTCGGCCGGTAGTTCAATATGGAAACGCCCGTTCAAGGTCACCGGGGCTACCTCCGTAACGCCGTTCACCTCCACTTCCACGGTGGTCTCGTGTACGGTGAAGTCCTCGGTGTGCAACCAACCGGTAAGTTCCACCGCCTCTGACGCAACAATACGCGCGGGAGGGCTGGCCGCATGGGTCGTGGCCGATACAAGCAGGACCAAGGCAACAAGTCCTGACTTCAGCTGTGGCGTATTCCTGTTCTCCATGGGTGCTGGGTATTCGTTTGTTCCGGAAGACACCAACGGATACGGGCCGCCCCTTTCGATGTTCCACCCGGCCAGGTCACTTTTCGACGGATGAAGGGAATGTGTCGGGCAGCACGGTGATGGGGTGGTTGAAAGCGGAATAAATCGAAGGGTGACCCGACCGGTCCGCGATGCCCGGCGACCGATACCTTTCGAGCACGATGCACACCGCCGCCGACCTCGCCTGGCACATGCGCAACTACGCCATGGGTCTGCAGCACGACTGGATCACGCCCAACGCGCTGCTGTACGCTTGGGAAAGTGATCTGCTGACGGTGACGCGTGAAGGCTTCGTGTGTGAGATCGAGATCAAGGTGAGCCGCAGTGACCTGCTTCACGATCTGAAGAAACCCAAACACAGCCAGGGCATGCTGCTGAACGGTGCCTTCATGGAAAAGCCCCCGGGCCGTGGCCGCACGCACGGCGAGGCGCGTGAGGAGGAACGGCGGCGCAAGGGTGAGGTGCGGTGTCGACGTCCCAATTATTTCTGCTTCGCGCTGCCACCTGCCATCTATCGAAAACTACCAGCCGGGAAATTGCCTCCGTATGCCGGGGTGTACACCGTTGATGAGCAAGGCCGCGTACACGAAGAGCGCCGACCCATCCAATTGCATGCTGAGCGTATCGCACAAGAGGATCTGTTGGGGTTGGCGCGACGCATGCATCTCCGCTACTGGGACGAACTTCGGCGGGCGAGGCATACCCAGGTCGGCGATCCGGGACCATGAACGATGGATCCGGTGGGCATCACCCGCTCCCAGTACCCTGGATGCCGCCATTTCCACATGCGGTCACCCTCCCGATCAACATTCGTTAACAGCTCGCTGCATATGGGCTGACAGCTTGGCGGCGTTGCACCTGTGGCACAGATCATGACCTGTGCAGGTACCATGACGACGAAGAAGCCTGGAACGACGGTATCCCTCACCCTGCTGGTGGATGCACCTGCGGGCATCGTTTGGAAAGCCCTGGTGGATCCCAAACTTGTGGGCCAATACATGCTCGCAACGCCCTGCTGCGCCATTGAGCGCGGCAAGGAGATCAAATGGTTCGCCCGCAAGGAGGATGGCGGTGCACTATTGGCCAAGGGCATGATATTGGCCGTGCAGCCCAGCGAGCGGCTCCGGTTCACCACTTACGCGCCGTCCAGCAAACTGCCCGATGAACCAGCCAGCCATACAACGGTGGATGTCCATTTGGTGCCGGAGACCGAGAAGCGCACGCGGGTGGAATTATGGCAGGGCGATTTCGCTGGATTGCCCCAGGATGTGCGGCGTGCCCGGGAAGCCGGTCGCCAATGGGTGGAGCAACTCGTGGGACTGAAGCGCGTGGCCGAAGAGATCGATCGTGCAATGGCGGCATGACGAGCGCCTTGACGGAGCGCTGACGGATGTTCAAAGGCCGTTTGCCACACTGAAATGGTCGGGGTTGACTGGACAGGTTCTTGAATGAAGTGTGTTGGTCTTGTCGTGGTTATCGGGCCTGCCGGACGCCTAATTCAAGCTGGTTATTGAGATGGCAGCTGTTCCTCCCACTGACCTTCGGAAGCCGCCAAGGGTCTGCCCAAAAAAGACAACACCCCTGGGCGGCGGCAAAGGGGCGTTGGTCCGTAGGAGAATAAGGAGATAGTGGCTAGCCAACAGCGGCTCACTCCCCCTTCGCCCGCTCCCAATACGCATCCATCTCCGCCAGCGTCATCTCCCCCATCACCTTGCCGTCCTTCGCGCTCTCGCGTTCGAGGTATTGGAAGCGTTGGATGAACTTGCGGTTGGTGCGCTCCAACGCTTCATCAGGGTCGATGCCCAGGAAGCGGGCGTAGTTCACCAGGCTGAAGAGCACGTCGCCGAGTTCCTCCGCTTGTTTGGCGCTGTTCGCCTCCACTTCCTGCTTCAGTTCACCGAGTTCCTCGTGCACCTTGGCCCAGACCTGGTCGCGGTGTTCCCAGTCGAAACCGACACCGCGTGCCTTGTCCTGGATGCGGATGGCTTTTACCAAGCTGGGTAGCCCACGTGGTACGCCTTCCAGCACGCTCTTGGGCGCACCACCCTCCTTCGCCTTCTCGGCCAGCTTGATCTTCTCCCAGTTGGCCTTCACCTCTTCATCATCCTTCACCTTCACGTCGCCATAGATGTGCGGGTGCCGGTGGATCAGCTTTTCGCAGATCCCATTGAGCACATCGGTGATGTCGAAGGCACCTTTCTCCTGGCCGATCTTGGCGTAGAACACCATGTGGAGGATCAAGTCGCCCAGTTCCTTCTTCACGCCATCGAGGTCGCCTTGCAGGATGGCGTCACCCAACTCGTAGGTCTCTTCGATGGTGAGCGGTCGCAGGGTCTCCAAGGTCTGCTTGCGGTCCCACGGGCATTGCTCGCGCAATTCATCCATGATCTTCAGCAAACGGAGAAAGGCTTCGGCGCGGGGATCCATGGATCTTAAGCGGATTGGATGTGGGCTCGTGAAGATGGGAACGCGTGAGGGGCCACCGCAACGTGGTCCGTCCGCGAAGGTCGTGTCGGAACGCGATCAGTTGTTCGCGGATCCTTACTTTCGGAGCATGGCAGGTGAGCGCATCTATTATTTCGGTCGTAATCCGAGCATGATGGCCCTTGTGGGCCAGCAGCTGAGTTCCGCAGGCTATGACCCGCTCCCTTTCCGCGATGAGCTTGAGCTGGCCCGCGCACTTCCCACCGGCGATGCCAAACTGCTTGTGATCGGAAGCGGTGTGGAAGATGGGCCGCGCTTGGAATTGAAGGCCATGTGCGAGAAATACGGCGTGCTGGTGTTCGAGAACTTCGGTGGTCCTACATCGCTCGTGGAGAACCTGGAACGGTTGCTCGGTTGATCGGCCTTTCTTGTCGCCATACTTCACCCGGAAAGGCCCCGTTATCTTAGCCGACCTACCGCATGCGGCCTGTACTGCTGATCCTTCTTTTCCTGCACACCGCATGGGCCACAGCCCAGAACGAAGGAACCCTGCGCGGAACGGTACGCGACGAACTCGGCAACACCCTGCCCCAGGCCAGCGTGACCCTTCCGGCCACGGGGCGCACCGTTCTTTGCGACGATCAAGGCCGTTACACGATCAAGATACCGGCCGGGGAAAGCGTCCTGGTGCGGTGGAGCTATACCGGGATCCCTCCCATGGAGCGGACGGTGCAACTGGAGGCCGGCGAGGAACGTACGCTGGATGTCGGCCTCAAGTTCACGGAGTTGGCCCCGGTGGACATCAAGGACACACGGCGCGAACGCGAAGAAGGCCTGACGCCATTGGATCCGCGGATAACGCGGTTCACCCCCAGTGTGCAAGGTGGCATCGAAGCGCTGCTCCAGGGTCAGATCGGTGTGGCGATGCGCAACGAACTGAGCGCGGGGTACAGCGTACGCGGTGGCAACTTCGACGAGAACCTCGTCTACGTGAACGACATCGAGGTGTACCGTCCGTTCCTTGCACGTAGCGGCCAGCAGGAAGGCCTCAGCTTCCCCAACCCCGACATGATCGACCGGCTCCAGTTCAGCCCGGGCGGTTTCGAGGCGCGGTATGGCGACAAGATGAGCAGCGTGCTGGACATCCAGTACAAACGGCCCAAGACCTTCGCCGGCAGCGCCATGGCAAGCTTGATGGGTGGTGCGGTACACCTGGAGAACACCATGTTGAACAAGCGTTTGCGGCAGGTCACCGGTTTCCGGTACCGCACGAACACGTTGATCCTGAACGGCCTGGACACCAAGGGCCAGTACAGGCCGCGCTATGCGGATCTGCAGACCTATTGGACCTATGACCTGACGGACAGGGTGGAGCTCGGTTTCCTCGGACTTTACTCCAGCAACAAATACGGGGTGGTTCCGGAAAACCGCGAAACGGAATACGGCAGTTTCAACCAGGCCCTGCGCTTCACGGCCTTCTTCGAAGGGCAGGAGGTGACGCAGTTCGAGACCTTGTTCGGTGCGTTGAACGTGAATGTGCAGGCCAGCAGGAACCTGCGCTTGAAGTTCACGGGCAGCGCGTTCAACACCGTGGAGAGCGAGCGCTTCGATGTGCTGAGCGAGTACTTCCTGGACGAACTGGAGCGCGATCCCGCCAGCAGCCAATACGGTGAGGTGAAGCAGAACCTCGGCATCGGCCGTTCGCTGGAACATGCGCGCAACGACCTCGACGCCACGGTGATCACACTGGCGCACAAGGCTTACCTGCAGCACCATGGAACGCAATTCATGCAGTGGGGCGTGGATGCCCGCAGCGAAGTGATCAAGGACAAGTTGAGCGAGTGGACCGTGATCGATTCGGCGGACTTCAGCATACCGCTCAACACCGGTGAGGACCTGGAGCTCAACTATTCGCTCAAGAGCAAGTTGAACATGGAGAGCATCCGTGCTTCCGCGTATCTACAGAACACCTGGCGCTGGGAAACCGGCGAGAACCGTTGGTGGACCTTGATCGCCGGTGCACGCGCACAGCACTGGACCTACAATGGGCAAACGGTGGCGAGCCCCCGGATGCGAGTGACCTACCATCCGGGTTGGAAGAAAGTAGCTGAAGGTGATACCGTGGCGACGGAACAGGACTACAGCTTCTGGTTCGCCGCAGGCCTCTACTACCAGCCGCCGTTCTACCGCGAAGTGCGCCGCCTGGACGGCACGCTGAACCCGGACATCCGCGCGCAGGAGAGCTTCCACCTTGTGTTGGGCATGGACCGCCGGTTCACCATTTGGGAGCGGCCGTTCAAGTTCACCAGCGAGGCTTACTACAAGAAGATGGACCAGCTGATCCCCTATGAGGTGGACAATGTGCGGATCCGGTATTACGGCGCCAATCTGGCCAAAGGCTATGCGACCGGTCTTGACCTGAAGTTGAACGGCGAGTTCATCGAAGGCGTCGAGAGCTGGGTCGGCGTCAGCGTGATGAGCACGCAGGAAGATCTCTACAACGACAGCTACACCAATTACTACAACGCTGCGGGGGAGCTGATCACCCCGGGTTACACCTTCGACCAGGTGGCCGTTGACAGCACCGTGGTTTACCCCGGTTGGATCCCCCGCCCCACTGACCAGCGCGTGAACGTGGCCTTCTTCTTCCAGGACGAGATGCCGGGCATCCCAACGCTGAAGGTCCATCTCAGCACCAACTTCGGTACCGGTGTTCCCTTCGGCCCTCCCAACCAGACGCGTTATGCCGACACCCTGCGCACCACTTTATACCGTCGCGTGGACATTGGCTTCAGCAAGCAACTGCTCGGCGCAAAGGGTCAGGAAAAGCAGGGCTTCCTAGGCAAGATCGACAACATGTGGGTGAGCCTGGAGGTCTTCAACCTGCTCAACATCAACAACACCATCACCCATACCTGGATCGAGAGCGTGGACGGTCGCCAATACTCGATCCCCGATTATCTCACGCCGCGACGATACAACTTGAAGTTGATCGCGTGGTTCTAGCCTGCTGTGCCGATCATCGGTCCGGGCTGGACACGCGATGCTTGCAAAGAGCGTGATCGGGAACGCCCCAGGGCTTCGAGTGTCGGCCTAGACCGGGTTGTTGATGGCGATAAGTGCGAAGGCCACCAGCAGCGCATAAAGACCAACGAGCAGGGCGGTGGATGATGTGCGGCGGATCATGGTTGTCGTCTTTGTATCGGTCTACACTACAATGACGACAGGGGTTGGCGGACGGTTGCCGCTGAAGGTGCACGGATCAACACTTTTTAGGAAGTCAGGGAATGGAGCAATAACAGGCCTTTCCGCACGTTGGGGCGCCCCATGACCGGGGAACCGCGAGCACTGGAGCTTGCTATGGCTTGATGAAGCGCGCGTGCCGTGTGCTTCCGGGATCCCTTATCAGGACCGCATAGGCACCGGAGGCGAGACCGAAAAGCAGGATCCGTTCACCCTGCCGCTGTAAATGGAACGCACGCCCTGATGCATCGATGATCGACAGCTGTGCTTGCTGATCGAGACCCGGAACGGTAAGCACATCGGCGACGGGATCGAAGGAGATCGGCAGCACCTCAGCACCTTCGTTCGACGCGGGTACACCAAGCGTGAGGCACAATTCGGCGGCGAGCGGCTCGAAATAGGCCACCACATCGGGATAGTGGAAGACGCCGTTCGGTGGGTAATAGCAACTCGGTATCACGTTGTGGCAACCGCTCCAGAACATGACATCCTCATCGTCCCAAAGGCTGTCGGGCACCTGCCACATCGTAGGATGGAAGGCATCGCCGATCATGCCATAGATGAAGGCGCTGCCGTGGCAGGGAACGATCCCGTAATAGTGTGCGATCAAACTGCGGAACCAGCGGGTCCACGATACTCCGTGATCGAAACTCCGCAACACCTCCGATTCATAGTACCGGTTGAAGAGGTAGGCCACACCATCCGGGGTGATGTCCATCTGGTTCACGCTGGCCTCCTCCGTGGCCGGTAGGAAACTCCCATCCACGTACCAGTTCTCTCCAGCGTCGGTGGTGCGCCAAAGCGTGGTGGTATGGCCGATGTATCGGCTGCCGACCAGCACGTACCAATCGCGGGAAGACCAGTGGTCCACATCGCGGATGTAGAGGTCCGGGTCATCGGGCACGGTGAAGTCGCGAACGACCGTGGTATCGGCCGGCAGGGCCAGGTAAAGCACATGGCGTGAAGCGATCAGCACGGTATCACCACCGACGTTGTAGCTCGTGCTATCGTTCAGCTCCCATTGTCGTTGGCCGAAGGCCACGCTGGTGATGAACACAAAGAAGGAGAGTGCAAGGTGTCGCATTGCGGTGTCCAAGCTAGGACGAACGAAGTTGGCATTGCGCTGCCTGGCCTGGCTTAGCAGCGCCATATCTTCAACCGATCAAAACACGAGCCATGCACAACACTACCCGGGCCTTCCTCCTTATCGCCGTGCTCAGCTTCCCGTTCAACGGCCGCTGCCAGAGCTTTGGGACCATCGATGAGAGCTACGCGAGCAGTGGTGTAGCCATCTTCAACGACCACGGGTCGGAGTACCCCTTGGACCTGGTACTGCGGCCGAACGGTTCGGAATACATCCTGAGCGTGGATATCGACCTCGGTACAGCGACCATTCTAGCGGTCACCCCGGAAGGGAGCCCGGATAACTCCTTCAGTGGCGACGGGTGGCTCTCCGTCTCCTCCCCGAACGAGGATGTCGGCTTCCTCGATGGCAAGGTGGATGCCAGTGGTCGTTTGGTGGTGTTCGGTGGCGTTGGCCCGGAAGAACCCGACTTCGATCCATTGATCCAGCGCTACCAGACGAATGGCTCCCTGGATGCCTCCTTCGGTGGTCCGCAGGGTTTGCGCCTGTCCTATCCTGGTGGCGCCGTCGCCGTGGATGGTGCGATCCTGCTCGATGGCAAGATGGTCGTGCTGTTACAGTCCTTCGGCGAAAACAGTGCGGTCCTGGTCAAGCTCAGCAGCACCGGACAAGTGGAAACAGGTTTCGGCACCAATGGATATGCGCTCATTGCACCGCTCGCCGGAATGGAAGTGCAGCCGGAACACCTTTTGGTCCTGCCGAGCGGCAAGTTCATGGTAGGCGCCAACATGGATCCAGTGGACGAGGGCACATCGCCCGCGTGCTTCGTCCAACTCACCGCGACCGGGGAACTGGACGGTTCATTCGGCGAGGATGGCTGGCTCGTGATCGATCTTGCACCCGGCACCCAGCCCTGGCTGGACCAGACCTTCCTTGCGGATATGGGGCTGCTACCCGGTGGCGATGTCTCCGCGATCCTGAGCGCACCCTCTTTCGAGGAGTTGGATCAGTTGGTCTCCATACAAATACCCGCGGACGGTGCGGATGGATGCTTGGGCCTGGATCCGGTCACAGAAGAGGGCTACCAGGCCGAGTGCGCCGTAACCCTGGCCGGTGGGACTGCACTTGTATGTAGCTCGCTTTACAACAATGAGAGTCGTGTGGCACATGTGATCGGGGATTGCCACGTGGATCAAAGCCTTGGTGGTACGGGCTTCATTCCGATGACAGGCTTGGCCAGCCTGAATGCCTATCCGGAAGTGATGGTGCGTCGCAACGATGGGCGTGTGGACGTGTTGATGAGCGTCTTTTCACTCGTGGGGCCGAGCTACTCCGTCATCGTGCGCCTGCATGCGGATGATGTGGCAGGCGTAGCTGATGCCGGGGCAAGCGCGGCAGTGTTGCGCATCGAGCCGCAACCGGTCACTGGGGATGTGCTCCACATCCGCTCAATTGGTGCCTTGGACAAAAGCCTGCAACTGGTGGGTTTGGATGGCCGATGGGTGACCGATCCACGTTCCACGGTCAACAGTGATGGGCGTTACCGGGTGGAGATCCCACCGGTCGTCGGCAACGGCACCTATATACTGCGTGGAATGGTGGATGCGCATCCATTCGCACGCGCGGTGATCGTGCAGCGATAGCCATCCCCGTGGTCAACGGTGCGCGGACCGGGCCTTTCCCCTATTTTAGCCGGGCCATGAGGTTTCCCTCCCTACTTGCTTTTGTCCCGGCTTTATTGTTGGTGGGCTGCTCCACGCACAAATACGTGGCCAGCACACATCCCAACGGCAAGCCCGAAGTGGTGATCTACCTGAAGGGTGAAGGGGACGATGCCGAGAAAGTGATGGAGAAGGTCTACTACCCCAACGGCCAAATGGAATACGTCGGCCATTTCGAGAAAGGGGTGGAACACGGTGAGTGGCTCTACTACTATGAGAACGGCACGAAGAAGTTCCTGGAGAACTGGGACCACGGCGTGGAGCACGGCGTGAACCTGGATTTCTCACCCGACGGCCAGGTGTACCGCGAGTTGCATTACGACCACGGCAAGTTGGTGAAGGAGGTGGACAAGTCGAGGGAGTAGGTGCACACCCTCATCACACCGCGATGAGCGCCGGCATTTCCTGGAGCCGTTACCCCGGCCGCTTCATGATCATCCTCGGCACGGTCATGCTGCTGCTCTTCATAGTGGAGCACATCAACGGGCGTTTCTGGTTGAACGATTTCCGCGTGTATTATGGTGCGGGAGAGTCGTTGCTGAACGGCGAACCATTGTACGGTGTGGCGCATGGCCTGGGCACCGGGGTGTACAAGTACGCTCCCGTATTGGCAGCGTTCTACGCCTTGTTCGCGCTGCTCCCCTACCCCATTGCAGCCTCTCTGCAATACATCCTTATCGCACTGGCCTTCCTGGACGGTTCACGACGCATTGATCGGCTGGTGCGGGATCGCCTGTTGAACGGACGAGCAGCAAGCTACTGGCCGCTGTTCCTGACCGGGCTGGTCTGTGTTGTACACCTCCATCGTGAACTGCATCTGGGCAACATCAATATGATGCTGCTCTGGTCGCTCATCGTGGCCTTGGAATATGTACTGGCCGAGCGTTCCACCTTGGGCGGCATCATCCTCGGCGCTGCCATGCTGGCGAAACCGCACTTCGTGGTACTGTTGCCGTTGCTGGTGTTGCGCGGGAAATTCCGGGTCACGACGATCGCGATGGGAACGATCATGCTCGGTGCATTCCTGCCTTCGCTCTTCCTGGGATGGGAAGGCAACCGTGCCGTTCACCGCGATTGGCTGGGTGCCATGGCCGAACACAATTCCGCATTGATCTATACAGGCGGGGATGACTACAGGAGCGTGAACACGTTGTATTCCTTCCTGCACCGCAGCGTGCTGAAGTATTCCATGGGGCCAAGTGCCTTGGAAGCGTATACAGTGCTCGGCGTAGTTGCGCTATTGTTCGGTGCATTCGTCCTCTGGAACAAGCGGCGGAACACGGATGCATCGCGCAGCTTCGCCTTCGAGTTCCTGTTGCTCGTTGCATTGGTCCCCAGTATCACGCTGACGGATACCGAGCACTTCCTGCTGGCCATGCCGCTGGTCGCCTATCTGATGCATCAGCTCGTACCACGACCCGCTCCGCGTTGGCTGCCCTGGATCGCAGTGCCCATCCTGTTCGCATACGGCGGGAATTGGGAAGATGCACTTGGGCCCTTCTCCGCACGGATGATCCATTTCGGCTTGCTGGGCATAGGCAGCTTCAGTTCGTTGGTGCTCTGCGCCATCCTGTTCGTTCGATCGAACCATTCCACCGACAAGGTGTCATAGTTCCAGCCTCCAATACGGACCATATGCACACGAGACTGACCACGTTCTTACTGCTCATATCCTCGGCATTGTCAGCGCAGGAGATCTACTTCCCACCGAACGAGGCAAGCGCTGGTTGGGAGACCGTTGATCCCGCCAGCCTGGGATGGTGCGAGGACCAGATCCCCCCGCTGATCGACTTCATTGAAGAGAGCAACAGTAAGGCTTTCATCGTCCTGAAGGATGGCCGCATCGCGATCGAGCACTACGTGGGCACCTTCACGCAGGACAGTGTGTGGTACTGGGCATCCGCAGGAAAATCACTGACCGCATTCCTTGTCGGCACCGCGCAGGAGGACGGCCTGTTGGACATCAACGAACCCAGCAGCAACTACCTCGGTACCGGCTGGACCAGTTGCACGCCGGAACAGGAAGCTGCGATAACCGTGCGCAACCAACTGACCATGACCACCGGCTTGGACGACGGCACCGGCGATCTGGACTGCACCGATCCCGCTTGCCTGCAATATCTGGCCCCACCTGGAACTCGATGGGCGTATTACAATGCACCCTACACCAAGTTGGATGGCGTGATCGCAGCGGCCACGGGCTCAACCTTGAACGGCTATGTGTACAACACCTTGGGCCAGACCACCGGCATGCTGGGCCTCTACCTTACCGTTGGTGCCAACAACGTCTTCTTCAGCACCCCGCGCAACATGGCCCGCTTCGGTCTGCTGGCGATGAACAACGGTAACTGGAACGGAACGCCTATCATGAGCGATGCCGATTACTTCCACGACATGGTAACGCCCTCGCAAGCACTGAACGAGTCCTACGGATACCTCTGGTGGTTGAACGGCCAGGACAGCTACAAACTACCCGGCCTGCAGGTGGACTTCCCCGGACCACTGATGCCCGATGCGCCCATGGAAGCGTACAACGCGATGGGCAAGAACGGCCAGGTGATCAACGTAGTGCCCTCGCAGGGCTTGGTTGTGATCCGCATGGGGAACCTGCCCGGTGGGATCTTCGTGCCGAACGTGTACAACAACGAGATCTGGCAACACTTGAATGCGGTGATCTGTAACAGCACCGGTGTCGCTGATGGAAGAACAGGCACTGACCAACGCCCGGTCTTCCCCGTTCCCGCGAACGATCTACTTCATGTGGAGCTGACCGGAAGCGCATTCGAAGCGGTGGAAGCCATTGGCATGGACGGCAGACGCCATCCGTTAACGTGGTCCGGCGATGCAGTGAATGTGCAAGCTCTCGATCAAGGGGCCTACATCTTGCGCATGGGAATGTCCGATGGTAGCGTCGCTCTTCAACGTTTCCTGATCGTCCGCTGAGGAATTCAGGCGAACTGCCGGACGCTGAGTGCGATGATGTTCACGCATTCCATCAACTGCTCTTCGGTGATCACCAAGGGCGGCGCAAAGCGGATGATGTCACCGTGCGTTGGCTTTGCAAGAAGCCCATTGTCGCGAAGCAGCAAGCACAATTCCCAAGCGGTCTTCGGCGAACCATCCGCCGCGGTGCGTGGCTCGATCACCAAAGCGTTGAGCAGTCCTTTGCCGCGAACGAGCTTCACGAAGTCATACTGGTCCACGAGCTTCTGCATCTCGGCACGGAAGATCTTCCCGAGCCGCTGCGTGTTGGCGATCAATCCTTCATCCTTCACGATCGCGAGCGCTTCAATGGCCAGCTTCGCTCCCATCGGGTTTCCACCGTACGTACTGCCATGCGTACCGGGGGTGAAGACATCCATGACCTCGTGGCGGGACAGTACGGCGCTCACCGGGTACATACCACCGCTCAAGGCCTTCGCCAGGATCACCACATCGGGACGTTTCGCCGGATCGCGTTCCTCATCGGCAATGCCGCATAACAAACGCCCGGTACGCGCGATCCCGGTCTGGATCTCGTCGCAGATGAAGAGCACATTGCGCTTCTTGCATGCAGCGATCGCTTTCTCCACGTAGTCGTCGGCAGGCGTGTACACGCCCTTCTCCCCTTGGATCGGTTCCACGAGGAAGGCGCACACGTTCGGATCTTCCAAGGCCTTCTCCAGTGCTGGGATATCATCGTAGGCGATCACCTCGAAACCCGGAGTGAATGGCCCGAAGCCACCCTGGCTATCGGGATCGGTGCTCATGCTGATGATGCTGATCGTGCGTCCATGGAAGTTGCCTTCGCACACGACCACCTTCGCCTGGTCCCTTGGGATCCCCTTCTTCTCGTAGCCCCACTTGCGGGCCATCTTGACCGCCGTTTCAACGGCTTCCGCTCCGGTGTTCATCGGGAGCATCTTCTCATACCCGAAGGTCTCGCATACCACGCGGGCGTAATCGCCCAGCACGCTGTTGTAGAACGCACGACTGGTCAGCGTCATGCGCGCAGCTTGCTCCTGCATCACCTTGACGAGCCGTGGGTGGCAATGGCCTTGGTTCACGGCACTATAGGCGCTCAGGAGATCGTAGTAGCGTTTGCCCTCCACATCCCACACGAAAACGCCCAGTCCACTATCCAGGACAACAGGCAAAGGATGGTAGTTGTGCGCACCGAAGCGTTCCTCCAATTCGATGGCACGCTGGGTCTTGGAACGGATGCTGGTCTCCTGCATGGCTTGATGGGCGCGGTAAGTCTGGCCTACGGGCGCGCAAAAGTAGGGTATCTTCGGCGCCCTGTTGCGCAGCCCGCAACACGGACATCGCGCCATGCGTTGGACAAAGACACGAGAGCCATTGTATTGGGAGAACCTGGAGATCATCAGTGCCGGGGCACAAGGGAAGGCTATCGCGAAGCACGATGGAATGGTCGTCTTTATCACCGGTGCCGTGCCGGGCGATGTCGTGGACGTGCGCGTGACGAAGAGGAAGTCCAACTACGCCGAAGCGATCACCACGCGGATCGTGTCACCCTCCGCGGATCGGGCACAACCGTTCTGCAGGCATTTCGGCACCTGCGGTGGTTGCAAGTGGCAGGACCTCTCCTACCCCAAACAACTCGAGTACAAGCAGCAGCAGGTCATCGATAATCTGGAACGCCTGGGTGGATTGACACTGCCCGCGGTAACACCGATCATGCCATCCGCTGGCCTGACACAATACCGCAACAAGCTGGAATTCACGTTCTGCAACAGTCGGTGGTTCACCAAAGAGGAAGTGGACAATGATCAGCGAGGCGAGGATAGGAACGCACTGGGCTTCCACATCCCCATGCGTTTCGACCGCGTGCTGGACATCACCGAATGCCACCTGCAACCGGTACCGAGTGATGCCATTCGCAACTTCTTCCGCGAACACGCGCGCGTGCATGGCCTCACGTTCTACGACCAGCGGGAACATGTCGGCTTCCTGCGCACGCTGTTGATCCGCACCACGACCACCGGCGAAACGATGGTACTACTCGCCGTAGGCCACGAGGATGTAGTGGCCCGGGAACGCGCTTTGGCGGCACTGCTGGTCGCGTTCCCTCAACTGACCTCCGTACTCTGGACGGTGAACACGAAGAAGAACGACACGATCTACGACCTCGACATCCATGTCTTCCACGGTCGTGATCACCTCGTGGAGGAACTTCCCGATGGACCGCGCGGGCGTCCGTTGAAGTTCCGGATCGGCCCGAAGACCTTCTTCCAGACCAATCCGCAGCAGACCATCGCCATGTACAAGCTCACCCGCGATCTGGCCGGACTGACCGGAGCGGAGAACGTGTACGACCTATACTGTGGGGCAGGCAGCATCACCCTCTACCTGGCAGGCGCTGCCAGGCACGTCGCCGGTGTGGAACTGGTTCCCGAAAGCGTAGCCGATGCCAGGGTGAACGCTGCGTTCAACGACATCACCAACGTGAGCTTCACTGCCGGGGACATGAAGAAAGTATTGGACCCGGCGTTCGTGGCGCAAAACGGCAAACCCGACGTAGTGGTGACCGACCCACCGCGTGCGGGCATGGATGAACCGGTCGTTCGCCACCTGTTGGAACTGGCTCCAACGCGCATCGTTTATGTGAGTTGTAATCCCGCAACGCAAGCCCGCGATCTGGCGATCCTGAACGATCGGTACGCGATCGACTTCGTACAACCCGTGGACATGTTCCCCCATACGTATCACGTGGAGAACGTGGTGCGCCTGCAACAACGTGACCGGTCCGATGCTTGGTCCCGATCGGAATAGTTCGTTCCTTGGATCCGACACAAACCCTTCAGCATGAAACACTTGTCCGCGCTCGTTCTATCCTCGACCCTCACGGTTGCGGCACAAGCCCAGCTGACGAACGGGTTGATCGCCTATTACCCGTTCATCAACGCCAACACTTCGAACCAATCGGGCACCAGCTTCTCGACCCTGTTCGCGCAGAACACGACGGGGACCGCGAATGTGCTCGGTGCAGCCAACCAAGCCCTCGCGTTCAGCGGCAACAGTCCACAGTTGTGGGTGGACGCGCATGACCTGATCGATTTCGGCACCACGACGAGCTTCAGCTTCGTGACCGACTTCAAGTCGGGTTCGGCGGCCGAGCAGAATTTCTTCCGCGACTTATTGGCCAACGGTCATGGCTGGCAGATCGGCTTCTACAACGGTACTGGATATGTCACCTTCGAGACCGGTACCGGATCCACGGCCATCAGCATCCACACCACGGCGATATACAACGATCTGCAGTGGCATCAAGTCGCGCTTTTGGTGAACAAAGCTGACCTCACCATCCAGATCTACGTGGACTATGCCCTGCAGGAACTCACGGGTACCGTTTGTGGTGCCGAAGTGAACGGGACCTCCATAGACATCAGCACTTGCAACTTCAATGCGAACGAGGACAATGACCAGTTGACCTCCTTTGGTGAGGACCTGGTGGGGGCCCTGGACGAGATCAGGCTCTATGGTCGCTTGTTGACGGAAGAAGAAGTGGGTCAGGCCTATGTGCTGAGCTTCGGCACGACGGAAGTAGCCGGCAATTCCGCACTCCCGCTGCACGACCGTTTCGACGCGGCTTCCCGAAGCGTTACACTGTCCGGGTTCGCGACGGGCCACGGCCAGGTAGCTGTGTTCGATGAGCAAGGCCGCATGGTGATGAATTCAAGCTTGAACAGCACGCAGCATCGCATCGACATGACCGGTCTGGCGGGGGGCATTTACGCCGTGCGCTGCACGCAAGGCAAGGGTGTTTGGACAAAGCGCTACGCTCTCCTGGATTAGATCCGCGGACGGCGCACCCTTGTGCCCGAGCTTGAATTGAGGACCGGATGGAGACCATCAGCGTACCACTGAGCAAACGCAAACTGTGGTTGCTCTTGCTGGCCTCGTGCCTGTTCGTCGCTGTGGGGATCTGGCTGTGGGGCGAAGCGCCCTCATACGATGATCTCGACCGGATCAAGGCCACGTTCGCTTCGGTCGTCTGTGTCATCTTCTTCGGCCTCTGCATTCCGGTCTTCGTGTTCAAGATCATCGATCGTCGCGCAGGCGTGGTCATCAATGACCAAGGCATATACCGCATGGGCGTGTTCAACTACCACGACGTCATACCGTGGAAACACATCACCCATTGCACCATTGGAAAGATCCAACGTACCAGGCTGTTGCACATCCACGTGGACAATGTGGAGGAGATCCTGGCCGACCTATCTCCGCTGAAGCGCTGGTCCCAACGAATGAGCATCGCTTCGTCCGGTACGCCTTACAGCTTGAGCAGTGCGGCATTGGAAGGTAATTTCGACGACCTGAAGGAACTGATCGAAGCAGGGATCGCGACCTATCGGGACAGGCAGCGCTAGATGACCCCGACCTTTGTACCATGGAACTGGACGCCAACTACTGGGAGACCCGCTATGCCTCGGCCGAGACGGGATGGGACCTCGGCGGTCCTTCGACGCCGCTGAAAGAGTACCTGGACCAGCTCACCCGGAAGGATCTACGCATCCTCATACCCGGTGGTGGGCGGGCCTACGAAGCGGAGTACGCCCATCGCCTTGGCTTCAGCAACGTGTTCGTGATCGATCTTACCGGTGCACCATTCGACGATCTACTGGCCCGATGTCCCGATTTCCCCAAGAGCCATCTCATCATTGGCGACTTCTTCGAACACCGCGGTGGATACGATCTCATACTGGAGCAGACCTTCTTCTGTGCAATAGACCCTGCGCTTCGTCCGAAATACGTGGAGCACATGCATCAACTCCTCAAGCCGGGAGGGAAGCTGGTCGGTGTATTGTTCGATAACGTTCCGAACCCGGTGGGTCCACCGTTCGGTGGCTCCGAGCCGGAATATCACGCGCTCTTCAGGCCCTTCTTTCCGGACGTTCAATTCGAACGTTGCATCAATTCCATTGCACCCCGCGCCGGTCGGGAGCTGTGGATTTGCGCAAAGAAACCGTCCTAGGCCCCTTTCGAAGAAAGCATGCCGCAGTTCGTGCCGGATCTCGCATCTTCATACCCCCGAAGTGGACCATGAAGCATACGGCTCGCACGGCGAACGAGTATTTCGCGCAACTCGACGATGATCGTCGCGAAGCGCTCCTGACCCTGCGCAAGCGTATCAAGGAGATCTGGCCCATGATCCTGGAGGACATGGGCTCCGACATGCCCACATACCACCTCAACGGCCATACGTTGTGTGCCCTGGCCAGCCAGAAGCACTTCATGGCCTTGTACATCATGCCGTACGACCTGTTGAACGCGTTCAAGAAGGACCTCCTGATCTACGACAAGGGCCGGTCGTGCATCCGGTTCAAGCGTTTGGAGCCGGCCACGTTCGACCTCTTCGATCGTATCATCAAATACACCGGCAGCCAATTGGAGGAAAGTGAGTTGGTGCGCCCGACGATCCGTCGCCGCGCGGAGCGCACTGCGTGACCCAGCGCCGAGGGGCGTAATTTTCCCGCTCATGCCGAACAAGACCATCGTCCTCGATCACGACCGTGTACAACGCAAGTTGGTGCGCATCGCGCATCAGTTGCACGAAGAGAACTGCGACGAAGGCGGGATCGTGCTGGTCGGTATCGCACCGCGTGGCCTCACGTTGGCGAAGCGGCTGGCCGAACGCATCGGTACGGACACCGACCTGGCGGTTCAATTGGTGGAGCTGAAGCTCGACAAGGATGCCCCGCTGGAACGACCGGCGGGACTCTCGGTGGAACCATCCGCCTTGCGGGACAAGGTGGTGGTGCTCGTCGATGACGTACTGATGAGCGGCCGCACACTGATGCACGCTGCCAGCTTCCTGGTCCAAGTGCCTCTGAAGAAGCTCACCACGGTGGTCTTGGTCGATCGCCGGCACCGCACCTATCCCATCCGGGCGGACATCGTCGGTTTGACCTTGAGCACAACGGTGCAAGAACACATCAGTGTAGAGCTGGGGCGGAAGGACACGGTCTACCTCAGCTGACGTTCGTCAAGCGCTGCGCGGATGCGCTCGGCGACCATGGCCGGAAGAACATCGGCCACCACGGTGATATCCGCCTTCCGGTAAACAGGTAGTCGGGGACCGAGCAGTAGTTCCACCCTTTCGCGCAACCGATCGCCTTTCAAACCGAACAAAAGCGGCCGGTCCCCCCCACTTCGTTCGATGCGCGGCATCAGGTCCACAAGAGGGACATCCAACCAGACGACGCGTCCGGCATCCTTCATCAACGCGAGGTTATCGCCCTCGCACGGCGTGCCACCGCCGGTCGCGATCACGGCATCGGACCCGTTCGTGAGTTCCTTGAGCACCTCGGCTTCGATCGCCCTGAACGCCGCTTCGCCTTTCCGTTGGAAGAACGGTACGATCGGCCCCACGCGCTGCTCGATCACACGGTCCAGATCATGGAACGGAAGCTGCAGCAATGGCGCGAGTTCACGGCCTACACGCGACTTTCCGCTGCACATGAAGCCGATCAGGAAGATGTGCATGTGTTGGCGGCGTATTGGAATGGCGACCGGGATCCACGAAAGATCGCACCTTCGCGGTGAACAGCATGAAGATCTCCGCCGTAACCGACAAGCGTACCGAAGAGCAATGGATGCGACTGCCTTGGAGCATCTATGCGAAGGACCCGAATTGGATCCCGCATCTCGTGCAGGATGTGTCGAAGGTGTTCGATCCCTCAAGGAACAAATTGCTGAAGGAGGGGAGCGCACAGCGCTGGATCCTTACGGATGCCGCGGGTACAGTGATCGGCCGCATCGCCGCCTTCATCAACCCGAAGACCGCGTACACCGAAAAGCAGCCGACGGGTGGCATGGGCTTCTTCGAATGCATCAACGATCGTAAAGCAGCCGACCTCTTGTTGGATACCGCCCGGGATTGGCTGAAGGCAAAGGGCATGGAAGCCATGGATGGTCCCATCAACCTGGGCGACCGCAACATGTTCTGGGGACTGTTGATCAAGAACTACACGGATGCGCCGATCTACGGTACCAACTACAATCCGGCCTACTATAAGGACCTTCTGGAAGGGTATGGCTTCCAGGTCTGGTTCAACCAATTGTTCTTCAAGCGCAGCGCACTGGTGCCGGTGCAGCCTATTTTCCACCGGAAATTCAAGCAACTTGAGAACGACGCTGATATCCGCATGCACGACGCACGAGGGCGCAGCGTGGAGCAGATCGCCGAGGACTTCAGAACCGTGTACAACGATGCCTGGGTGGACCACGAGAACCACAAGGCGATGGACGAAGCCACTTCCCTGAAGCTGGTGAAGGCCATGAAGCCGGTGATGGATCCGCGCCTGATCATTTTCATCCGTTATAAGGAACGCCCGATCGCGATGTACATCAGCCTGCCGGAACTGAACGAGATCTTCCGGTATGTGGACGGGAACCTGAACTGGTGGGGCAAGTTGAAATTCCTCTGGTACAGGAAGCGCGGTGTGGTAAAGACCATGACCGGTATCGTCTTCGGTGTGGCCAAGGAGTTCCAAGGCAAGGGCATCGAGGGGGCGTTGATCGTCTATGCGGAGAAATTCATCGTGGACAAGAAACTCTACAAGGACACGGTGCTCACGTGGGTCGGCGACTTCAACCCGCGCATGGTGAAGGTGTGCGAGAACCTTGGTGCGGAGAATTATCGCACGCTCGCCACGTTCCGCTATCTCTTCGACCGTAGCAAGCCATTTGAGCGACATCCGGTGATCGAGAAGAAGTGATCGTTGATATCGCGGTTTTGCCGATCGGTACAGATCCTTACTTTTGCGCTCCCTTCGGAAAACGGGTGACCGTTCCCGAAGTGTGGAAGATCCTGTAGCTCAGCTGGTAGAGCACGACACTTTTAATGTCGGGGTCCTGGGTTCGAGCCCCAGCGGGATCACCAAGGAAGCCTCTCAGGAATGAGGGGCTTCTCCATTTTCCAGTGGGCCGGAACCGTCCCATGATCCCGCTGAGGCGAGAAGTTCATCCACACGGAACAGCGCAGGCGTGGATCGCGGGATGTGCAGCTTGCAAGGCGCAACCGTAGATCACGGAAAGCCCCACGACCGACCGAGATGCCCTCGACCGAAAGGACCGACCACGTTGATACCGGTGGATAAGTAATTCGTCGAAGCCGGGACTGAAAGCCCTCGGGTTCGGTTACCTTCGAATGGACATGGACGATCCATCCGCTCCGACGCCCGACCCCAAGGTGCAGCCACCGAGCGAGATGGAGCTTGGCACCCGCCCGCCTATGTCCATGCCCTCCGACGAGGATCTGGCTTATGACCTGACGGAGGAGTATGGCGATGAATCAGGCACCGATCCGGAGCATTCGCGCAGTTTGGCAAGGGTGCGGACCGAGCTTCTTCGAAGGGCCCAGCGTCGTGCACCGAACGAGTAGTGGATCGGTCCATTATATTTGCCGCCCCTTACCGCTCCCGAGCGGGTCGGTCCTTGCCCAGGTGGTGAAATTGGTAGACACGCTACTTTGAGGGGGTAGTGCCTTAACCGGTGTGCTGGTTCGAGTCCAGTCCTGGGCACGTGATGTTGAAGCCCTGCCGCGAAGCGGCGGGGCTTTTTCGTGCACGACTGCAGGCGGGCACGAAAGGGTCCACCGGATCGCGAAGTGGACCGGGCGGATCAACTACAGGGCCATACCCGGTCCGACCAAGCGTAACACGATCGATCCGGTCACGAGCACCCGTGGCGACGATCAATGCCGCTACTTTCGTCGACCATGACCGGAGCCCCCCTGAAAGATCTCCTCGTCCTCGAAACAGCGGCCGTTCTCGCCGGTCCCGCTGTTGGCATGCACTTCGCGGAACTGGGCGCCCGCGTGATCAAGATCGAGAACAAGCGCACCGGTGGGGATGTGACCCGGAAATGGAAGCTGCCGGTGGAGGATCCCGCATCGTCGGTGAGCGCCTACTTCAGCAGTGTGAATTGGGGCAAGGAGCACCGCTGGCTGGACTTGAAGGATCCAACGGACCGCGGCGAGTTCGATGCCTTGCTGGGGAAGGCCGATGTGCTGATCACCAATCACCTCCCGGCCGATGCGGAAAAGTTGGGCTTGACACGTGAACGGCTGAGGGACCTGAACCCAAGATTGGTCCACGGCCATATCAAAGGCTTCGCAGCGCAGCCGGACCGTCCGGCATTCGACGTGGTCTTGCAGGCCGAGACCGGCTACATCAGCATGACCGGGATGGACAGCGATCATCCGGCGAAGATCCCGATCGCCCTCATCGATGTCCTTGCTGCACATCAGTTGAAAGAAGGCATGCTGCTGGCGCTCTGGCAGCGCGAACGGACGAACGCAGGCGCCTACGTGGAAGTCTCGTTGGAAGAAGCGGCGCTTACGGGCCTGATCAACCAGGCGAGCAACTACCTCATGACCGGTGCCATTGCGCGGCCGCTGGGCACTTTGCACCCGAACATCGCGCCGTACGGAGAGATCTTCATTTGTGCGGATGGCGGCCGCATCATCCTTGCGGTGGGCAGTGATGCCCAGTTCGCCGCTCTTTGCGATGTCCTTGGAACACCTGGATCGGCGCGTGATGTGCGCTTTGCCAGGAATAGCGCTCGCGTTCAGCACAGGGCCATACTGGCCAGCGCTTTGTCGGACCCCATTGCTCGGATCCCCCGTGTAGCATTGCTCTCGTCCTTATTGGACGCCGGCGTTCCGGCCGGTGCTGTGGTCACCATTGATGAAGCCCTGACCTCCACTACCGCCCAAGCCATGCTGCTGCATTCGGTCGTTGAGGGTATGAAAACCACCAGGATCCGCGGGAACGCATTCCGCATAGAACCGTACTGAGCCGAAGCCCGTGAGCACCTGACCGGATGAACGGCCGGCCCTTCCTATGCGATCCGGTATGCAAGCCAGCACATGGCTTCAACCTCGTCAACGAAGAACCACACCGGGAATGGTACCGGATGGAGCGCATGGCACAACTCAAGGCGATTCGTGAAGGTCAGGTTCCCACGCACCAAGGGCCAACAGGTCAGGTGCGCTTACTTTGAGGACATGCTGTGCCAGCCCCGAACACTACCCCTCCTGGTCGGTCTCGCGCTTCACGTTCCAACGCTGGCGCAAACGGCACACATGAACGAGGCCGCCGCAAAGGAAGCGGTGTACCGCATTGTTCGCCACAGCGGCCTGCTGGCCAATTTCGTCGTGCGGGAGGATGACAAGCTCTCGACGGCGGTGGCGTACATCAAAGGGAACGAGCGCGTGATCGCCTACAACCCCGCATTCCTGTCTGCCATGCTGGATTCCGCGCATACCGACTGGTCGGCCGTGAGCGTGCTTGCGCACGAGATCGGGCATCACCTTTTGGGGCATACGCTGGACCCGGAGGGAGTGCATCCCGGCGATGAGCTGGCTTGCGACCGATATTCGGGCTTCATCCTGCAACGGATGGGCGTGACCCTGGCCGATGCACTTGTTGCCATTGAAGTCGCCGGTGACGTGCATGGCACGCTGCGCCACCCGCCGCGTCAAGCGCGCATATCCGCGATACGCCAAGGATGGGAGGATGCCGAACGCATTTCACAAGGAGTTGCCGAAGAGCCCTATGTCGTGGAACGCACTTTCCGCTACGTGGTCCACCTCGTCGGTGATGCGAACACCTATTTCGTCGATGCGGAAGGATGCCTGGTCTGGTTCAATGATCATGCGGAACCGATCGAATTCGGTTCCTGCACACGCCTTGCGGAAAGTGAATTCGTCCATGAACTGACGTGGCAGGATCATTCGTTCGTCGTGGACGGCCGGAACACCATCTGGCGCCGCACTGCCCATGGCATGCCCATGCAGGTGGGCCGGATGGAACCCTTCGCGCGGCCCTAGCCCGCGACCAACGGGCGCTCGTCGCATGGCATTTGCGATGTCGTAACTTTTGGTCGCTGTGGTGCATTCCGTACCGCACATCCACCTAACACCTCTTGTCATGGAGAACGTAGTGGATCCCTCCAATGAAGCACGGAAACAGAACGCCACCGTGTGGAGCGTGCAGATCCTGTTGAGCCTGGTCTTCGGCGCAACGGGGGTCTTGAAACTCTTCCTGCCCATCGACGCACTCACCGCCATGATGACCTGGCCTGGTGCTGTGGCACCGGAACTCGTGCGCATCATCGGTACTGCCGAGATCGCCGGCGCGTTGGGCCTGGTGCTGCCGATGCTCACCGGGATCCGGCCCATCCTCACCTCCTATGCCGGGTTCGGACTGATGGTCCTGATGATCGGCGCGCTGGGCTTCCACCTCATGCTGTTCCAAGGCTGGATGTTGCTGCCTACCGCAGTGCTGGTCGTGATGTGCGCCTACGTCGGCGTGCGCAGGATGCCTTGACCACGACCGGTGACAGCGCCAAGGCGGGTCAGACGTCCATCACCTTGAAGTGGCGCTCCATGACGTCGGCCAAGCCATGCACATATGGTTCGCGTAGGATGGTCATGTGCGAACCCTCTACCGTCTCGTAGCGGACCTTGCCCGTCAGCAAACCTTCCCAGCCGGTCGGTTCATCCATCCGTTGTTTGCTGCGGATGAAGAGCACATCCCCGTCGTACGGCTGCGGCCTATAGCGCTCCAAGGCACGGCGGTAGGTGTTGATGATGTAGAAGTTCCGCAACTTGTAGGGTATGGCACTGCCACGGTCCAGATAGCGTTCACAGCGCGGGCGAATGAGATCGCCCCGCAGATCGGCCATTTTGGCACGTGGGGCAAAGCGCCACCAGTTGAATTCCGGGCCCCGCGCATCCAGGATCACCAGCAATGGCGCCTGACGTCCGGCCGCTTGCAGCATTCTCGCCATCTCGAACGCCACTACACCACCGGTGCTGAAACCCGAAATGATGCAAGGCCCGGCCGGCAACGCCTCGAGCAACTCGCGCACATAGTGACGGGCGAGGGAGCGGATCGTCTTGTACCGCATGCCCAAGCCATCCTCTCCTTGGTGCATGAACCCGATGAAAGGACGTTCCCGGTCGAAGACACGCGGAAGGTTGTAGTTCCCTTCATCCCCATGCACACAAACGAAAGGCATCTGTGATCCGGTGAGCCGGATCGGCGCGAGGTTCTTCCAGCGCTGCTCTTTCCCTTGGGCCGAAACGGATGCCGCGAGGCCTTTCAATGTTGGGTCCTTGAAAAGGTCCGCCAATTCCAGTTTGCACCCCAACATCTCGGTCAGTCTGGCGCAGGATCGCACACCTGTGATGCTATCACCGCCCAGAAGGAAGAAATCGTCCGTAAGCAGGAGCCTGTCCTTGCCAAGTTCCTGCCCCCAGACCATGGCAATGGTCCGTTCGATGTAGCTCGCCGGCAAGTGTTCCGGATCGCTGGTCGCATGGCCGTCGCTTTTCACGTCCAGAGCTTGTGTCAAAGCCCGCTCATACGCTTCGGTGGTCACATGGCCACGGCCATCCATACCGTCGCGCCGATCCACCTGCTCCACGATGCGGGCCAACTCGGACCGCTTCACCTTGCCTGTCCCTGTCAAGGGCAACATCTCCAACGGGTAAAAGCGTTTCGGCACCTTGTGGGAAGCGATCCGCTTCTGCATCCAGCGTCGCAGATCGTCCGCTTCCACAGCCCCCCCAACGGGAACGTAGGCCAGCGCGACTTCATCCCCGAGAGTGGGATGCGGTGATGCGAATGCCGCCGCAGCCTTTATACCGGGATGTCCTTCCAAGGCGGCTTCCACCTCCTGTGGACCGATCTTCTCCCCACCCCTGTTGATCTCCTCCTTCAAGCGGCCCGTCAGGTGAACGAACCCTTCCGTATCGATGTGCCCAAGATCACCGGTGCGGAACCATTCCCCGAACCAGGAACCATCGTTGACCTCCTGTGGTTCGGCGTAACCAGTGATCAAACCCGGACCGCGCAGAACGATCTCACCCACATTCCCGGCCGGGACCTCTTCACCATGCTCATCGACGATCCGTACCTCGCATCCATAGGGTCGCCCGAGGGTCCCGATCTTTCGAGGTGCTGGCGGGGGTTGATTGGCGATCACAGGGGAAAGCGCCTCCGTCAAGCCGTACTGCTCAACCACCGGTGCTCCGGTGGTGCGTTCCAGTTCGTGGATCAAGGAGGGTGTAATGGACGCTGACAGCGACCGCACGAACCGGAGCGGGGCGTCCTCTCTCAGCTTTTCGTCCTGATCGTGGCAACGGGCCACATCGCGCAGGATCGTTGGTGCCGCGGAGAACCAGGTGGGTTTGAATTCGCGCATCCATCGGGGATGCCGCACTCCGTCATGGCCCGGCGTGCAGATCGCGGTGCCCCCGCTCCACAGGGTCCCCGTAAGGCAGCCGAAGCCGTGCATATGGAACAGGGGCATCACCTGCAGGATCCGATCCTCCGGCCCCAAGCCCAGGCTCTCGGCGGTGTTCTTCGCCTGGGCACTGATATTCGCAATACGCAAAGGGACCCGTTTGGAAGTACCTGTGGTACCGGACGTGCGATGCATCAGGAGGATATGGTCCTTCTCCGGTGGAACACATGACCCCGAAGGAAGCACCGACCCGGTCAACCCACCCAATGGTCCGGTACGCTCGAATGGGATCACATGCAAGGGGATCCCCAGCGAGGAGGCCAATCCGCCCAATACGTTCTCATGGGCCAGGTCCGTAAGTATGCCTGTTGCACCGACGTGTCGGGCGATCGCCATTAGTTCGGCCATGCCCAGTTCCGGGTCAATGGGGCTCAACGAAGCGTGCAATGCCGCACCGAGCAAAGCCAAGGCCATTTCCGGACCATTGGTCATCATCAGCAAGAGCACCTCACCCTTCTTGACACCACGCGTTCTGACCCACTGCTGAATGGCGAACAACACCATGGGCAGGGCTCCGTAGTCGAGCTCCCTGCCATCGATGGACCGCAAGGCTATTCGCGCTGGCTGGGCACGAGCATGCTCGTTCAATCTTCTGTAGAGCATCGCAACTAACAGCGCGTGGCTATTCCTATGGGCACATGGCAAATGTCGTAAGCGGAAGGGCTACAACACAAGTGTTCCCCAAGAACAGGGAACAGAGCACTGTCGATAGCTTGGTGACCGTTTCCGACACCGGGTTGGGAAAAATTTCCGGCTGATCGGATCTGCGATCATGTTGTGACCGGTGGTGCCCGCGACACTGGCCGGGTTCATCAACCCTGTCCTGATCTTCCGGCTGGTCGCCATGGTCAGGACCTGGCTCTCAGTGATGCCACCCTCCGGAAGTGGAAAGACCCTACTGGAACTATTTGAAGAGGTTGCTGAACAGGCCCTTGGCCATGTCGGCCAATCCACCGCCACCGACGAGCGACTGCAGGTTCTTGGCATCACCACGCACGTGACTTGAGATCAATTCCGTGATCATGGGCAACAACATGGCGCTAACGCCATTGGCCTGGCTGGCGCTAAGGCCCACTTGGTCCGTGAGCTTGCCTTGTAGCATGCTCCCGATGTTGGCAAGGATACCGTCAGCTGCCACACTGTTCTTGGCCCCGCTGAAAAGGTTGAGGGCATCATCAAGACCGAAGCCGTCACCTCCGCCAACGATCTGTTGCACGCTTTCTCCAACGGCTGCAATGGCGCCATTGGCTTGCTTTTGATCAAGGCCGAGTTTACCTGTCAGTTCCGGCGCTGCGCGTTCGGTGAGTGTGGAAAGTATCTGGTCGAGCATGTTGGAATTCGGTTTATCCTTGGACGTCATGCGTCGTTCAGGTCACACCGGTATCAAATTCGGTCAGCCATACCGAAGCGGATGTTCGGTACCATGTTCGATCTTTGACGCATCGGGCGGGAGAACGCCCCATCCAATCGCAGCCTCATGTCCGACGGTTATGTGAAAAGCGAACTGCGGGGCGGTATCGCCACTGTGACGTTCCATCATCCGAAGAGTAACAGTCTTCCGGGCCATATCCTGCGCAGCCTGGCCAAAGCGATCGAGGATGCCGGCCGCGACCCTGCTACACGGGTCATCGTCTTGCGCAGCGACGGGGACAAGTCGTTTTGCGCGGGGGCCAGCTTCGACGAATTGGCAGCAATAGCGTCGGCGGACGAAGGCTTGGGGTTCTTCAGCGGCTTCGCCTTGGTGATCAATGCCATCCGCAAAGCGCCGGTGCTCGTGATCGGCAGGATCCATGCACATGCCGTGGGCGGTGGCGTCGGCCTCGCGTGCGCGGTGGACATCGCGTATGCACACGAAAAGGCCAGTGCGCGACTGAGCGAACTGGCCATTGGTATCGGACCGTTCGTGGTAGGACCGGCAGTTGAACGAAAGGTCGGTCCAGCGACCTTCGGCTTGTTATCGGCTTCACCAGCGTTGCGCCGGGAAGCGGACTGGTGCGTTCAACGCGGCATGTACGCCGAGAGCTTCCCTTCGGTGGAGGCCTTGGATGCCCGCATCGATGCGCACGCCACGGAACTCGCTGGCTACAGCCCGGAAGCGATGGCCGACTTGAAGAGGGTGATGTGGCGCGGTACCGAAGATTGGGACAGCTTGCTGGCCGAACGTGCAGCTATCAGCGGTCGATTGGTGCTGAGCACCTTCACCCGGGAGGCGATCGCGAAGTTCAAGGCCGAGGTGGCAAAACGGTGATCAGCGCAAGCGATCCGCACTGCGGACCAAGGCCTCATCCGAACGAATGGCCCGCTCGGCGAGAAAGGCCAGTACCACCATCACCAAGGGGATGAAGAACGAGGCCTCGTAGTGGCTCACGACCTGACCACCTTGTTCCAAATAGCCTTGGATGGAATTGTCCGTGATGAACAGGAAGGCGATAACGCCCAACATCACGAGGTAGGTGCCGCGCAGGAACCTGATCTGCCGTGGACGATCCTTGAACAGGAAGATGATCGCCAGCAATGCGATCCCGAGCACGGTAAGGACCACGGCGAACGGGACCTTCACACCCACATCGGCAACTGCCGCACCACCCTGCTCGAAAAGACCGTACGTCCGGAAGGTGAACGCATCGGTGGCACGTTCATAGGTGATCACCGGGAACAGCCAGGTCATGAAGGACAATACGGCCGCCAGGAAAAGGAAAAGGCTCTGCTTGCGTTGCCACATCGGTCGCGAAAATAGCGCAGGTGGGCCCCGCTCCCGCGGCAGGACGAAAACCGGGCTGGGCGATTTGCACTTTGGCAGGAACCCCGTAACATTGTACCGTCCTCTTCCGGACCGGGGCGAACGTCGTGATGATGGTTTGCCCGTCCCAGGTCCTTCCTTCGATCTTCCTTTTCATCCAGTCCATTCCCACTGAAGCCCAACAGGCTTTTTCACCGGACCCCAACGTGGTCCACCTGCTCCAACCACATTCCTCGTGTCCATGTATGACCAGACCGCACTGAGCGGCATGAAACTCTCCGAGTTGAAGGAGATCGCCCGCACGCTGAACCTGAAGAAGGCGGAAACGCTGAAGAAGCAGGACCTCATCGACAAGATCCTGGAACATCAGGCCGCCAAAGGCGACAAACCAAAACCCATCGGGCCATCCTTCGTGGGAGATGACAAGGACATCGCGGCCATGGCCACCGCCGATGAAGTGGTCCCGGAAGAAGATCCCGAGCCTGCACCAATTGCAACGGGGGGTGAAGACGAGGATGGTGACGACAGCGAGGACGATGACGATGAGGAGGAGGACGAGGAAAAGGGAGCCGCACCGGTGACCGAAGCACCCGCAATGCCAGTTGCACGGGACGATCGCCACATGGATCGCCCACGTCACGAACGTCGGGACAGACCCGCGCGTGATGAGCAACGTCCGGATAACCGCCACCAGCAAGGCGAACGACCGGAAGGCGGACAGGACCGTCGGGACCAAGGCCGCAATGATCGTCGGGACCGGGATGGAAGGGATCATCATCGCCAACAGAACGATCGCCCACAAGGGCAGGACCAGCGCCAGGACCGCGATCAACAGCCCCGGCAGGACCGGAACGATCAACAGCGCCAGGACAGGGACCAGCAACGCGGTGATCGGGACCAACGAGGGAACGAGCAACGCCAGCAGCAGCCCCAACGCGAGGTCTTCAACTTCGATGCCTTCGTGGAAACCGAAGGTGTGCTGGAACTGATGCCCGAGGGCTACGGCTTCCTGCGCAGCAGCGATTACAACTACCTCGCATCACCGGATGATGTTTACGTGAACCAGCAACAGATCAAGCAGTACGGCTTGAAGCTGGGGGACACCGTGCACGGCTATGTGCGCCCACCACGCGAAGGGGACAAGTTCTTCCCCTTGATAAAGGTGGATACCATAAACGGTCGCGATCCGGAGTGGGTGCGTGATCGGGTACCGTTCAAGTTCCTGACGCCCCTATTCCCTGATGAGAAGTTCAACCTCGCAGGAAAGGACACCAACATCAGTATGCGCGTGCTGGACCTCTTCGCCCCCATCGGAAAAGGGCAGCGTGGCCTGATCGTGGCGCAACCGAAGACGGGTAAGACGGTGTTGCTGAAGGATGTGGCCAATGCCATTGCGGCGAACCATCCGGAGGCCTACCTGATCGTCCTGTTGATCGATGAACGCCCTGAGGAAGTGACCGATATGGCCCGCAGCGTGAACGCCGAAGTGATCGCCAGCACTTTCGATGAGCCGGCATCACGTCACGTACAAGTTGCCGGTATCGTGTTGGAGAAGGCCAAGGCGCTGACCGAATGTGGCCACGATGTGGTGATCCTGCTGGATTCCATCACGCGTCTCGCACGCGCCTACAACACGGTACAACCTGCCAGTGGCAAGATCCTCAGCGGTGGTGTCGATGCCAACGCGTTGCAGAAACCCAAGCGTTTCTTCGGTGCTGCGCGCAAGATCGAGAACGGCGGATCCCTCACGATCCTCGCAACAGCGCTGGTCGACACCGGCAGCAAGATGGACGAGGTGATCTTCGAGGAATTCAAAGGCACGGGTAACATGGAACTCGTGCTCGACCGGAAGATCAGCAACCGCCGCATCTTCCCTGCGATCGACATCATGAGCAGCGGTACGCGTCGTGACGACCTGCTCCACCACAAGGATGTGCTGCAGCGCACATGGATCCTTCGCAAGCACCTGGCCGACATGAACCCGGTCGAAGCCATGGAGTTCGTGAAAAAGCACATGGAAGGGACGAAGAGCAATGAGGAGTTCCTGGTGAGCATGAACGGTTGAGGTGCTCGTAGAGCATGGCGCTCACCCTACTCACCGCCCTGGCCGTCATCATCGTTCGGCTCACGCTCTTCCATATGGGACGACCACCGGAAGGCACGGACTTCATGCTCGTGCATTTCCTGGCCATCGTGACCATCGTGTTCTTCACCGGGCAGCGTCTGCTTTCCAGGGATCCACGTAGTTCGTTCCCCGACCTGATGCGCAGCGGTTTTCGGAACACTGCTGTCTATTCACTGCTGATCGGGATCTTCCTCTGGGTGTTCTTCAGCTACATCGACACGCAGGAATTCCCGAACAAGATCAATGAGCGCGTTTCAGCGGTCGTCGCTGAAGGGAGGACCGAAGCCGAAGCACGAGCAGGCCTGGAGTCGTTCTTCAATCCGTTCAACTACGCGAGTATAACGTTCTTCACGCTGCTGATCGTCGGTGCGATCAACGCGTTGATCATCGGGCTCCTGCACCACAAGGTGCTCCGCCGCTTCACGCGATAAAGGCCTCACTGAGGGCCTGGAGGTCGACCCCGCCGAAGTTGCCACTGCTCATCATCAGCAGTACGCTCTCTTCCTTCCGATCCTTCCGCACAGCTCCCATCACGGCGATCGGATCGTTCATCACCTGGACATCGGGACGCCCGAAGGCGCGTTGGATGCGTTCCGGTGGGATCGCAGGCAGGCGTTTCAATTGCACGGCATGCGGATCGTAGAAGACGATGGCACGGTCCGCGGCATCCATGCACCCGGCGTACTGGTCCAGGAAATTCTCGCTGAGGCTGCTGTACGTGTGCAATTCCATGCAGGCCACCAATTGCCGCTCCGGGAACTGCTCGCGAACGGCCTGCACAGTGGCCTTGAGCTTGCTCGGTGAATGTGCAAAATCCTTGAAGACGATCCGCTTCCCATTTCCACCCAATGGCTCCAGGCGTTTCGCAGCGCCATGGAAACTGGATATCGCCTTGTAGAATTCGGCATCACCGATCCCCAGTAGATGGCACACGTGCCGTGCGCCTTCCAGGTTCTGCAGGTTGTGCTGGCCGAAGACCTTGAGCGGTACGTCGCCATGTACGGTCTCCAGGGTCGTTGTTCCGTTCTCGATGCGGTGCTTGGGGACGCCGTACGGAATGCGCTGCGCTTGGACCTCCTTGGCTTCCGAGAGCGTGCGCACTTGAAGATCTTCCCGGCAGTAGACCAATTTCCCGCCTGGTTCGATCGCATCGATGAACAAGCGGAACTGCTCCACGTAGCTCTCAAAGGTCTTGAACACGTTGATATGGTCCCATGCGATGCCGCTGATCAGCGCGATGTCCGGCTTGTACAGGTGGAACTTGGGAACAGGTTGCAACGCCGAAGCCAGGTACTCGTCGCCCTCGATGATGGCCACACGGCTCTTCTCGCTCAGCTTCACCATGCAATCGAACCCATCGAGCTGGGCGCCTACGAGGTAATCGAACTCCACACCTGCGTGGCGGAGCACGTGGACGATCATGCTGGTGATGGTGGTCTTACCGTGGCTACCACCGATCACCACACGTGTCTTGTCCTTGGTACGTTCGTGGAAGTAGGACGGATAGCTGAACACCGGGATGCCCAATTCCTGCGCGCGCTTCAACTCGGGATTGTCCACCCGGGCGTGCATGCCAAGGATGACGGCCGAAGTATCGCTGCCGATCTTCAACGGGTCCCAACCGAGCTTGTCCGGCAGGAGGTTCAAGCGTTCCAACCGACTGCGGCTGGGTTCGAAGATCTCATCATCGCTGCCCGTGACATCGAAGCCCTGCTGGTGCAGGGCGATGGCGAGGTTGTGCATGGCGCTACCGCCGATGGCGATGAAATGGACGCGTTGGGACATGTACAAAAGTGGGCATGCCAGCATCGGGTCCATGCACCGCCACAAGGGAACTGCCAACGATGAACTGTCAACTCCGAACTTCGCACCATGACCCTGCACCCCATCGACACCGGTTTCTTCAAGCTCGACGGCGGCGCCATGTTCGGCGTGGTGCCCAAAACCTTGTGGAGCAAGAGCCATCCGCCCGACGCGAACAATCTGTGCACGTGGGCCATGCGTTGCCTGCTGGTGGAGCACGGCGACCGCCTGATCCTGATCGACAACGGCATCGGAGACAAGCAGGATGCGAAGTTCTTCGGCCACTATGACCTGCACGGTGATGCGACGCTCGTTGGATCATTGAACAAGCATGGCTTTTCGCCCGACGAGATCACCGACGTATTCCTGACGCACCTGCACTTCGATCACTGCGGCGGCAGCATCCGGCGCAAGGGGGAAGGATTTGAGCCTGCTTTCCGCAACGCCACCTATTGGAGCAACAAGTTCCATTGGGAATGGGCCACGAAACCCAATCCGCGGGAAAAAGCGTCGTTCCTCTCCGAGAACATACTGCCCATCGAAGCGAGCGGCCAGTTGCGGCATATCGAGTTCGATCGTGCCGGCCAGCAACAGAACCCTGTGGCCAGGAACGTGTTCCCGGACCTCGATGTCCTTCTGGTGAACGGCCACACCGATGCCATGATGATCCCGCACATCCGATACAAGGGCCGTACGGTCGTCTTCATGGCCGACCTGTTGCCGAGCATCCATCACCTTCCATTGCCGTGGGTGATGGGCTACGATACCCGGCCGCTGCTCACCATGACCGAAAAGAAGTCGTTCCTGGACCGTGCTGCCGACGAGGACTACGTTCTTTTCTTCGAACATGATGCGCACAACGAATGCTGCACGGTCCAGCGTACTGAAAAGGGGGTCCGACTGAAGGAGACTTTTCCGTTCAGCGCCTTGTAGGTCAGCCTCCCCGCTGCGCGGACAGCACGAAGGACCCTTCCTCGCGGATATCATGAACGGGCATTCCATGCCCGACGAACCAGCGCTTGGCGAAAGCGCGCGCACCCCAGGTCATGTCTCCCGCCAGTACGATCTGCTTCGCGTTCAAGGATGACCTTTCCAGTTCCTTCGCACCGAGGTATCGAATATCGTGGAGGACCAGCACGTCGTACCGATCATCATCGGCTGACCCTCGCTTCAGATCCGGTCCTGAAATGAACCGGACATCGACCCCATCAGCAGACCACCGTCCACCACCCATGTAGGTATCACCGGACCGTTGCATCGTATCCGCGACAAGGCATGACAACGGTAGCACTTGGGCCGTGTGCAGACCGAAAGCGCGCTGATGACGATCCAGTTTCTTCTGCATGAATGCATCCTCGATGAGAACATCAGCATCGCTCAGCACGATATGGGAACGACCAACGGTGATCGCAGCTTGCAGCGCTTTGCGATCATCATAGACGGTGAATGTGACACGATCGTGTGCTTCGCGGATGTGCATGACCCAACCGACGAGCAGGACCGCCACGGCAGCAAAAGCGAGCTTCAATGCCGGTCGCCAGCGCCACATCAGCCATGCAGCCAAAGCCCCCACCAGGACGTAGAGGAAGAGCATATCCACGACACCTGCGCGTATGGCCGGATACGCCCCCGGCAATCCGGCGAAGAAGCCGGTCACACGGTCCACGACCATCAAGAGGATGGTCAGCAGCGATGCGAGCAACGGTCCCAACAAAGGCACGCGATGGAACACCAATAAGGCGACCGCGCCATAGACCGCGATCCCGGCCGCAGTGACAACGACCAGGTTCGCCGGCAGGAACCAGACCGGGAAGGCTTGGAAGAGAAAGAGCGATAAGGGCGTGGTAAGCAATTGCGCTGCGATGGACATCACCGCCAGCGTCCAGATGTAGCCCACCCATTTGTTGTTGGGGATCCACAGGCGTTCTATCGGGGAGTGGAAAAGGATGATGCCAAGTACAGCAAGGAAGGACAGTTGAAAGCCGATCTCGATGAGCATGTGCGGATCCCAAACCAGTAATAGCAAGGCCGCAGCGAACAAGCTGTTCAGCGGATCGGCGCGGCGAGCGCTCATACCAGCGACGGTGAACAAGCTGAACATGATCGTTGCCCGCAACACGCTCGGACAAGCACCGGTGAGCCCGGCATACGCCCACAAGGCCAGAAGCACCAGAAGCCCGCGCCAGATCCGCGCCTTCTGACCGCCTCCCCACCAGCCCAACATGAACAACAGGAGCGCATAGATGAATCCGACGTGTGTTCCGCTCACTGCAAGGACATGGATGGTCCCGCTTCGAACAAAGGCATCCTTTTGGTCATTGTCCAGCTCATCGCGCAAGCCCAACACCAAGGCTTTCACCAGAGCCCGTTCCCGGAAGGGCAGTCCGCTCCGCTCCAACCAACGTGACACCCTTTGTCGTGTGCCCTCGAAAAGATCCGTCCAACGCCAGGCATGGCCCACGACCGCCCATTGGTCAGGCCCGGCGAAACATTCGTGATACATGCCGCGTGAAGCGGCCCATGAGCGTCTATCGAAACCACCGGGATCGGGAATTCGGGTGATCGGTTGCAATCGAGTTCGAACGACCAACTCATCACCGGCCACGGGATCGGTCACGGATCCGTTGCGCATGAGGGTGACCATCGCCTTCCCTGTGCGGGGGTCGAGCGCACCGTTCCTGCGAACACCGAAGACATCCGCATCTGCACGGACAACCTTCTCCGTAAGACCGTTGATCGCCGTTAACCGAACAGCCCAGACCAGTTCGTCCGAACCCTCCCGCCAAGCGTGCCGTGGATGCGACATGGGATCCCTGATGGTTTGCCAGCAGAGTCCGAAAACCATGCACCACAGCCCGACGATCGTGCCGCGTTGCCATCGCAACCCGCGCCTTGTCCGTATCAGGAGCACGAGCACCGCCAGTGTTGTGCAAACGACCAGAATGATCAACGCCATCCGAAGTCCAGGCGGATGCCACAACGCCAAAGACAAACCAGCTACGAACGGAAAGGCGAGCCGAAGCATCGGCGCGCGTGAAACGGCGCTCCAAACGGCTGAGATCTCCTGCTTCGCCATGGGTACATCGGAAAAGGTAGTTCATCGGATCGGTCAACTGCTCGGTCTACTGCCCGTGAGGTCGGTCCGAGGTAAGCGTAGTTCCACCGGTCGGAAAAGCTATCATGGCCTTCCTCCTGATCCCGGTCGTCGTGCTGTTGATCGCCCATAAAGGCGTTCCTCGCCGAACAGCACTGTAACGATATCAAGTCCTGGTATTGGGCTGGACTTGTTCTGGGCCCCGTCGGCTTGTTGGCCGGAATTCTGCACAAGGGCAGCCAGGACGCAGAGGCGTTCTTCTGGAAGAGCGGTCAATGCTGAATTGGTCCTGTCGGGTCCAGAAGGACGAGTAACCTCTGCGTCGTCAGATCACTTCCAGCGCGAGGCACTTCAGGTAGTGCGTTTCGGGAACACCCCACAGGATCGGATGGTCCGGTGGTTGCGTTCCGTAATAGACTTCGCGCAGCCTTCTACCTGCATCGCGTGCAGCTTCCGCCACCATCTTGCGGAAAAGGTCGGGGTTCATATGCTGTGAGCAGGAACAGGTGACCAGGAAACCTCCGCTGGGAATGCTCTTCAGCGCGCGCAGGTTGATCTCCTTATAGCCGCGATAGGCATTGTCGATCGCACCACGGTTCTTCGCGAATGCCGGAGGATCGAGCACGATCACATCCCATTGTTTGCCGGTGCGACCCGCTTCGGTCAGGAAATCGAACACGTTGGCCACCTTGAACGAACAGTTCTTCAACCCGTTCAACTCCGCATTGCGTGTGGCTTGCGCCACGGCCTCCACACTGATATCCAGACCGAGCACTTCCCTTGCGCCATAGTGTGCGGCGTGCAAGCCGAAGCCGCCCGTGTGCGTAAAACAATCCAGCACGCGCTGTCCTGCGCTGATCTGCGCCATGGCCGCATGATTGCGCACCTGGTCCAGGAAATGGCCGGTCTTCTGGCCTCCCGCAACGTCGACATGGAGTTCCAACCCGTTCTCGTCGATGACGAGGTCCGTGGGAAATGGTCTTCCCGCGAAGCCTTTGTTCAGTTGAAGTCCTTCCTTTTCCCGGATCGGCACATCGTTGCGCAGGTAAATACCCTTCGGCCGAACAGCCTGTTGCAAGGCATCGAGCACAACATCCTTCCAACGCTCCATACCAAGGGTGAGGAACTGGACTGAAAGCACACTTGCCCCAGGCTCCGACCCGGGGCTGAAGTTGTCCACGATCAAGCCCGGCAGCATATCCGCTTCGCTGAAGACCACGCGACACGAGCCGACATAGCCCATGCGCTGTCTGTATTTCCACGCACGTTCAATACGCGCCGCAATGAACTCCCTGTTGACCTTCTCCTCAACATGGGGCGTAAGCATGCGCACACGGATCAGCGAAGCCGGATTGATATAGCCCTGCCCGAGCGGACGGCGCTTCGCATCGAAGACCTGGACGACATCCCCCGGGAGGTACGTCCCCTCCTCTTTCACGATCTGGTTGCCGAACACCCACGGATGCCCGCGCAGGATGCGGTCCTGCGTGTCGTTGATCGTGAGCTTTGCCTGTGCCATGGCCGCGAAGGTAGCCGTGCCATCGACTGGCGATCCGCGCCGCTACTTTCGTGCCGCCATGTCACCAAGCGACCGACCGGAAAAAAGGCGTGAACACCTGCTGCGTTTCCTCGGCAAACTGGGCCAGGCCGAGTTGAACGCCGGGAACGCGGTCTCCCTGGTCGAACGCGACCTTGCTACCATCGCGAAGGTCAACGGCGAAGCGGATGTCCAGGTCTTCGTACTACCGACCGTACTGTTCCTGAAATGGGAAGGTGGCGACGAGCACCGGGTCGATATGGCGCACGGTGCCTATCGCGTGGCCCCACTGCGCTTCGATCAGATCGAGGAAGTGTTGACCATCGCACGGTCCGCGCGCAAGGGAGAACTCTCCCCGGAAGATGGTCTACTGCGCCTGGAAGTCATGTGGCGCACACCGCACTACTACGGTGATGTCGGGTATGTGTGCGGTTACCTGATGACGACGTTGGGTGTTGCCGTGATGTTGCGTCCTTCGCTGAACGGTATTTGGATAACGGGGCTGATGGCCTTCATCTGTGCCTTGTTCCTGGTGGCCGCGCGCCGCAGGCCCTCATGGTCTGCTGTGCTACCCGTGGTCGTCTCTTTCCTATTGAGCGCGGGTGTCGCGATCGGCTATCGTTATGGGTTGAAAGAACCTCCGCTCAGTCTCCTGATACCACCCTTGATCACCTTCCTGCCCGGTATGATGCTCACCGTCTCGGTGATCGAACTGGCGTACAACAGCATCATCTCGGGAGCCAGCCGCATGGTTGCCGGCTTCACCCGGTTGGTGTTGCTCGCTTTCGGCATCATCGGTGGGTTCAAAGCGGTCCATTGGGGCGATGTCCCCTTGCCGCTGACGGTGACCGATCGGATCGGACCGATCTGGCCATGGGCCGGTCTGGTGCTGTTCACCCTTGGATTGCACATCTACCAAAGCAGCAAGCGCCGTTCCCTGGGATGGATGCTCTTGACGGCTGTGATGGCGTACTCCGGCCAGACCCTTTCCGGTCTTTTCATCCACGGGGCATCCACGGCGTTCTTCGGCGCAGCCCTGATGACCATGACCGCATTGGTGATCGAATTCCGGTTCAAGGGACCTCCGGCCATCGTGACCTTTCTACCCGGCTTCTGGCTGCTTGCACCGGGCTCGTTCGGACTGATGAGCGTGACGAGCATTGCGACAGGCGTGGACCTGGGTGGTGATGTGATCACGCTCCTGTTCTCGCTCACGGGCATTGCTACAGGTTGCCTCATCGGTGCTTTCGCGTACAGCGCGTTGCTGCATCCGAAGAAAGCATCGTGGTGGGCAGCGCAGGAACGGTAAGCAGCCCATCCTCGGTCATATTTGTGTTCCGCACAATGAAAAGCCCCCGCACCTTTCGGCCGGGGGCTTTTCACATTGCCTTAGAGCTGAAACCGGGTCACGGTTCGATGATCAATCGTTCGGTATGGACCCTATCGCCCATCCTTATCTGCACCATGTAGATACCGGTGGAGAGCGATCCTTGGAGATCCAACACTGCGCTCGATGCGCCTTCGACCACCGGAAGGGCACGTTGCGAAACACGCTTGCCCTGCATGTCGAAGAGATCCACCTGAACTTGATCCACCCAGTTTCCGATCGCTTCCCAAACAAAGAACAATTGGTCCCCACGGTTCGGGTTCGGATACATCGTGATCCGTGGTTCGGAACTCAACTCTTGCGCAGATGTCGCCTGCGGTTGGGGAGCGAGCGCTGAACCACCACACGACGAGATCCAAACCGAACAAACCGTACCCCAATCAGTAGCTGGCGAACAAGAGGGTATCGGCTGGTCCACGCACCAAGTGAGCCCTCCATCCTTGCTTGTCCGTACGTCGACCTGGTACTGAGCACCACACTGCAGAGCTGGACCGCTACTTGCCGGCCAGTTGAGATGGATGATGTAAGTGGTTTGCGGCGGCCGCACGATGCAAACGTTCTCATCCGCGTTCCGGAACCTGAACTGGTAGCGGACCAGGGTGCTCGATACCGCTGGAACGAACTGGGGCGGTGTCGCCGTAAGTCGGTTCGCAAGCTGGTTAGGCCCACCCCATGTGCGGGTGACCCCACAACTGTAGGTGGCCTGGGCCGGATTGTCCTGCAATTTGATCAACGGACACGCCGCTAGATCAGGAGCGAGACGGAAGCGACAGGCCGGGCCGAACTCCAGGTTCCCACCGGCTATGCGGCCTCGAACGCGGACGTTGAGCAGGCGGTTCGCGGGAATGTGCGGTGTAGTGGCCGTGCTCGTCCAGTTGTTGATCTTCATGTGGCACGCACGTGTTGCGCTGGCCGGGGAATAGCCGTCCGACACGTTGTGGCTTCGGAAACGTCGATAGCTATAGCTGCCATTCGGATCGAAGATCCAGAACTCATACCCCGAGTTCGAAGGCTGCACGCCATTCGCACCGCCAACTACCCAGGTAGAACTCACCGCCGGGTTCGCCGTTGCCACCACGTACTGTGTATTCGTCCAGTTCAACTTATCGCAGCTTGTGGCGATCAGTCGGTCGGTGCCCAACGGTAAACAGAACACCTGGTTGCCGCTGATAGCGCTCACGGTCCCTGTGCTGAAGTTGTTCCGGTTGTCGATGATCCTCTGTTCAGGAACGGTTTGCGTACTGAGGATATAGCCACCGTTGATCATACCATCACCTGCATCGTCGAAAACCCGCAGGTAATAGCAACCATTCTGGACACAAGCCGAGTTCAACGCGGAGCCGGGGCCCGGGAAAAGTCCGCCTCCTGAAGCGGCCAGCGCATCGGTACCCTGCGCGCGTAACTCCCACGTCGTTGTACTGACACCATCGGTCTGGAACGCCAAGTTGAGGCATGGGCACGCGGTGAGACCTGTGCTTCCGCCAACGCAGGTGCCGCAACCATCGATATAAGCCGTACCACCCCACTGGTTATTGCAGTCCTGCACGCAGGGGTTCAGGCCCGTGTTACCACCGACGCAGGTGCCGCAGTTGTCCAGGTACGCTGTGCCACCGAAGACGCCGTTGCAATCCGCTGTGCAGGGGCTCACGCCCGTGTTACCACCGACGCAAGTGCCGCAGTTGTCAAGGTACGCTGTGCCACCGAAGACACCGTTGCAATCCGCTGTGCATGGATTGATGCCCGTGTTACCGCCTACACATGTGCCGCAGTTGTCCAGGTAGGCAGTGCCACCGAAGACACCGTTGCAGTCCTGTACGCACGGGTTCAGGCCCGTGTTGCCACCGACGCAGGTACCGCAGTTGTCCAAGTAGGCTGTGCCACCGAAGACACCGTTGCAATCAGCTGTGCAGGGGCTCACGCCCGTGTTGCCACCGACGCAGGTACCGCAGTTGTCCAGGTAGGCTGTGCCACCGAAGACACCGTTGCAGTCAGCCGTGCAGGGGTTGATGCCTGTGTTGCCACCGACGCAGGTGCCGCAGTTGTCCAGGTAGGCCGTGCCGCCGAAGACGCCATTGCAGTCCGCCGTGCACGGGTTGATGCCTGTGTTGCCACCGACGCAAGTACCGCAGTTGTCCAAGTAGG
>DEQO01000163.1 GCA_002360495.1 Flavobacteriales bacterium UBA3364
GCCTCGACGCACCAGAAGCAACCAGCTCCGAGCGTGATCGTGTCCATTCCTTCAACGACGGTCGTTGTCATGTCATCATGGTGTTGTGGGCGTGCGCCAGCGCGGGCCTCTGCTCCATCGCAGGCAGCAAAGGACGCTGCCAACAGCGGAAGACCCAAGAAGCGAAGAACGGAGGATCGAAGTGTCGTGGTCATTTGATGAGTGAACAACCGGTGGATGGTCCTGTTCGTTCGCCCGAATGGTCGCACTCGGCCGTTGGTCCTGACAACCGGATCACTTGGCGATGATGCTGGAGGCCAACGCACGCCCGATGCGTTCGACCACTCCGACCACTAACGCGTTGCCCATGAAGAAGGCGCGCCAGGCATCGCTCACGCCGACGGTGTGACCATCGGGGAACATGTTCAAGCGTTCCAACTCGACGGGCGTGAGACGCCTGTAGTTCTTGCCATCCGGGCAGACCACATGTTTGAACCGTGATGCGGAGCGACCACCCTCCCCTGTGATGATGGTACGCGATGGACGATCCAATGGATCAGGGAATACCATGGCCCCTTCGGAATAGGCGTACCGATGCCCGTTCGCACTGCTGCGGGCCTCGCTTTTCGACCCTTTCAAGTAACGCCACTGCTTCAATTCCCTTCGTGGAATGAAGAAATCCGCAGGAATATCCTTCGCCGGTTGGAGAAAGTCGCCCAAACGGGCCGGCTCACCAGCGAACTCCGGTTTGCAGGCTGCGGTAAAGACCAGGCCATCCATAAGGATCCCGGCGTTCTTGAAGGGCGTGCGCCCCTTGCGCTCGCCGAAGGTCCTGCTCAATTCATCCAAGCCTTTTTCAACGCTGAAATGCACCGGAAGGCCGGGTTCCAGATGGCACGGGAAGGCTTTGGACAACGGTCCTTGCTCGGTCAACCATTCCGTCGGGGCGGCCTTGCGTAGCGCCTTGTACAACGCCGTGCGCTTGTGGTAACCGAGCAGGAACACGCGTCGTCTGCGTTGCGGCATACCGAATTCCGCGGCATTGATCACGCGCCATTCCACCGCGTAGCCCAACTCGTCCAGCGAACGCAACATCACGGCCAGGTCCCGGCCCCGCTGACCGACCGGTGATCCGAGCAGGCGATCGACGTTCTCGAGAAGCAGGTATGCCGGTGGGGTCTTCTTCTCGCTCAGGATGCGGTGGATCTGCCACCATAGCACGCCCTTCTTCCCCTGCAATCCTTTGCTGTTCCGCAACGTGCTGGCTACGGAATAGTCCTGGCAGGGAAAACCACCCACCAGGAGATCGTGTTCCGGGATATCCTTCGACTTCACTGTCGCGATATCGGCATTCACGTGATGATCGGTACCGAACCGTGCGGTGTAGACCTGCGAGGCATGTTGGGCCCGGCGCGCAGGCTCCCATTGGTTGCTGAACACCACCTGGTAGCACACCTCCTTGCCCGATGCGCGCTCCAAACCGAGCCTGAAACCACCGACCCCGGCGAAGAGCTCGGCTACCCGGATGGTGACGCGTTTCGCACCTTTTGACATTGCGGGCCGAACATAGCACACGAGGACAAGCAGCCTGGGAGCGCGACCGCGGCGGGCGTCAACCACGCGATGTGGATGAAGCAGGTACGATGAAAAAGGCCCCGGACGGATCCGGGGCCCTGAGCGGGAAACGGGATTCGAACCCGCGACCCTCAGCTTGGGAAGCTGATGCTCTACCAACTGAGCTACTCCCGCATTTCGGGCCGAAAATAATGCTTCCACGACCACTGTTGAAAAGCCCTTGTACCAAAGGCCGCGAGGGCCTTAACCTATATTTGACCGCACCTTAACACGGCCTTCTCGGCACCGGCCAACATTTGCACCCAACAATGGACGATCATATGTCTGGAGCGATAGCGCAGAAGGTGTTGTTGGTGGACGACGAACCCGATATCGTGGAATTGTTGCGTTACAATCTGGAACGGGAAGGTTATTCCGTACAGACCGCGTTGAACGGGAAGGATGCACTGAAGGCCGCGAAAAGCAACCATCCGGACCTGATCGTTCTCGACATCATGATGCCCGGCATGGACGGTGTTGAGGTGTGCATGCAATTGCGCCAACTACCGGAGTTCAAGAACACGGTGATCACCTTTCTGACCGCCCGTGGTGAGGACTATTCACAGATCGCCGGCTTCGAGGCCGGTGCCGACGATTACATCACCAAACCGGTACGCCCGAAGGTGTTCGTCAGCAAGGTGAAGGCCCTGTTGAAGCGCAGCGGCAGCGACCGTCCGGAAGGGAAGATCATGGAATCGAACGGCATCAGGATCGACCTGGAGAAAGTGATGGTCTACCATGCCGACCGCGAACTCCAACTCCCAAAGAAGGAGTTCGAGCTGTTGGTATTGCTGATGAGCAAGCCCGGCAAGGTCTTCAAGCGGGATGAGATCTACGGCCAGATCTGGGGCAACGAGCTTTTCGTAGGCGACCGCACGATCGATGTCCACATCCGGAAGTTGCGCGAGAAGATCGGCGACGAACGGATCAAGACCATCAAGGGCATCGGCTACAAATTCGACGCCTAAGAGCCGCGCCGGGCCAAGTGCGGGTCATCCTGCGGATCTCGGGAACCTTCTAACTTTGCCGCCCTTGTTCGGGGTGTAGCGCAGCCCGGTTAGCGCGCGTCGTTCGGGACGACGAGGTCGGAGGTTCGAATCCTCTCACCCCGACCAGACCAAGCCCTGGTGACGAAGTCACCGGGGCTTTTTCATGCCCGACCGAGCCAAGCGTAGCTTGAGCGAGGGCGAGTATGAAAAAGTCCGACGATGCGCAGCAGCGTACCGGGCTTGTGTCTGAGGCCTCCCCCTTTCAGGAAAGCCCGTCCCCGGGCAATCCTCTCACCCCGACCAGACCAAGCCCTGGTGACGAAGTCACCGGGGCTTTTTCATGCCTGCAGGACCAAGCGGAGCCTGGTGAAGGCGGGCACGACATTCCCCCAGCAAAGCAGCGGCGAGGGCTTAGGTCCAAAGCCTACCTACACTGGGATAGCCTTTCTTCGGGAGATCCTTCGTCTGCCGTCCTCCACCTGCCGTCCAACGTCAATAAAGACCCGCTCGCGACTATCGAACGACCGTTCCTCGAAAACGCTTGAAATCCTGCGGATCCGAGGCATCCATCCGCCTGTGGCGCGCGTCTTCCCTATGGAACCATGTCACGATCCTATAAAATAGCGCTCATCCTCAAGAGCAAGAGCAGCCTTCCGGTGTACCGGGACCTGGCCCAACTGAGCGACCGCGAACTGGACGAACATGTGCTTGCGATGATCAAGCGGATGCGCGCCAACGAAAGTTCCGTTATCGCCCGGATGGTGCTTCGCCAGCCGACCTTCAGTCTGAACTGAGCAGGGTTGCTCGTTCTCGCTGCGCTCAACTTCCTGCCACGAACAAGCAGGAATACACATCGTTCCTTCCCGATCCTATATTTGCGGCGCACAACCAATCACCATGAGCGACCACCACATTGAAGGTCATTTTCCGGAAGAGGCCGAACAGAACGAGATCGGCGGGCCTGTGCTGTTCGCACTGATGGTGCTGACCTTCATCGTCCTGTTGATCTGGGCCCTGGGCTGATCCCCATCAGTCCTTCTTGAGGTCGCCGGCGCGACCCAGGTACTCGTCCCTGCGGACGAGCATGAACCAGTTCTCCCCTAGTTCCAAGTATCCTTGTTCGAAGCAGAACACGTAGTTGTTCCCAGCCTTCGTGCGATGGGTGTTGGTATGGTACATGAAACTGTAACCGCGCTCCAGGAGCTTGTCCCGATGCACCTTGGTCTTGCCATCGGCACCATGGTTCAGTTCCGCTAGCACACGCCGGTTCCGCTTCAGGGCGTTCACCACATTGCGCACATAGTTGATCGGCGCATTGTTCGCGTGGTAGTGGTAGAGGTTGCGGCAGGCATCCGAGCAGAACCGTTTGTCGGTGCGACCCGCGATCTTGTCCCCGCATTCCAAACAGACCTTTTCGGCGAGTACTGGCATAAGCCGAAAGTAATAGCTCCGACCGAATGCGCGCAGCCACACTGCTCCACCGGTTCCGGATCCCCCGACGACTATCTTGTCGTGATCGTTCATGTCGGCATTATTGACCTTCTCGCCACAAGGCATCTACTGCGCCCGTGCCGGTGTCCACATCGATCCGTGGCGGGGCGTGGAAAGGGCGATCATCACCCACGCCCACAGCGATCACGCAAGAGGAGGAAGCAGCCGGTACCTGGCGCATCCGACCACCAAGAAATTGATGCATGCTCGGATCGGTAACGATCTGGTTATCGACACTTTAAGGCCCGGACAAAGCGGCACGATCAATGGGGTGAAATTCTCCTTCCATCCGGCCGGTCATATCCCTGGTAGCGTGCAAGTGCGCGTGGAATACAAGGGCCAAGTCTGGGTGGCCAGCGGTGACCATAAACGACAGGACGATGGTATCAGCGAGCCGTTCGAGCCGGTGCCGTGCCACACCTTCATCACGGAATGCACATTCGGATTACCCATTTACCGCTGGCCCGACCCGGTGGATGTGTTCAAACAGATCAATGCCTGGTGGCGGGAGAACGCAGCCAAAGGAGAATGCAGCATCCTTAGCGCCTATAGCCTGGGAAAAGCCCAGCGTGTGCTCATGGGGCTGGACCAGAACATTGGACCGGTCCTGGTGCATGGCGCTGTAGCGAACATGAACAAGGCGCTTTTGGAGGCGGGTCTTGAACTCCCGCCATGCGAGTTGATCACGCCCAACACCCCGAAAGAACGGTTCCGCAATGCGTTGGTGATCGCACCGGGCTCGGCCATCGGGACGCCCTGGACCAACAGGATGCGCCCGTATTGCACGGCCATGGCCAGCGGCTGGATGCAGCTGCGGGGTTGGCGAAGACGTGGGAACCTGGACACCGGGTTCGTACTCAGCGACCATGCCGACTGGGATGCCTTGTTGCTGGCCGTGAAAGAGACCGGCGCCGAGCGAATAATCGCCACGCATGGATATACCGATCTCTTCAGCCAATACCTGCGCAGCGTGGGGTACGATGCCACTTCGGAAAGCACGGAGTTCCGGGGCCAGGGCGGTGACGAAGGGGATGCGGAAAGGGCAAGTGCCGATCCGGATCGACCACTTTAGGAGCCTTCGGAGCAAACTCGTCCACTCTCCGATCGCTTTTCATCGAGCGCGTCGTTCGTGCATAATTTAGCGCAACACGCTGTTCCCATTCAACCTTCGAGCCGCCCCCGTTCCCACGTGCGCTGGCGTCCGTTCCGGTACGCGATCACCTTCGTGGTACCGCTCGGTGCATGGGCAACGTTCACGCTGGCGCATCCTTGGTATTGGGGGACACCGATCTTCTCCTTCGTGATCATCCCGCTGCTTGAACTGGTATGGAAGGGTCACCACCGGAACCTGAGCGAAGACGACGAACATGCCGCGCTGTCGGACCCATTGTTCGACGTGCTGCTATACCTCTTCGTGCCCATCCAGTACCTGTTGCTCTACCTGTTCCTGGACCGTATCCAGAGCGAGGCGTTGACCATCGGACAATTGTCAGGCATGATCGCAACGATGGGCATCCTGTGCGGTGTCTACGGCATCAATGTGGCACATGAACTGGGACACCGCGCCAAGCGGTGGGAAAGGGACCTCGCACGGGCGCTCTTGTTGAGCAGTTTGTACATGCACTTCATCATCGAGCACAACCGTGGCCACCACCGCCGGGTGGCCACACCGGACGATCCCGCCAGCGCGCGCTATGGTGAACCGATCTATGCTTTCTGGCTACGCTCGGTGGTCTTCAGTTGGCGATCGGCTTGGGAACTCGAGGCCGAGCGACTTCGCAAGAACGGCGCCGCACCTTTCGGGCTTCGGAACGAGATGTTGCACGCGATCGGCTGGCAAGGAGCGTTGCTCGCTTTCATCGGCCTGCTCTTCGGTCCAAAGGCGCTTGTTGCGTTCATCGTGGCAGCGACCATCGGTATCCTGCTCCTGGAGACCGTGAACTATATCGAGCACTACGGCCTGCGTAGGACACGAACCGGGGCGGGCAGCTATGGCCGGGTCCAGCACATCCACTCCTGGAACAGTGACCACATCATCGGGCGCGTGATGTTGTTCGAACTCACCCGCCACAGCGACCACCACTGGAAGGCCAGCAAGAAGTACCAGGTGCTGCAAAGCCACGAATTTGCTCCCCAGCTACCCACTGGCTACCCAGGAATGATGCTATTGAGCCTTGTCCCTCCCCTGTTCTTCGCCGTTGTTCATCCAAGGCTGGAGCGGTTGGCCACGCGGCATCCCGAACTGGAATTGGCCGTTTGACCCTGCCTGGTAAGTCCAGAGCCAATGAGAAACTTGGCTTTTCATCGACAGAAAATGCAATTTGGTCGAAACTTCAATCGTAGAACTGCGTAATATGGCACCCCATTTCGTGGACCTTGAAGGAGATCGTGCAAGACCGCCTGCTGCCCCCTGCTGTGCGGGCAATGATCGAGGATCTGGCGCGACGCTTTGAACAGCGCCGGATCGATCTTCTGGCCCAGCGTGTGGCACGACGCCAGACACTGATGCAGGGGGCCGTGGCGCCCTTGTCCGAAACCGAAAACGTACGGCGCGCGGATTGGACCGTTGATCCGATACCGGAGTCGCTGCTGGAACGCCGGGTCGAGTTGATCGGGGGGGCCAGCCGGTCCGAGCTGATTACCGGACTGAACGCCGGTGCCAAGAGCTACATAGCCGACTTGTGGAACTTCACGGCGCAGGACACTTGGAGCATTCTTCGAGCGCATCGGAGCCTGGCCGGTGCTTCAAGGCTGGAGTTGGCCTACCTGGATACGCGGGAGGGCAGGGTGCGCGTGAATCCATCCACGGCCACCCGTTTGATGATGGCCCCCAGGCCGTTGTACGTGCATGAGGCGGCTTTGCAAGTGGACGGGAACCCTGTTTCCGCAGCGCTTTTCGACCTTGGTTTGTTCCTGTTGGGCTGCGGGACCGACCTCCATGCCAGACAAGGTGGTATCTACCTCTACTTGCGCGACGTGCAGGGCCACTTGGAAGCCCGGCTCTGGGCCCGCATGATCGAAGAGCTGGAGGAAGCACTCTCCTTGCCGCGCGGTGCAGTGCGCGTTACGGTAATGATCGATACGATCGCCGGTGCACTCGAAGCCGACGAGATCCTGTTCGAACTGATGCACCACTCGGCAGGTCTTTCGCTCGACCCACAAGGCTATGCCGCCGACCATATCGCCCTGTTCAACGGACCGGAACAGCCAGTGCTACCGGACCGGGAGACCATCGGATTGAATGCGCCCTTCTTGCGTGCTTTGAGCCTGAGCATCATCGGCATCTGCCACCGCCGGCGATGCCACGCGATGGGTGCACCCTCGTTCGTACTGCCTTCGCTCGACCACGACCGCGTGAAGGCCGAGTACCTGGAAATGCTCGCGGACAAGGAACGTGAAGCGGTCGACGGGCATGATGGCACCCTCGTGGTACACGAGGACATGGTGAACGCATCGATGGTCGAATTCAACAAGAGCATGCCGCGTGCCCACCAGATGAACTACCAGCGCACGGACAACATCCAGCCGAGCGACCTGGTACGACATCCTGAAGGTGCACTGACTGTCGACAGTTTGAAGAGCTGCCTGCGAACGACGCTGCGGAGCTTGATGCAACGGGAGGAAGGCAAGGGCTGGGTGATACAGGGCGGAAGGGTCCACGATCGGTCGTCGGTACAACTGGCGATGCGCACGCTCTGGCAATGGAACCACAGCAAACACGGCAACATCACCGCGACGAATTTCCCTGTCACAGGTGACCTGATCAAATTCATGTTGAAGAAGGAAGCCGACAAGATGTTCGAAGTCTCCGATCCGATCATCAAGAAACAGGTGGATCGTGCGATGAGCTACATCATCGAACAGGCCACAGGCGGGACCGTCCCGATGATCTAGCAGACCGCTGCCCGTTATCTTGGGCGCCCATGGCCGCATGGATCCCAGTTTCTGAACGCCTGCCGGAGGATGGTCAGCGTGTGTTGTGCCATCTTCCGAAGAACGACGTCTATCTACCCGGCAAGTCCGGTGCGATGGAAACCCGCAATGTGGTGGTGCTGCGTTTCGCCTGCGATTTCTTCCTGAAGAACCCCAGCAAGACCGGGTACAATGGAAGTCCGCATTTCTGGCTCGGGGAAGGGACCAGCAACCGCTTCTTCGCGGACGTCACCCATTGGATGCCGCTTCCAGAGGTACCTTGAATGCGGTGCAAGGTGCCGGTCCGATGGAACGGCACCATGCACAGCTGATCCAGCAGCGGACCGATAAGGCCCACCGGAACATAAAAAGGTGCAAGTCGCTCGGACTTGCACCTTCCCATGTTGCACCGTCATGCGGCGCGGATCGCGGTTACTTCACGATCTCCAGCAATTCCACCTCGAAAATGAGGGTGCTATTGCCGGGGATGCTGCCGCCTGGGCCGCCCGAGGGGCCGTAGGCGAGGTCACTTGGAATGAAGAGCTTCCATTTGCTGCCGGTGGGCATCAGTTGCAGGCCTTCCACCCATCCGCGGATCACTTGGCCGACGCCGAAGACCGCTGGTTCGCCGCGTTCCACCGAGCTATCGAACACCTTACCATCGATCAACGTGCCGGTGTAGTGGACCTTCACCTGATCGGTCTCAGTGGGTTTGGGACCAGTGCCCATCGTGATCACCTCATACTGCAGCCCGCTTGGCGTGGTGACCACCCCGGCACGCTTGCCGTTCTCGGCCAGGAAGGTCTCACCGGCCACGCGGTTCACTTCACCAGCGGCCTGCTCTTCGGCCTGACGCTTGGCCTGCATCTTCATCATGTAGCCTTGCATAACGGCCTGGAGCTTATCTGCCTCGATCTTCACGGCGCTGTCCAACCCGTCCTGCAGGCCCATGGCCATGAGGTCCACATTGAGCGAATCCATCTTGGAGCGCTTGAGGTTGGCACCGATATCGGCACCAATGGCATAGCTCACCGAATCGATGGTGCTTTTCATCTCGGTATTGCGGGCCTTCTGGCCTTGGGAACAAGCGCTGAGGAGGGTCATCGCCAGCGCGGCGGAAAGGAAACGGACGGTCATGTTTGTTGCAATGGGGCGCGAAGGTAAGGTTCTGTGGATATGTGCCTTATGGAACGTCCGGGATCCACACCACCGGCTTTGCCCCCATGCGCGGGACACATGACGGAGGATGCCCATCAACCCAGTACCCGGTCCAAGAGGCGCTGGTAACGCGGGAACCGGCCTAGATCACTGTGATGTCCCTTGGGGAAGGTGATCATCTCACGATCCACGCTGGTCGGGACCAAGGAGTAAAGCCGCAGGGCACTGGCGTAGGGGACCACGTTGTCACGCCTGCCGTGCAGGATGTAGACCGGGCAGGTGACGCGCTTGATCGCGATATCATTGCGGAACGGATACCGGAGCAGGAGGCGGTACGGCAGCAGGGGCAGGTAATTCATGGCGACCTCGTACAGATCGGCGAACGGCGTTTCCAAGATCAGCATGCGGGGCCTATGATGGGCCGCCAGGGGCGTAGCGATACCACTGCCCAGGGATCGGCCGAAGATCACGATGTCGTTTTCCTTCCATCGCCCAAGAAGCGAACCGTACCAAGCCTCAGCGTCAGCGTGGAGGACTGCTTCGCTCAGGTCACCGGTACTCTTCCCGTAGCCGCGGGGATCCGGCATCAGGACATCATAACCCAATTTCACGAAACGTTGCGCGTACTTCCCCCAGCGACGTACGCTGCCGGTGTTGCCGTGGAAATAGATCACCACTCCGCGCGGTGCTTCGGCCTTGAAATACAAAGCGTGCACTTCAGCGCCATCCGGGCGATCGAGGAAACGCTCGTCGAAAGGCGCTTGGAACTTGTAGCGATAATTCCGCGATGTGCGGAACCGGATGAAGATGAATCGCTCCTGGAAAAGCGCGTAGAACAAGCACAAGCCCGTGTAGCCCAGGACCAATACGCACAGGAAAACCAACAACCACCACATCGCCTCGCAAAGGTACCGGGGAGAGCAGGGCGGAAGGTGCATCTTTGGGTGTGCGCTTCAAGATCGACCTCGCCCTGTTGTTCGGCCTGTTGTTTCCTCCTTCGGCCGCCGCACAGGCCGTGGAAGCGAGGCATCTGGTGATGTCCGTGGGTGGTGGGGCAGGAATGCTGAATATGGCCAGCGACGATGCCGACCTGGCCGATCAAGGTGTGGAAAGCGGTGCACTGCGCTTCGCCTTCGGATACGCCTTCTCGCCTCGCTGGTCCTTGGGGATCCATTACGATCGCATTGGTACGGCCTACCACGGAGGGATCTTGGAACACCTTCATGTGACCAATTATCTGGTTGAAGGGACCTACCGGCCATGGGTCGGACAACGCGCAATGGCGGAATGCACCTTCGGGGTCGGCGCATCCGTGCTGGCCTTGTTCCCGTACGGAGCCCGTTTGCCATACACGGGCAATGGAGCCACGGTCTCCGTTGGAGTGCGCTATGGGCACATGATCACCCACACCCTCGGCTTCTTCGCGGCAGCCGACCACGCCGCCTCCAGCAGCAATGCCCTTGAGGTGAACGGTGGCGTGGTCGACCCGGACGGCACTGCCACACACGTACAATGGAACAGCCAGCGTATCACCGCCGGGATGCTGGTCCGTTTCTAGATGTGACGCCATCCGGCCGTGGCGCGCCGCCCATCCACTGCCTGCAAGGATGGATACCTTGGACCTATTTCATGCCGCGCTTACGCTGGATGGTCTCGTAGGCCTCCTGCACCTTCTTGAATTTCTCCCCTGCCGCCTTCTGAACTTCTTCACCGAGCTGGGCCACCTTGTCCGGATGGAACTTCATGGCCATGCGCCGGTAGGCCTTCTTCACTTCCTCGTCACTGGCATCGGCACCGATCTCCAGTATCTGGTAGGCACTGGTGGGATCGGCCGTTCGGAACATGGCGCTAAGGGAGCCGAGGTCCTTGTCGTTGATGCCCAGGTCATGGGCCATGCGCTTGAGCAGATCGAACTCGGACCGATCAACGGCACCATCGGCGTGTGCCAGACCGATGAGGTAGTGCATCAACTGCAGGCGCACTGGATGCGGCATGTTGTGCCGGATCTGCTCGCAGACCTGGTGGATGGGGATATCGCGTTTCAACACATCGCGCAGGACGATCAGCAGCTGCTGCGCCTGAAGCGTTCCGAATTGCCGAGAGAAGAAACGGCGTACACTGTCCAGTTCGCCTTGGGTTACCCGGCCATCGGCCTTCATCAGTGCGGCGATGAGCACCACCAGGCTCATGGTGAGATCCCCCCCGGTGGTGGCATGGTCACTTCCATGCACGCGGCGTTGCTGCTCCACCGGCGGATCTTCCGCAGGTCCTTGCATGTGGTCCAACATGGCCCCCACTGCGAAACCGACAAGGCCACCGATGGGTCCACCGAAAGCCCATCCCAGGCCCCCTCCGATCCATTTACTGAAACTCATAGGACGATCAAGCTACCATCGATCACCAACTCCCCCCGGCCCCACCGCCACCGAAACTCCCGCCACCGAAACCACCGAAGCCTCCTCCACCCCCACCGAAACCACCTCCTCCTCGCCCCCCGAAACCACCACCAGGAAAGCCACTGGTCCAGCGGCCGCGGTGACGTTGGTCCATCTGGTTCAGAAGCCACATGGCGGTCCAGAAGTCGACGTTATTGGTGGCCGCATAGCGCCGCACCCGGCCCCGCCAAGCGAACACAATGGTACCAAGGAAGAGCGCCAGAACGATGAGCGCCGGCCATGGGAAGCTCCTCTTGCCGTAGCTCTTTTCATTGAACTCGCCCTTGGCCATGGCCATGAGCATATCGGTGGCGCGATCGACACCACCGGCATAGTTCCCCTGTTTGAAGTTCGGGATCACGGTGCCCTCGATCACTTGCCTGGCGCGCAGATCGGGTATCGCACCTTCCAGACCGTAGCCTGTTGCGATAAAGACCTTGCGCTCACCGGGTGTGCCATTGGGCTTGATGAGGAAAACGATTCCATTATCGAAACCGGCTTTCCCGATGCCCCATTTCTCCCCGATATCGAAGGCCAGGTCGGACTCCGGCAGGCCGCACAGCGTGTCCACCACGATCACCAGCAAGCGGTTGCTGGTTCCACGGGCGAACTGGACCAACTTGGCGTTGAGCTGTTGTTCCTCCGAGTGGGACAGGAATTCCGTGAACTGCCAGACCAGGCGGTCCTGTTGCTCCTTGGGCGGTGGTACAAGGGCACAATCGAAGTGTGCGGCGGACAGGGTCCCCACGAAAAGGACCGCAGGAAGGAAGGCCCACTGCTTCATGACCGGCCGAAACTGATCTCATTGGACAACTCGTCACGGTCGTCCTGCTTCAACGGGAAGTCGCTGACGAGCTTCTCTCCCACCATGTGCACGGCCTCGCACAACCCATCGGCATGGCGACCGGCCGCAAGGTGCAGCTTCAGCACCCCCACCACATCGGTCCAGAATCCATCGGGTACGACAGCGTTGATGCCTGCATCGCCGATCACTGCCACTTTACGGTCCGCGACGGAGAGATAGATGAGCACCCCGTTCCGGTCCCGGGTCCGGTGCATGCCGAGTTCCTCGAAGATGAAGGCCGCATGGTCCAGCACCTCATCCTCGATATGGTCCTCCAGATGGACGCGGATCTCGCCGGACGTTCGCTTCTCAGCGGCACCGATCGCACCCTTGACGCGTTCGCGTTCAGCGGTGCTCAGGAAATCCTCGGCAGCGAGCACGCTCACTTGAACGAGATGTCGGGCGCGTTCTCCGTGCCTTCCTGTGCTTCGAAGTAGCCCTTCTCGGCAAAGCCGAACATACCGGCCAGCATGTTGCCTGGGAAGCGCTTGATCCGGGTGTTGAAATCGCGCGCCACATCGTTGTACTTGCGTCGTTCCACACCGATGCGGTTCTCCATGCCTTCGTATTGCACCTGGAAATCCTGGAAGCCTTTCACGGCCTTCAGTTCAGGATAGCGCTCCACGGTGACCATCAACCGGGACAACGCCCCGCTGAACTGGTCCTGTGCGGCCTGGAACTCCTTGATCTTGTCCGGTGTGAGGTTGGTGGGATCGACCGTGACGCTGGTCGCCTTGGCGCGAGCCTCGATCACGCCGGTCAAGGTTTCCTTCTCGAAGTCCGCAGCTCCTTTCACGATCTCGACCAGGTTCTTGGTCTTATCGGCACGCAGCTGGTAGGCGTTCTCCACATTGCTCCATTGCTTGGTCACGTCCTCGTTCAAGCCGACGGAACCGTTGTAGAAGCTCATGGCCCATAGCGCTATCATGGCAATGGCACCAAGGAGGACAAGTGGAACGAGGTATTTTCTCATGTGAAGGTGGTGGTTTGTAGGCCGCACGAAGGTACGTCCACTGCGACGACCGCTCTTGTCAAGCAACGTGCCAACGGTCGCAGGCTGTCAGGCTGGCAGCGACGGCGTAATTCGCACCTTCGCCGCGAGCCGATGCCCTACCTGGATGAGCACGCACATTTGACGCCGGCCACGGTACGGTTGCTGCACGCCGTATCCAGGGTACCGATACGGCTGTTGAAGGATTGCAAGGTTTATCCGGCGGGACGCAATTGGCTGCGGTTCCCTTGGTATTCCAAGCGCAGTGGCGGTGGTGCGGTGGCCATTGTGGACAGGATCCACGCCAGTGACCGATTCTTCGTGGAGATCGGGAATGACACCAGCTTCCTATTGCTCCTGGCGCACGAAGTGGGGCACCTGCCCCATGCCGAGAACTATCCAGCTTCCACCTTGGGCAGGACGCGTTTCGTTCTCTGGGCGACCTGGCAGTATGCCCTCTCCCTCTTGCGAAACGGTAAGCGGTGGCACCGCAAAGCGCGCATGGAGCAGGAAGCCGAGCGCGGACGTTGGGTTTTGCGCCAGCTCCTGGCAAGCAGCGGAGATGCGGCAGCGAAGGAACTCCTGGGCCTTGTGCACACCAACAGGACCGCCGCCGTCGGCGAATGGCTGGCAGCGCGTTCGTCGACCATTGAACGGCTCCACGCCGAGTATCCGGGTTGGCAGTAGCCTACCGCACGATGAACGAGGTGCTCCAGGGCCTGGCCGCACCCAGGAGCCGAACGGTGTAGGAGCCGACCGGTATGCCGCCGAGATCGATCCTGTGCAACGCTCCCTTCGCGACATTCGATGCATGCGAAACCTCACGGCCAGTGGCATCGATCACGGTAATGGTCCCGCCAAGATCACCGGGCAGGTGGACATACACCTCGCTGGAGGAAGGATTCGGGTAGAGGGCCGGCGTTCCGGATGAAGCCTGCACAGGAACGGCCGTCGTCACATCCTCCGGCTCGTAGAAGAACCGCGTGGACACCGGGACACCGGCAAGCGTTGTCACTTGCAATACCGGTGCATCCATGCCTTGGGCGATCCACTTGTATTCCACCGTCTCGGGTTCGGGCAGGCGGAAACCGAACTGGAACTGATCGACATAGATGGTATCCGTTCGTTCCAGCACGGACTTGACCCGTAGCACTTGGAACGTATCCGCGGGAAGATAGAGGGTACCCCATCCGTCCACGATATTGTGACGCAACTGGTCCTGGCCGAAATAGAGCACGGTCGGCACAGTGACGTTGTAGGCGCTGGCGGACGAGTCCTCATCACCGAAATTCATCGGGAACCGGTGGATGACATCGATCGGGTCACGCCGGACGCTGGTCGGCAACCCGTTCACGTTCGCACCAAAACCGACGTTGCGGAAACCGTCGGGGTCGGCACGATAGTAGTCGTACACATCACTGAGGCTGAACTGCCCGAACCCGAAGTTTGCGCCCTTCATCGCATAGTCGGCAACATGGTCGGGGAAAAGGAAGATGTTGTTGAAGAAGAACTGGTAGAGGAACGGTGTTGCCCCCACGGTGACCGCCGTATCGGCCACCTCCCCTTGTGGTGTCAGGTCGCCGAAGTCCCACAAATGATCGGCACCCGTCAACTCCAAGGCGATACCAGAGCCATCGCCCAAGCGGAAACGCATGGTATCACCAGCGCTCGGCATATCGGCCTCTCCAATTGTGATCTGGGCATGGACCACCATGGCCAGGAACAAGCAGGATACTGTTAAGAATATACGCATGTGTAGTGGATCGGGGTAAAACTATCCACTGGACAGACCAAGGTCAAAGGCACCCGGACCAGCTTTCCCTTCGTTCCCATCCCCTGCCGCCCGGAGTTAACACCCCTTAACCTCTGTGGCACATGCGTTGCTGGGCATCCCGCTAACTTTACACCCATGCGCATCGCATTCCTGACGGCGTTCCTGCTCTTGGCCACGGCCCCGCTCCTGGCCCAGGTGCCGAACAAACCACCGCCCTTGGTGCAGTTCAGCGGTGTCGTGGTCACCGATAGCCTGGTGCCCGTACCCTTTGCGCGGATCGTGGTGCGCAACACCTACCGCAGCACGATGAGCGATGTCTACGGTTTCTTCAGTTTCGTGGCACAGGAAGGGGACACATTGTTGTTCAACGCAGTTGGTTTCAAACGCTCCCAGTATGTGGTCCCTACTGATCTGGGCGAGGAGAAGTTCTCCATGATCCATGTGATGACCCAAGACACGATCATGCTGGAGCAGTTCGTAGTGACGCCCTGGCCATCGCGCGAGCAGTTCCGGGACGCCTTCTTGAACCTCGACCTACCTGACGACGACTACCAACTCGCGATGAAGAACCTCTCTCCTGCTGAAATGGTCCAGCGGATGGAGAACCTGCCACCGGACGCCTACCAGAGCTTCCACTACGCCATGGCGGCTGACCAGACCAAGCTCTACTACGCAGGCGGTACTCCGACGATCAACCTGTTCAACCCGATCGCCTGGGCGCAATTCGTGCAGGCATGGCAGAACGGCGCGTTCAAGAAGAAGGATAAGAAGCCTTGAGCGGCGGCTGTTCCGTCGGTCCTTCGTTGACAGGTCTCTTGCTTGGGCCTGCTTGGTGCATTTTGTGGGACCAAGGCCGCAGTTACCCATGACCGCCAGGTCTTCGGTCAGGACGCCATTCACGTGCAAGGTCGGGTAGCTTCGCACCGGAAATGAACGCCGGGGACTATCGCATGGTGGCCCAAACCCTTCATGGGTTGGAAGAGGTGCTACGCGCTGAATTGTTGCGGTTGGGCGCTCGTGACCTGGAACGCCATAACAGGGCGGTGAGCTTCACCGGTGACCAAGGCTTCATGTACAAGGCGAATCTGTGCCTGCGCACAGCCTTGCGGGTATTGGTCCCTGTGGATTCGTTCGACCTGCGCAGCAACGATGAACTCTACCATGCCATCAAGCGGATCCCCTGGGAGGACTTCATGGGTGTTGAGGACACCTTCCTGTTCAAGGTCACGTTGAACACACCGTATCTCGATCACGCGCAATTCGCGGCGCAGAAAGCGAAGGATGCCGTAGCCGACCGTTTCCGCGGGAAGTTCGGCGTACGCCCTTCCGTTGATACCGTGGATCCGACCCTGCGCATCCACGTGCACATCAACCAGGAGCGGTGTACGGTATCGCTGGACAGTTCCGGCGGATCGTTGCACCAGCGCGGGTACCGCGGTGAGACCAACGCTGCACCGTTGAACGAAGTACTCGCCGCTGGGATGGTGCTCCTGAGCGGATGGGACAAGCGCAGTGCCCTGGTGGACCCGATGTGCGGCTCGGGCACGATCCCGATCGAAGCAGCGTTGCTCGCGGCGAACATCCCGCCAGGGTACTACCGCAAGCAATTCGGTTTCCAGCGATGGAACGACTACGACGCTGAGCTGTGGGGAACGATCTACAACGCCGCGGTGGACAAGATCACGGGTGACCTACCGATCATCCTGGGTGCGGATGGCAACCGTTTGACCACGCGCAAGGCGAAGGACACCGTGCGTGAAGCGAAGCTGGATGATGCCGTGAAGATCCAAGGCACACTGTTCCAGGACCTGATCCCCCCCGCTGAGCGTGGCATGTTGATCCTCAACCCGCCGTACGGTGTGCGGATGGACGAACGGGGGATCGGTGCGGATGGCTCGGAACAGGACATCAACGCGATGTACAAGATGATCGGTGATACGTTGAAGCACCGCTGGGCGGGATGGACAGCGTGGATCCTCACGAGCAATATGGAAGCCGCCAAGCACATCAAGCTGACACCGAAGCCGAAGATCCAGCTCTTCAATGGGGCGTTGGACTGCCGGTTCCTGCGGTATGAGATGTATGCGGGATCACGGCGGTTGACGCCGCCGCCCGCTGCAGCGGACACCACATCCCAGCCATAGACCTCCTGCCCCGCCATGCCGATCGGTCTGCTCCCGATGATCATCTACCTGTGCTGGTGGATCGGCAAACGGAAGCCCTACCACCGGTACATCGTCCATCATTTCCCGCAGTGTGGCTTCACCGTTCGCGTAAAACGGTGGTGACCCCACTTTCCAAACAGAAGACCTCCACCAACCGGACCAACCCGATGTCCTCCACCAACAAGTCGATCGCCATGGCCTGGTTCGCAGCGTTCAACGCGCACGACCTTGCCGAACTGCTTTCGCTCTATGCGACGGACGCCGTGCACTTCAGCCCCAAGTTGAAGGTGCGCCACCCGGAGACGCAAGGCCTGATCAAAGGACAGGCCGCCTTGAACGCATGGTGGCGCGAGGCTTTTGAACGCCTGCCCAGCTTGCGCTACGAAGTGGTGAAGTTGACGAGCGACGAGGAGCAGGTCTTCATGGAGTACATCCGGCACGTTGAAGGTGAAGAAGACCTGCGCGTGGGCGAGGTGTTGGAGATCCGGGACGGGCTCATCGTCGCCTCGCGGGTCTACCACGGCTGAACGCAAGTCCGCGCATTCGCGAATGAACGCATCGCGCGCGGCGGTGTACCGGTCGGGAAACAGATCGATCATGCATTCGCTTTTCCGCCCCCTCCTTACCCTTTCCGCGATACTCTTTGTGCTTACGGCGCGCCCGCAGGCCATGGGCAACTTGATGTACGAGACCAACAGCCGCATGTTCTACCAACAGGCGGAACAAACGGTGAAGGCCACCATACAAGGCAATGTGCTGGTGCTGGAGGTGAACGCAATGATGAACATGAAGGCCGACAGCTACCTGGCCATCTTCAACGTGACGCAATTGGGGCAGAGCGCCGTAGAGGCCGACAGCCTGATGAACGCCCGCGTGGGACGTTTCACCGACCGGGTGAAGAAGCATGGGGTGAAGGAGGCCGATGTGTTCACGGACATGCTTTCGTTCATCCCCGTCTACGAGATCGAGACCACGCGCAAGCTCTTCAGCAAGACCTACCAGGAAGTGCCGGCCGGCTTCGAGATCCAGAAGAACATCCACGTGAAGTTCACCGATGCGCGCGTGCTGGACAAACTGGTGACGGCCGCCGCCATGGAGGAGATCTACGACCTGGTGAAAGTGGACTTCTTCGTGGAGAAGCAGAGCAGCTGCTACGACACCTTGCGGATCTTCGCCACCAAGTTGCTGCAACAGAAGCTGGACAACTTCGCCAAGCTGGGCCTGAAGGTGGAAGAGAGCCACCGCACCGCGGCCGAGAAGAACAACGCGTACTTCCCGCTGGACCGCTACACCGCCTACCAATCGCGCACCCAGAGCAGCTTGAACAGCCGCCGCAAAGGCCAGTTGGTGAACGACGTGAAGAAGAGCAACACGCTGTTCTACAACAAGGTGCCGTATGGCAATTTCGACATCGTGCTGCATGCTGACATCACCGAGCCACCCGTGCAGTACACCTACAACCTCACCATGCAGTGCCAGCTGCCCGAGGCCTTCCCCAAGAAGGACGTGAAGGAGATCATCAAATACCTCTGGATCACGGAAAAGGGAGAAGTGAAGGAATTGAACATGGGAAGCTGACGCCCCCGGTCCTACGTGGCTGCCGCCGCCCGCCGATAGGTCTCCTGGATGCTATGTACCGCCAGCAACAGATCCATCGCCGACAGCGGGTTGCTGGCACTCTCCTCCAACACCGGACCCATGACGAACTTGGACCAGTCCATGCGCATGCGCACGCGGGCGCGTTCGGCACCGGGATCGTCCTTGATGATGTAGCTGCGACCCCACCAGTTGGTGCGCACCACGCGCAGCGCCACCGCTCCCGGGCGGCGCGGCGTGATGTGGATGTCACCCTTCCAGGAGAACTTCAGGTCGGCCAGGGGGGCATCACCGCGGTATACCGTTTGGTCCGTCCGCAGAGCGCCGTTGGATCTTACGATAAGAACCCCTTCGGGCACCACCAGTTCGAACTTGTGGCTCCACCACTTCGGTTGGATCAACGAGCCCACGATGTGGCCGTTCTCATCGATCAAGGACCAAGTGCGTTTCTCGGTACGATGGAAGTGGCGCATGGTTGAAGATCGATCAAGTCAGAATGGGCGATGTTCAAATATGCCTTCGTAGTGTGAAAATGCAATGCTGGAAGGCAGTGGAAAATGAAGGTCGGACGAACGGGAGAGCGGGCGGATGACCGGCAATGTACCCGCTGAACCGGACACGGTGGAGGGGATCCCCTATCGTCGCTTTCCCCGGAGTTTCCAGCATTGCGATCTGTTCGAATGCGGGGATCACTACACTTCCTGCGCACAAGCAGGTAACACGAAGAGCGATCGAGAATTGAGAAATCGGAATTCAGAATTCTCAATTGGAGATCAGCTAGCGCCCGATAGCTTCTGTCGGCACCGCTTTCACCTTCACAGCCTTCACACGCGATGCCACGGCATCGTGAACCACCTCTTGGATCTTGGTGCGGATGCCCATGTCCGCCAGTTTGTTGGTGGTGGCGTTGGGGTACACGCGGTTGCTCAGGAAGATGTAGACCACGTGCTGCTCAGGATCGGCCCAGGCCATGGTACCGGTGAAGCCGGTATGCCCGAAGCTGGCATAGCTCACACATTCGCAGGTGGGGCCACCTTTGCCGCGCACGGGTTTGTCCCAGCCCAGTCCCCTCCTATTGCCTGTACCGCTGGGTGAACAGAATTGGCACTTGGTGAATTCCGCGACAACCGCTTCGCTCAGGTACCGACGTCCGCCGTACGTGCCACCGTTGGCGAGCATCTGCATCAGCTTCGCGAGATCGTTGGCATTGCTGAACAAACCCGCGTGACCGGCCACACCGCCTTTCATGGCGGCACCGGGGTCGTGTACATCCCCGTGTATCTGCCGCTGGCGGAAGGTGACGTCGTACTCCGTGGGCGCGATACGGTCCAGGGGGAAACGCTCCCACGGCTTGTAGCCCATGGTGCTGGCGCCGATGGGCTGGTAGAACGTGGTGGCCACGTAGCGGTCCAGCGGCATGCCGGAAAGGCGCTCCACCACTTCTTGCAGGAGGTAATAGCCCATGTCGCTGTACAGGTATTCGCCCTTCTTGCCCAGCGGCGTCTCCAGCACCCAGGTCACCATGCTGTCCTTGTAGGCTTGTGGGATGTACATGCCTTGCGCCACGCGCACGTTGTACTTCTCCGTGGCGGAATCGGACACCAGTTCAGTGCGCAGTTTGCCATCCTTCAATAGCTTGGTGTAGAAGGGCACAAAGGCCTTGAGACCTGCCTGGTGCGTAAGGATGTCGCGCAGGTCCATGCGGGCATGCGCCGCGTGGTCGCCCTGTATCTCCGGCAGGTAGTGGCCCAGCGGCTTGTCCAAGTCCAACTTGCCCTCATCCATCAGGTGCATCAGCGCCAGCGTGGTGCCTGCCACCTTGGTCACGGAGGCAAGGTCGTAGATATCCGAAGGCTGTACGGCCCGTTTCTTCTCGTAGGTGGTGTATCCGTACGCCTTGTTCAGCACCACCTGTCCATCCACGGCCACCAGAACTTCGCAACCGGGATAGGCCTGCGCCTTGATCCCCTCGACCACCACTGCATCAACACCTTTTAGGTCGGCACTTTGCAGGCCGATGGATTCCGGCAGCGTGTAGGTGAAACGACCGTTGGCCTTGAGGTCGCGCCCATCGCCACGGGCATAGAACGACGAGGCGGTGATCGGCAATCGACCCGAAAGATCGAGCGCACCGAAGATGGCCTGCGCCATCAGGTCCTGTGTTTCCTCGGTCTCTTCGTAGGCCACAAGAACAGACGCCAAATGGTGCGCACCGTACGCCTGCGAGAGTTTATACGGATTGGCGAACAGCGCGAAAATGGTCGGCGTTTGCGCGGCGATCTCGCGCACGATGTCCATCGCACTCTCCGGCACACCGAACTCCTTCTGCACGCGGTAGGTGGTGTTGTGCACGGAGACGATCACGCGGTCGAAGCCCTTCAACCGGCGCATCAACGCTTCGAGGCTATCGCGCTTCAGCGACTTGTCGCAGCGGAAGAGCTTCACCGGTGCGTAGCGCTGCAAGCCGGTCTGGAAGGGATTGCCAGTGCTATCCCCGATCACCAGCGAGGCGATGCGCAGCGTATCCACCCGGCCGACGGGGATCACCTTGTAGTGGTCGTTCAAAGCGGTGATGGCATTCGCATAGAGGTTGCGGCGCAACAACTTGCCGTGCATGGTGTTCAGGTCCGCGTACAGGTCCTTCGTCGCCACCTGCTTCAACTTCTGGAGTCCGGCCCACTCCTTCGCGCGCAACAACTTCAAGCACTTGTGGTCGATCACGGAGCGATCCACCTCGTTGCTGTCAACGGCCTGTTTGATGCGGGCGATGGCTTTCACCGGATCCTGCGGGAAGAGCATCACGTCGTTACCGGCGAGCAATGCGCGCAGCTCGATCTCGCCGGGCTTGTCCGCGTTCGCCACACCCTTCATGTTGAGCGCATCGGTGAAGACCAATCCGCGGAAACCGAGTTCCCGTTCCAGGATGCCGTTCACGATCGGCTTGCTCAAGGTGCTGGGTTGGCCCTTGGTACTGTCCAGAGCGGGCACCTCCAGATGACCCACCATCATGGCGGCGATGCCTTCATCAACGATGCGCTGGAAGGGATAGAGTTCCAATGAATCGAGGCGCGTGCGGCTGTGCGCGATCATCGGCAGGCCGAAGTGCGAATCGGTGTCGGTGTCGCCGTGGCCGGGGAAGTGTTTCGCCGTGGCGATCACCCCACCGCGTTGCAGGCCGCGCATGTAGGCGATGCCCTTGCGGGCCACGGCTTCGCGGTCCTCGCCGAAGCTGCGGTCGTTGATCACCGGGTTCGCGGGATTGTTGTTCACATCCAGCACCGGGCTGAAGCTCACATGCACGCCCAGGCGCTTCATCTGCCGCGCGATCTCCAGTCCCATCGCTTCGATGAGGGAATCGTTCTTCAACGCCCCCAAGGTCATCTGGCGTGGGAAACGGATGGTGCTGTCCAGCCGCATGGCCAGGCCCCACTCCAGGTCCATGCCGATGAGCAGCGGTGTCTTGGCGGCCTCTTGGTAGCGGTTGGTGAGTTTCGCCTGCCGTTGCGGACCACCCTTGAAGAAGATGAGGCCACCGATGTTGCGTTCGCGCACCAGGTCCTCGATGCCCTGCTCGTGCTTGGCATCCTTGTCACTGTATACGGCCACCATCATCAACTGGGCGATGCGCTCCTCCAGCGAAAGCGAAGAGAAGACCGAATCGGCCCAGGGTGTGGCGTTCTCCAAAAAGGGCGGCGGCGTGCCCTGGTCCACCGCCAGACGTGTTTGCGCGCTGCTGAAGGACAGTGCGGCCCCGATAAGGACGGTGAGGGCGGAATACGTGCGCTTCATGTCGATGCTGCGAAACTATTCCCGTGCCATAGGCACATCGGGCGTTGGATCAGGCAGTTGTGAACAAGTGGAAAGAAGAAAACAGCGGGCGCGCAAACTTGGAGCATGCTCGCAGGTACATGAGCCCTTTTCGAGGACGACCATGATCAGCTGTCAATGATCCGCCCTGGTGTCCATCAACAGCCCGATGAACTGAGCGGGCAGGCCTCGCCCATCTTCGCGACCCGGAAGGTCCTGCCCATGGTCTCCCGGAACCATTCAGCCCGCGGCAGATCATGTTCCACCGTCAAGGGATCCGTTCGAACGCACTCGGCGCGGCATGCCCGGGCGCTGCACTACAGCGGCCCAGCGAGCCACCACCCGTTCAATGCCGCTAACGCGTGCCGCTGCGCGGAAAAGAACAGCCAGCCCCGATCCGGCCTATTCGTATCGGCTTGTTGCGTTGTTCGCCTGGGCATGCCAACTGTGGTCATGGAGTGCTGGCTATCTTGCTACCATGCGTTGGCTTTGGAGTTGCTCTTCGATGATGTTCTGCCTGGCCTGCCACAAGGGGGATCCTTCCCCGCCCCTGCCTTGCGGTCCATTCACTGGCATCGTTCAACGTGACATCAGCGGCCAGGCGTTCGGCCCAGGTGATGGCAGCGATTGGGCCTGGAAGGAGGACTGGTGTCCGGAAGCTGAGTCGCTTTTCGCCGACCGGCCTACGGTGGAATTGGACACAATGCCGCCCGATTCCTTCCTTGCCGTGGCCTTTCCGAACCCGGCGGAGGACCGGTTCATGCTCGGCTTCTTGCGTGACGACCCGTCATACGTGGACTTCCGCATCGTGAACGAGCAATTCCAGCACCTGTACAGCACGGACTCCATGATCGGCGATCTGCACCTGGTGGACATGGATAGCATACCCGGCCCCCGACCGCAGAACGTGCGTGTGTACTACCGCTTGGTACATGCTGATGGAACGGCACACCGTGGCCATGGAGATGTGCGGATCACGGAGTAGCAGCGGATTTTCCCAGGCCGACCATCCAACCCTATTACAAAGACGTTCAAGCACGAACTTTGATCGCATGGAACCAGGCAGGACCCTTCTTCTCTTCTGTGGCCTCCTGCTCTCCAACGTGCTCCCTGCAACCGAATATGTGGTCCCACCGGGCGATGTAGCGGGGTTCTTCGCCACGCTCCCGAAGGATGCCACCTATGTTTCCTTTTCCGCTGCAGCGGAGTACACCTGTGCGGAGGACATCGTCCTGCCCGGCAAACAACTGCTGGTGATCGACGGCAAGGGCTGCACCTTGAAGCTGGGACCGAAGTCCAATGGCTTCACCATGGTGGTGACCGACCAGAAGGAAGCCATGCGACGTACCGCGAACCGGTACACGATCCGCGATTTCGCGATGATACAAGGCGGGCGAAAGGCGATCGACCTGCAGGCCACGCTGAACAGCACGATCGTCAATTGCCGCATGACGGGCCAGAGCGACGTGGGCATCGACCTGCGCTTCTGCCTGATGGCGCGGGTGCAGAACGTGTTGGTGACGAACCCCACCCGCAAGGGGATACAGGTGCGCTGTGGCGATTGGCCCGGTGCCAACGCCCGCAACAGCCAGAGCAACCACACGGTGCTGGACCAATGCCGGGTGTACGCTTCGGCCACCACGACCGAGGCATTCACCGTGTTGGGCAGCGGAGGGGTACACCTGGTGGATTGCATCAGCGAAGGTGCCATGGCGGACTACGACCTCTTCCTTTCAGCCGGCAGCGCCACGGATCTGGACGCCCCTGCGACGAATCCGGTTGTGAAATCCTTTTCCCTCTCGAATTTCCACGTGGAGCATCGGCTGCGGAAAGCAAGCATCTACGTGAACATGCCGGTGAAGTGTACCGTGGACCTGAGCAACATCTACTGGAACAGCCCGATCACGGTGCCTGTGATCGAATACGTCAGTGGCCAGCTCAATGTGAGCAACATCGGCTGGTGGAACCCGGCCTTCCGGATACGCACACGGAGCACCCGACCGCACCTGAATTTCGATGCCTGCCACAAGGCGCTGGTGATCCCGGACAAGCCCGATGGAACTGGCACCAAGGCCGGTGCGCTTGAACTCGTGGTGCCGGCCCCGACACAAGGCAAGTTGGACCTCAGCTTCGTGCGCATAACGCGCCGGGCGATGTGAAAGCCGCCGGCACCTACTCCACCACCACGCGTTGCACAAAGTCATCCGCACGGATGACGTACATGGCCGCTGGCAGTTCGCTCAGGTCGAACTGGACCGTATTGCCTTTTCCGCTCAACACGATCCGTCCTGCTCCATCCAGGAAGGATACCGGCCCGGCGCTTGTTTGCTGAAGGGTGATGATCCCCAGTCCACGATCGTACCGCACGGTAGTTGTCGATGTGCTTCGCTCTTCGATCGTAGTATTGATATCACCGCGGCAGATGCAATCGTTCCCGATCGTATCGTTGATGGTGTTGGCCAGGCCATCATCGCAGGGGGTACCGGGTTCCGGCGCGTTGCAACCGCAGATGCCCGGCTCGAACTTCTCCGGATCGATCGGGCACAAGTCGTCGTTGTTGTCCACCAGGTCGGCATCCGGGTAGCACGTCAGGTCACCGGACAGGTCGAAATTCCCATATCCATCGTCGTCCCAATCCGCGTACCACAGTTGTGGGTCGAAGAGGGGAAAGAGCGCTGTGGTGTTGTATTCCGCGCAAACGCCCGCAGGGATGTTGTAATTGATGACATAACTGCCCGGTTCGCTGATGGAAGCGCTCACAGCGCCGGTCTCGGGGTTCACCACCACGCCTTCGGGTCCGGTGTAGGTCCCTCCTGGTGTAAGGTTTTGGAAGATCACGGCGATACCCACGGATGTCTGGTCGGTGCAGAAGGTGGAAGGCCCACCGACGGACTCGTAGGAAAAGCCTCCTTGGCCGGGGCGCACATAGTCCACGGTGGTAGTGCCCTCCGCAATGCTCCCACAGCCGTTGATGACGGATACGGTATAGGTTTGCGTACCACCGAATTCGTTGCTCTGGAAGGCCTCCGGGTTCGCTATTGTGGGGTCGCTCAGGAACACCACAGGCTCCCAGCTGTAGGTGTAGGGATCGACACCACCGGAGATCACCACGGTGTAGTCCTCGGTCTCGCCGGTGGCCAGGCTCACGTCAAAACAATTGTTGCTGACGGTGATGCCATCGCGGGTATGCACACGCAAGCGGGTGGGCCCGTTCACCGCTGTGAATGGAACGGTGAACATGCCGAGCGCTTGGGTACCACCACCGACCAACTGCACGTTGAAGATGTTCTCCTCATCCTCAAAGGACCCGCTCTGGTCGAAGTCGATCCAGGCGGCTGCGCTGTTGTTCGCGCCCACGGTCACCCCGTAGAGGTTGTCCAAGGTCCCGGCCGTGAGGGCCCCGACCGGGGAGGTGAACAAGCTGTACCCGTTCTGGCCGCTCAGGTTATCGCAACCGGTGGCGGTGCGTACGATGCCGGCAATGTCCACACCCTCGATCACACCTGCACCGCAACCGCCGTCGACCACCGGCACGCAATAGCCGTCAGGGCTTGCCATGGTCACGCTCAGTGTGGCCGGTTGCGACCCGCAGACCGGACCGGTGTTGGTAACGCTGGCGATCACCGGTGGATCGCAAGGTTCGTTGACGAAGGACAGTTGCACATCGCCACGGCCATCGCCACCGGAGTATTGGGCCTGCGTACACAGGGAAAGCAGGATCAAGGGTAGTAGGAGAGTTCTCATGCGGTGGTCACGTTTCAAACTGTTCTGGAATGTATCGTTCTGTTCTTTTTCAAGGGGCTGCACAAGAACCTGGGCTACGGCGCCAGCCGAGCACCCCGGCCGCCGTCGTGGGGCGCGGGACCAACGCCGCTGGTACCCGCAAGGCTGCGGTCTGAGACGCGTATGTAGGGGGCTGGGAGGAGCCACGCACCGCCCCGAAAGCCAGCGCCGTTGGCCGTGGTGGGGGCTGGCCATGTGGCCACGTTCGATTGCCCGTCAGCTTCCAGCAGGCCGTTGCCGTGCGTGCCCGTATAGGTCCGCCCATTATCACTCCCGATGGATACCGTGCGTTCCCATACGTTGCCCCCCAACTCCATGATGCCGTAGTAGCTGGCACCGGCAGATAATCGTCCGTTGTTGCTGGCGTTGGCCGCGAAGATCCCTACACGCAGCGGACCATCGATGGCACCATCCGTGACATCGTAGCTCGCATTGCCCGAAACAGTACTGTAGCCAGCCGAAATGAACTCGTTGTTGGCACCGTTGTTCGGTACCGAGTAGGCAACGTCTGCAATGTCCGCGGTACCCCAGGGAAATTCGTCGCCCACAGGGGCCATAGTGCCGCGGCAGGCTTTCTCGAACTCCAACTCCGTCATGGGTCGTAGGCCGCTCCAGTCCAAGTAGGCTGTTAGGTCATCCCAGCCCAAGTAGTTGCACGCAATGTCTTGGCCATCGGTGGGGTCACCAAAGGTGGCGTCTCCGTTCAGGTTGCACGCATACACCGCCGGTACAGTACTGGCCGTACCGGGGGTCTGGATGTCGATACCGTTGCGGTTCGAATTCGTGGCGCTCAAGGCCCCTGAGCCCGCCGCGCTGTTGGGCGCCGTGGCCGAGGTCGTGCGCGCTACCTGTTGGGCGTACGTGAGGGTGTTCAGGAAATCCACATAGCCCTGTTGGCTCACCTCGTACTTCATGCAATAGAAAGCATTGAAGCCGTTGGGCCAACTGGCATTGGCCGGGGCCGTTTGCCCTGTAGGGTAGCCACCCGCCTCTCCACCAAGACCGCCCGTACCGCCCGGTGCCGCGGTGGCCATGCCGGTATCGATGGTGGTGAGTGTGAACGCATTGGACTCCGTTCCACCAGTGCCAGCGGCAAAAGCCCCCTGCGGTACGTACACCATCTCGATGGCGAACACCCGCACTTCCTCCACCTCCCACAACCCCGTCACATCCGCATTGTGTTCCCACTGCAGTTGCACCCCATTCACCGCGAAGGTGCCGCTGCCTTCGCCGCCGGCGTGCAGGAATACCCCAACGCCGGGATTGGTAAAGACATTGTAGGGACTTGCGGGATCAACGAGACCCGTAGCAATGGTGCTACCTATTGGTGCGGTGTGGCCGGTTCGGTTCAAGCTGGCATGATGCCAAAGGCCATCGGCCGTCCGGTACTTCACGAAGATCCACGCCGCGTCCCAGTTGTTCGGTTCAAAGCTGGTGCGCCAACTGTTCTCCCAGGTAACATCGAACTGGACGTAGACCTGGCTGCCATTGTCATCGACAAGCGACCCGGCCGAGGTGGTGATGTTGTTGGCGCGCACGCTGGGCGTGGCGGCAAGGATCGCCAGTCCAACGAGGGCTGCTGCACAAGAGGAAGGGAGCTGCATTGGCATCGGGTACTCGTTTGATGTAGTGAATTACGTGATTTCTTCGGAGCAGTGCATCATTGGAACTATTGAATTTGCGAATGCCGATGCAGATGGCAGATGGTCTTGGTCCCCGTTCCGGACACAGAGCAGGACGCCACACAGCGAAGTATGTCTTCCAACGTCCATGCGGTATAGCCCAATTCACGTCCAAGTTGTCCAGGGCTTCTTTCAATAGTTTCTCCAGATTTGTCCATCCTGAATCCAGAAGTAGGCTTGGCCGTCCTCCGGAGCGCCGTCCTGGCGCTTTGTACATGTACCCACAAAGGGTGAATGGCTTTGCGAAGCGGGGACGCATGTATAGCTTTGAGTTAGTCGCCGTCCGCAAGCGGACCGAACAACACGAGCACCAACAACGAATAGCCCGAGCCATGAGAACATGTCGATCCACCGCAAGTCTGCTGTGCGTTATTGCGTCCAGTTTAAGTTTTGGTCAATCGCCGGACCTGATGAACTATCAGGCCGCTGCACGCAATGCGACCGGCGGCATACTGGCGAACACGCCGTTAACGGTGAGGTTCACGATACACGAAACCTCCGCCACCGGGAGCACGGTCTACAGCGAGACCCACAATACGACCACCACGGTGCAAGGCATGTTTGATGCGCAGATCGGCGGGGGCACGGCAACAAGTGGGAGCTTTGACGCCATCGGATGGGGCGACGACGCCCACTTCCTGCAGGTGGAGGTGAACGCGGGTAGTGGTTACGTGGACATGGGCACCACGCAACTACTGAGCGTTCCGTACGCACTGCATGCTCGTACGAGCAGCGGCGGTTGGCAGTTGACCGGGAATGCGGCGACCGACCCTGGCACCGCATTCATAGGCACGACCGACTCGCAGCCACTTCGGTTCAGGATAAACAACTACTGGGCGGGAGAGTTGAACCCGTTGACAGACAATGTCTCCTTCGGCTACAATGCCGGCGTCTCGCATGCGGCAGGCACCAAGAACACCGCGATCGGTACATGGGCATTGTACAACAACACGTCGGGTATAGAGAATACCTCTGTCGGTGCGCAGAGCTTGTACTTCAACACCAGTGGGAATAAGAACACGGCGGTGGGGATGCAAGCGTTGAACTACAATTCCACGGGGAGCAACAATACCGCCACTGGTCATTGGTCGCTTTTCAGCAACACCGAAGGGGAGAACAACACCGGTTTCGGCTACTTCTCGCTCGGCACCAATTCGAGCGGCGATAACAACACCGGTGTAGGCGTGCAGTCCCTTTCCAGTAACGTGGTGGGCACCTCCAATACCGGGATAGGGGGCTGGTCGCTGGCCAGCAATACCGACGGTGCGGACAATACCGCCTTGGGCGTTCAATCGCTTTACGCAAATACATCCGGCATTAGCAACACCGCAACGGGAAGAGATGCGCTGTACGGGAATACGACTGGCTCTTATAACACGGCCTCGGGCATTGGTGCCATGTACAACAACTCGACCGGTTCCAGTAACACCGCCATTGGACAGGACGCGCTGAACGCCAATGTAGAAGGCCTGTATAACACCGCGGTAGGAAGCAATGCAGGGACGACCGAACCAGGCACCTATACGACCACGACCGTTGGAAGAAATGCCGCCGCTGCTGCCGATGGTGCAACGGCACTGGGCTTCAACGCTACCGCGCCTGCAGCCAACTCGATACGCATCGGCAGCTCTGCGAACCTGAACCAGGTTGGCATCTTCGGCATTTTACAGAGCCTGTCCGATGGCCGGTTCAAGGAGAATGTGCAGGAGAACGTTCCGGGATTGGTGTTCATTGATCGGCTCCGTCCAGTGACCTACAACCTGAACACACGGAAGATAGACGGAACCCTCGGTGTTCTTCAGCGCATGGAAAACGAGAAGGACCCAACGACCAAGGCCCGTTATTTCCAACGATTGTCGGAAACTGAAGCGATGGTCGAGACAGGCTTCATCGCACAGGATGTCGAGGAAGCCGCCCGCAGCATTGGATTCGATTTCTCCGGGGTCCATCGTCCTGTGAACGAGAAAGACCACTACACGCTGGGCTACGCTGGCTTCGTGGTGCCCTTGGTCAAAGCGGTGCAGGAGTTGCATGCCCAGAACAAGGAACTTGCCGATCACATTGTCGCACACGAACAACGGTTGGGGGAACTTGAAAAACGACTGGCCGAGATCTCATCGTTGCATCGCGACTCCATCAACACACTAGGCCATGTTAGCAGGTAGGCTCGTTCTTCTATTGTTGATAGCCCTGGTCTTGAAGGGATCGGTCGCCGAAGCCCAGTTCTTGGAACGGCAGACCCTCAGCGCGACCGGTGGTCCAGCGACGAATTCCGGTCTACAACTGGACCAGACCATCGGTGACCTTGTCACGGGCTCCGGTGGCTCGGCATTATTGCGAGTTACGCATGGCTTCGATCAAGCCCAGTTGACCACGGTCGGCATTTACGAGAACCTGGAGCCGGGGCCAATGAGCGCATGGCCGAACCCCACGCGCGGTATTGTCTGGATCGCTCCAGGCCCAGCACTTCCTGGTCGTGGAACACTCGTTTGCCACGACGCCAGGGGGTCCATCGTCAGCTCCACCCGCATCATCCTCGGAGATCCACAACAGCTGGACCTCTCAGAATTGGCCGCCGGGACCTATTCGTTCCAATTCGTTCCGGATCGGGGATCACCTTTGAAAGCGCGCATCGAGAAGGTCGATTAGTCAGCGTGGAATAGGCGGAGCATCGGGCAGCAGCCCTCGAACACCGGGCCTGAGACGTGCGCGGCTGTGGGAACGGGGTGTTCGGGAGCTGGTCCGAGCACTCGAAGCCACCGATCAGCTGTTCTAAACGGCTCGGTGCACGGCCTGACGCCGCGTGAAGCGCCAGGTGGCGTAAGCGATGAAGGGCACACCGATGAAGGTGGGCAGCAGGAAGTGCAGCCAGCCGACATCCAGGTCGCGCATCATGGTAAGGAGGAAGGCGGTGGTGGTGGCGATGTAGGTACCGAGCATCATGCCGATGTGGCGTCGCAGCCAGGCCAGGTGGGGCAAGGCTTGTCCCCGCAAGGCGCGCACGAAAAGGCGCAGGTCGGTGAGTGCGAGCGCGGTGCTGATGCCGCCGAACACGAGCAGAACGATGTTGCCGGTAGCCAGCATCAGGCCACCGTTCACTCCGCCCAGCGCAAGCCCGGCCCAGTCCTGCGGGGCGGGGCGCAACGACTTGTTGCGGATGGAGCGCAGCCCGCCATGCACCTGGTAGAGGGCGAAGAGGCCGATATGCAGCAGGAAGCGACCACCCTTGAGGGCCGAGAGCGCAACGGCGGTGAGTGCCACGGCCACCATGGCAGCATGGAAGAGGCGGCCGCTGCGGGCGTGCAGAGCACGCCCCTTGGCGCTGGCGATGGCCACGAGGCCGGAAAGCAAGGCGGTGAAGCCGGCGGCCACGTGCAGCCAGAGCAAGGTGCGGAACAACAGGGTGTCCATGGTGGTGTGTTCGATGGTGTGCGGCGAAGGTGCCCGCCAGCCCGGTGGCCATGCAAGCGCAACGGGACCACCGGTAACCATTGTGGCCAATGGCAATTGGGCTGGGGTGTACGGGAAGCCCTCAGGGGCGAGCGGCAAGGCGCTCACGCACCGTGGCGGTGAGCTGGCGCGACACGGGGATCGGCTCGTCCACCCCGTTCAGGTGCAGGCGCAGGCCCTGTGCATTGCCGCTTACCCGCTGCACCTTGTGCAGGTCGACCAGGTGGCTCTTGTGGCAGCGCAGAAAGCGTTCGCCTTGAGGAAGCAGGGCATCGCTCAGCGCCTTCAAACTGCTGCGGAGCACGGTGCGGCGTGGCTGACCCACCTGGAGGTGGAAGACCTCCACGTAATTGTCCGCTGCACGGGCGAAGAGCAGCTCGTTCAATCCCAATGGCAGCGGGACGCCGACTTCGGAGGGCAGGGTGATGCTGGGCGGCACCGGTCCCGGCATGGGCGGGAATTCGGCAACAGGGGCCAGTGCGGTGGTCTGCTGCAGCCCAGCGTTGATGGCCGCGCTGTGGGCGGCGTATCCACGTGCCCTTCGCGCCTCGGTGAGCAACACGGTGAGCGCGATCGGAAAAAGGCCGATAAGGACGGTGAACAGGGTGAACTGACCGAGCACGGCAGCGTCGAGCGGCACCAGGCCCAGGGCGACGGAGATCAGTGCATTGGCCAGGCCAATGGCAGCGACGTTGAGCACCGTCCAGGCCAGTTCGCGGGCCACGGTCCACCGGGCCTCATCGAACCAACCGGTCAGTACGCGTGGGAGGGCGACGTTCAGCAGGAGCATCATGACCGTGCACGTGGTGCCGTAGGCTGCGGCCAACGTCACGATGCCAGCAGCCTTGTGCAGCCCGAAAGGCCGGAACACCAGCAGGAACGCGGCCACGAAGGCTCCGAAGAGCAACGCTTTGATCACGTGCTGAAGGGACGAAGGCTCAAGCGGGTAAGGACGAGCTAAGAGGGCACGCATACGGCACGAAGATGGCGAACTGGGCCCGGCTTGGCGACAGGTCCATGTCGGCCGGCGTCGTTCCGTGGCATGGAACGCGTATGGACCAGCG
>DEQO01000012.1 GCA_002360495.1 Flavobacteriales bacterium UBA3364
AGGGGCCATAGGCTTGAAGCGATGGCGGCTGCCACTGGTCTGGATCTCCATGAGCTGGGGTCGGTACAAGGTCCAGGGGCTGAGCGTTGGCATGACACCACCGAGCGTCGGGTTGCCACTGCTCAGGCTCAAGTCCACCTTGCTCCAATCCTCGCCGGTGTTGTTGACCACCTGGGCTTTCATCAACAGGTCGATCGGTTGGCCCACGCCTTTCGCACGCAGATCGTACGCCGGGGTCCAGGAGGCGTTGCCCACGAAGTAGGTGATCGTGAATGTGGCCGATACGTCTGCAGGTGCAGTGATCTCCACCACGATCTCGCTCGTCGGGCGCGGCGCCTGCGATTGCAATGTCGCCAATTGCTGGCGCAGCTTTTCGGCCTCTGCGCCGATGACGGTGAGTTTCTCCTGTTGTGCCCACCAGCCTGCTTTCATCGCTTTCATCCGCTCGCGCGTGTAGTCGTTCACGGCCTGTAGCTGTGCGGCGGTGACACCGTTCTGCTGGCCCCCGATGGCATTGTTCTTCAGCAACAGTTGTTCCTCGACTTCCCAGACCTGTTGCAACCCCTTCTCGATGTTCCAGTCGTGTTCGTATTGCTTGATGCGTTTCTGGAGGTCCTCGATCTCCGCCTTCTTCGGGCTTTCGGTGAGGTAGTTCATCCGCTGGTTCACGCTCAGGATGCTGTATCCACCCTTGCCTGTCACTTGTATACTTTGCGGATCGAGGTCCTGTGGAAGGCCGGTGAAGACGAGCGTGTTGCTACCGGTAGGCAGGGAACTGCTGGCGGACCGTGTGATCTGCGCACCGCTCAAAAAGACCTTGGCTTCGGTGATCTTGCTGGTGATGGGCTTTTCGCCTTCCGCTACGGGGGTGGCTTGGATGGACGTCGCAAGCAGGAGGAACGAGATGGAGGTCAACAGGGATGTGGTACGCATGATCGAGGTGCTTGAGTGGTGTTTGAACTGCCACAAGGCATTTCCCGGACCCGTACACCGTGGTGCGAAGTTGGTTCGATCCGCGCGATCCCACTGCGGATCGCGCGGATCGGAACGAGATAGCCGGCTTGGGGATCAGCGTGAAAGATCCAACCCGATGGTGGACCCCAAGGTCCGGAGCCAATACTTCCCGGGTGATATCCGGCTGAGGTCGACGCGGTTCGCACCACTGTACAATTGCCCGCTTCCGACCTGGCGGCCCAGTGCATCCAGGATGACGTACGCTGCGGTACCCCGGGTTTGGAGTTCAACGGTGAGATCCCCGTTCGATGGATTGGGAAAAGCATTCACGATCATCCGGTCGTCCAACTCGTTCACGCCAACATCTTCCGTTACCTGCAGTGCTACCAGGAACCCGTCGAAGTCACCTGCAGCAACGATGGCCGACGGCGGTTCCGCGCCGTTCAGGTCCAGGTTCCCTTTGAATCCACCTGTGCAATGGATCGTGCCGTCGGGTGCAACGGTCATCGCGGTGACCTCATCGCCCAGGATCGAACCGAATCGGACCGAGTGCTGATGATCACCAGAGGACGAGAGTAGCGCAACGAACGTATCGATCTGCCCGTTGGAGATCAGCGGGACGTTGCCCGGACCCGGGTCCGCATCGATCGTGCCGAAGAAACCACCGCTCAGTGCTATGGCATTGTCACCCATGAATTCCACCGCGAATCCGGAAGCGCCGTCGGGTCCACCTATGCCCTTGGCCCATTGCAGTGCGCCACTTGATGTCATGGAGCGTAAATAGGTCATTCCCTGGTCGCCGCTCGGGTCCGTGAGAGGTGTATTTGATGGGCCGGGATCGAAGTCCACCGTTTCCGTGAAGTATCCGGTCGTGATGATCGTACCTGCTGCATTGATGTCCATGTCGTACACCCCATCGTAATTTGGGCCGCCAATGGAGTTGGCCCACAGCAATCCGCCTGATGCGTCGAACTTGGAGGTGAAGATGTCGGATTCACCAGCCGAGGTATATGGTGCGTTGCTGGCGGAAGGGTCCAGGTCCGTTGTTCCGAAATAGTTGCCGCCGATACATACCGACCCTGATGGATCGACCGTCACAACGCTGATCTCTTCGCGCAGCGGTCCTCCGAACGTCCTTCCCCATACGAAGGATCCCGCCGGACTGTACTTGCACAGGAATGCATCCCCGGTCCCTGCGCTGGTATGCTCATCCTCACCGCTTCCCCCGTTCAGGTCCGTGGTGCCATAGAAAACGCCACCAGCATAAACGTTGCCACTGGCATCGAGGTCCAGGGCGTAGCCGGAATTTCCTTCTGTGCTGTTGCTGGCCACGGCCCAGAGGGGTGTTCCGTCCGGCGTGTATTTGCAGATGCACATATCGTCGAACGCGCCTGCGGAGATCAATAGTTCGTTCGGTCCGGGGTCCATGTCCACGGTCCCTGTGATATAGCCGACGGCAACAATGTTCGCACTGCCATCCAACGCTATCGCGTTCACGCCATCATTGCCTGTTCCACCGAATCGTTTGGCCCATAGGAAACCTTGCTCGGGATCCAGCTTCAGCAAGAAACCATCGTAGCCACCAGCCGAGATCAAGGGGTATACATCCGGGCCGGGATCGAAGTCCGCCGTGCCTTGGAAGCGACCCGCAACAAAGAAGTTGCCTTCCGCGTCCATCGCCACGGAGGTACACATGTCGGTTTGGATGCCCCCGATCTTCGCGCTGCTGATCGCGGTGAGTTGCTGTCCCAAGCCTATGTGGGTGACCAAAAGGGTTCCGAGCAGGTGTGCCGGACGAAGGGGAAGAGTTGTTCGCATTCTTGATAGTGGTTTCAGGTTACGGAATGTGGAGTTCTTGCTCCGGTGGGTGTATCCGGCCTAGGGGTCATCGCTCGGTCCAGCAGTGGCTATTTGGTAGGTCGCTTGCACCGGTCAAGTGAGCAGGTGGCCATTCTGCGCTATCGCTGCGATTTCCAGAGTCGGATACCTGGAGCTTGTCGGCCGCTCCGTGCGCCTCAGCCATCAGCTCGGAATATCCCGCGGGCAAGTGTGTGCGATCGAACTGGTTGGCGATGCCATTCTCCAGAATAAAAAGGCGGGTGTTGCCCTGCGGGGGTCGGTGACGCCCATATGGCGCGGCATCGCCAGCGATGGCGCGCACCTGGCCTTTGTTCTCCTCGAAGCCGAAGGGTGCGTAGGAAGCATTCTCCAGGTTGGTTGGTTTTGGCGGCGTGCTGGCAACGGTGGCTAGCGCGACCGTGATGCTGGCTGCAAGGGTTAAAGCGCGCATGGGGGTATGCTTTTAGGTTTGGGCAGGGGGGGCAGGAGTAAATCGGGGAAGGGTGGCGGTTGTGAACGATCACGGCTTCACAAACCGGGTGGTCCATGCACCGTGCTCACCGGTCAGTAGGGAAAGGGTCTTGATACGGATGGGGTGCAGATGCTTGGGTTCGGCGTCACGTCGGGAAGGGCTAGTGGATGCGAACGGTCGCAATACACGCCTCTTCTGCTGTTCACATTTCCGCCCTTCCCCGATGATATGCTCGGAAGGCAGGCCAGGCGCCTGTCCGCAACCGGAACATGCGGCACCAGAACCGTTCTCCGTATTATCGTGCTCAGCTTCTCTCCCCCAGTGGAAGTCAGAGCAAAAAGCGCGATCTCCGAAGCCTCCTGGGCTGCGGGCCTTCGCCGCAACGATGCGGCCACGGTGCGCATGCTCTATCAGAGGCACTTCCCGGCCATCAGGCAATACGTGGTGAGCAACAGCGGCACTACCGACGATGCGCAGGACATCTTCCAGGAAGCCATGACGGTGCTCTGGCTCAAGGTGAAGGAAGGAGCGTTGGCCGCGGGCAGCGAACCCGGCGCATTCCTCTATCAGGTCGCGAAGAACAAATGGCTCGATGTGGTGCGGTCGGCCGCGCATAAGCACATGAAGGTCATCCACGACGATAGGAAGCTCGATGTCCGCGCGGACGCGCCGGACGATACCGAGGAGAAGCTCCTGCGGCTGCGCGAAGTCTATGGCAAGCTCGACGACAAGTGCCGCCAGGTGCTCGATCAGTTCTACTTCGAGCGCAAGGACCTGGCGGCCATCGCTGCCGGCATGGGCGTGGAAGAGGAGAGCATTCGCACCATCAAGTACCGCTGCATGATGAAATTGCGCGCGGCGCGCAAGGCCATCGCTGGCGAAGAATTCACCGACGAATCA
>DEQO01000123.1 GCA_002360495.1 Flavobacteriales bacterium UBA3364
AGAAGCTTATGCGCAGCTGGATCGCGCCAATGTGATGTGGCTGCCTACCATTCATATGGTGATGGTGACCGCGATGTGGTGGTGCTGGCCCCCAACTTCGGATGGATGCGCAACGATGGCGGAGGTGTATTCACCCTACAGTCGTTTACCATCACGGCTGATTCGCGCATGAGCGGCGACCTCGATGGTGATGGCGATCCGGATATCGCCGGCATTTTCGGTTCCAGCTTCCAAGTGTACAAGAACAATGGCACGGGCACCCTTGTTGCGCAGACGAGCATGCTCATACCCACGGGGCACACTCTTGTGCGCCGCATCTCCGATGTGGATGGGAACGGTATCCCTGATGTGCTGACCACCTTGGCCACATCGCCTTCCGTCTTCAGCTACCTGCCGGGAACCGGCAGCGGGGCGTTCGCCGCGCCGGTCCAAGGGCCCTACTTGCGCTCCCCGGGTGTGGTATCCATGGCCGTGACCGATGTGGACGAGGACGGGAACAACGACATTCTCATGACCATGGCCGTGAACACGACAGGCCAGGCCGATGGGGTCGGTTGGTTCCGCGATGCGGGCGCGACTTGGGCCGGACCTACGATCATCGACAACGCTTCGGGCACGGCCAACACCTATCAGTTGCTCGATATCGATCGTGATGGGCGCACGGACATCCTCTTCAAACACAGCAGTGGCGACGTGCGTTGGCGCCGCGCATTGGCCGCAGGTCCTGGCTTTGCTGCGGCTGTCGCGCTCAATGGGGTGTCGAACCTGGGCTCGTACCAGGCCGCCGACCTCAACGGTGATGGCATCGGCGATCTGCTGGCGATCAATGCCCCGAACATCACACGCTATCTCGGCGTTGCTGCCGGAAGTTATGCTGCGGGTGTTTCGATCTGCAGTACGTGTGCGGCCTCCAGCGGTGCGTTCGCTCAGGTCATCGATATCGACAACGATGGTGATCAGGACATCGGGCTTTCACCGAGCGACCGATGGCTGCGGAATGATGGTGCCGGGAATTTCGCGCCGGTCGTGTTCACGAACGGCCTGGTGGTCGATCGTACCTACGGCCATGATGTGGATCATGATGGGATCAACGACGTGGTAGCCAGCTCGGTCCAGGGTGAAGCGCGATGGTCCACGTTGAACGCTGCCGGTGGCGGTACACCCTGGCTTCCCATCCGCGGTGTTGACGGTGGCGTATTCACCGATCTCAGCGGCGATGGTGTCGACGAGGTCCTTCGGAACAACGCCCTGTGGGTGGAGGATAGCATCGGATGGTACTCGCGACGCATGGACTTCAGCGCCGGAATACGCGGGGAATGGCAGGTCGATATCGACAACGATGGGCAGGACGAGTTCATCCTGCCGGCGATCGGTCAGACCTTGCAATGGTACGAGCGTTCAGCACCGCTCTACGGGCCCACGACCCGTGCGGTGCACGATCCAATGAGCATCTCGAACGCCACTGCGAAACCTCTGCTCATGGACAGTGATGGCGACGGCAAAGAGGACCTGTTCGTCAGTGGTTACAGGACCCTGAAGCGATACGCAGGGCTGGGCAATGGTGAGTTCACCGAAGGGGTCACCATCTATCGTCCGCCCGAGGCCTCCTGGACTTTGGAGGCGTGCGACGTCAATGGCGATGCGTTCCCGGACCTATTACCGGTCTTTCAGCAGGAACTTTCCGTCCTGGTGGACCAGGGAGGCAATGGTTGGGACCCGATACACCAGTGGGGGCCGTACGATCCCTGGCAAGGCGGAGGTCCGAACTATGCGAACATGGCGGACATGGACGGCAATGGCACGGAGGACCTCGTTTTCCTGGAACTGCCCAATGGTGGTGTCGCCCCTCGGCGGATCCAATACCGTTCCAACCTCGGTGGTGTCTTTGGCGCTCAACAAACGCTGTACATCACCGGCGCGCAGACCATCGGGTTGCAGACCTTGGCGGACATGGATGGCGATGGCGATCAGGACATCCTCTTCAGCCAATCGAACAGGATCATGTACCTCACCAACCTGGGTATCGGTCTCTTCGCAGCGGTGCCGGAGACCTTGGTCACCTTGTCCAGTGTGAATGCGATCATCCCATCGGACCTCGATGGTGACGGTGCCGTGGACCTGCTGGTGCATCAAGTGAACGGTACGAACTGGTTGCGGAACCTGGGTGGCTGGCAGCTCGCTGCGCCACAATTGATCCGGGCCGGGTCGGTCACGCCCATGGAAGTGGCGGACATGGATCTCGATGGCGACGATGATATCCTGTTCATCGGGGCCAGTACGATAGAGATCGCCCGCAACAACGGCACGGGGACCTTTACGAACGAACCGCTGGTCGCTGGCGGCGCGCGTAGTTGCCGGGTGCATGATGTGGATGGGGATGGCGACCTGGACCTGATGTGTACGGGTACGGGCAGTGTCGGTGTGTACTGGTACGAGAACCTGGAGGATGCGCCAACGCGCATATTGGGCAGGGTCTTCGTGGACGCCAACAACAATGGCACGTTCCAGGCCGGTGAGGCGGGAGTGATGGGTGTGGCGGTGCAGGACGTACCCGATGGGACGATCGCATACACCTTGGCGGATGGCCGCTACGTGTTGCCAACGACGGAAGGCGCACACACGATCGTGGTTCCGGATAGTGCATCGTTCCTGGGAAGCACGACCGGTGGCTGGTCCAAGAACGTCGTCCTCACAAGCGCTGCTCCGGTGGCGTTGAACAGGAACTTCGGCATCGACCCAGGACCACCGGCGGATACACTTCTCGCCTCGGTACTGTTGACCACCGGCCTGCCGCGCTGCCAGGAAACAAGCACGTTCACGCTTGCCGTGCGCAATCTGGGTACGGTACAGCTCTCGGGCACGCTCACGCTCTATCTCGATCCGAACGTGGATCCCGGCGCCTTCAACCCAGCGCCGACCACCAGCTCAGGCAATACGCTCACGTGGTCGCTCAACGCCCTCGCCCCCGGAAGTTCGTTGAGCTTCGTCGGCTCCATCGGGATGCCTGCGGCCGGGACTGTTACACATACGGCACAATTGATGGCGACCTCCCCGGTACACCCGGTGCCGGTGGCGTTCCAGAATGCCGTGACCACACCGATCGTTTGCTCCTTCGATCCCAACAGCAAGAGCGTCACCCCGGCAGGCGAGGGGCCCTTGGGCGATATCCCTTTGATCACCGATCGCCTCTCCTATACCATCGACTTCCAGAACCTGGGGAACGATACGGCCTTCACCGTGCAATTGCGCGACCATCTGGATCCATCCTTGGATGCCACTTCGATCCGCGTCCTTGGTTCATCGCACACGATCACCGGCATGCACGTGGAAAGCGACCGCGAGCTCGTCATCACCTTCGCGAACATCGAGTTGCCGGACAGCACCACGGACCCATTGGGCAGCATGGGCCATGTCACCTTCAGCGTCGCTCTGGAGAATGCTTTGCCGGCCGGGACCATCATCACCAATGAAGCGGCGATCTACTTCGATCGCAACGCACCGGTCATCACGAATGAAGTCGTGAACCGCTTGGTGGATGCATATATCGCCGTGCAGGTCCGCGCATTGCTTGCCGGTCCCTATGTGAGCGCGCAGCAGCGCATGCGCGATGACCTGCGCCAACGTGGTCTCCTACCTGCGAATGAGCCTTATACGGCCATGGGCTACACGCTCAGCACACCGATGGAGAGCCCCGATGCCTCGGTGTGGAACAGGACCGGAGCCGATGCGGTGGTGGATTGGGTGGTGATCGGTCTTCGACGTCCGGGAACGCCAACGCAGGCGGAGGCCTTGCGCGCGGCACTCTTGCTGCGCGATGGTCGCATAGTGGGTATGGATGGCCGTTGGCCCTTGACCATCATGGCCGAGCCCGGCGCCTACCATGTCACCGTTGAGCATCGCAACCACCTCGGAACCATGACGGCCACCAGCCCGAACCGCTCCGCTGTGCCGTCCACGGTGGACCTTACCCTGGCCAGCACCACCGCCTACGGGACGAATGCTCGCTGGAGCATCGGGGGTAGGATGTGCTTGTGGCCGGGTGATGTCAACGATGATGCTCAGGTGAAATACACCGGCGCAGCCAACGATCGGGATCGTGTCCTCCATGAGCTCGGCGGTATCGTGCCCACCAACATCGTGGACAACGTGTTCAATGTGAACGACGTGAACATGGACGGCACCATCAAGTATTCCGGGGCGGGCAACGACCGCGATGTGATCCTGCAGGCGATCGGTGGCGTGGTGCCGACGGCAGTGCGGATCGGGCAGTTACCGTAAGGAGATCGCCGCTCCTTCCTTCAGCGCATAGCGGCTCCAGTGCATGTGGCGGATGCCACCGGCGAGCAAAACACGATCGATGGCCACGAGCGCATAGGGGAGTGTGTCCACCCGGTATTCCGGCAGGCCGGGTTGTCGTAGGCGTGCAGCGCGGTCCATGCGCAGGAGGCGGTCCTTGAGCACATCGAATTCCAGTGCGGAGAACGCCAGATCACACGCATCCGGAGGAAGGGTCGTCGATCGTTCAGCACAGATCATCGCGCCGATGCTATCGAAGCTTCCCGCGCTTCCGATCAGGACGTGCGGTTCGTGCCTTTCGATGATGGCATAGAGCGCCTCCAGCCGGTCATCAAGGTGCGCAGCTATGCGGGCTTCTTCGTCCACGGTGATGGGATCGCTCACGGGGATGCGCTCGCGCAGGCGCGTGGCACCCAGTTCGAAACTGTGCTTCCACATCAACGCTTTTTCGGTTGCCAGTATGAATTCGATACTGCCCCCCCCGATATCCATGACCAGGGCTGGTCTGTTGGTGAAACGCACCGCCTGGCGCACACCGGCCAGGATCAGCTCGGCCTCCTCCTCCCCGGGGATGATCGTGATCGCGATGCCGAGTTCCGTCCGCGCCCGATGCACGAAACGTTCCGCGTTCCGCGCGTTACGCAAGGCCGAGGTGCCGAAGCCGGAGATCCGCTGCGCACCGTGCGCTCCGGCGATGGCGCGGAACGCGCTCAGGACGACCATCCCGCGCTCGAGCGCATCATCGGCGATCACGCCCTGTTCGATCCCGCCGCGCCCTAGGAACACGGGCTGCTCCTCGGCATGCAGAATGCGAAGTCCATGCGCAGCATTCTGCTCGAACACGAGCAGGTTGAAGGTGTTCGTCCCCAGATCGATGATGGCGGAGCGCATGGGTGCAGGCCAAAGTTTCCGGTTGTCCGTTGACAGGGAACTCACCCAGCCTGAGAACGAACAACCATCAACAGGCAACTATCCTTTGTAGAACAACCACTTCCCCATCTCCTTCCAACTCACCTTCTTGCCGTACATGAGGATGCCCGTGCGGTAGATGCGTCCTGCAAGCCAGACGGTGCCGATGAAGGTCGCCACAAGCAACAGCATGCTCAGCAGCAATTGCCAGATCGGGACCGTGCCCATCACCACGCGCACCATCATCACGATGGGGCTGGTGAAGGGGATGAAGCTGCACACGGTCACCATGGTGCTGTCCGGGTTCACCACGGCGATCTGCGCCACCACGATGGCGATCACCATGGGGATGGTGACCGGGAACATGAACTGTTGTGTATCCGTCTCGCTGTCCACCGCACTGCCGATCGCGGCGAGCAGCGAGCTGTACAACAGGTAGCCGCCGATGAAGAAGAAGGCGAAGACGGCCAGCACCAGTGGGATGTTCACCTGTTCCAGGATGTTGAACACATCGCTTTGGTCCATCTCCTTCATGGAGCCCGCCTGTTGCTCGATCAACTGCGCCTGCATTTCGGTGGTCATGCCCTGTTCGGCGAGGGTGGCGGGGTCGAACTTGTCGCCGGCGAGCACCGCTGTACCGACAAGGGTGATCACCAGGGTGATGCCGATCCACAACATGAACTGGGTGAAACCCACCAACGCAATGCCGACGATCTTGCCCATCATCAACTGGAAGGGCTTCACGCTGCTGATGAGCACTTCCACGATGCGGTTCTGTTTCTCCTCCATCACGCCACGCATCACCTGCACGCCGTAGATGAAGATGAAGATGAACATGAAGTAGCCGAAGAAGAAGCCGATCATCGCCAGTTCCTTCGCATAGCTCTGGTTGTCCACATCCTCGATGTCGTAGGAGTTCAGGTCGAGCGGTTTGCGCACGCGTTCGAAGGCTTCCGGATCGATGTTGGCCTGCTTCATCCGGGCCAGTTCGATGGACTTGTCCAGCTGGCCGCGGATGTGGTTCATGACGAACTCGCTGGGCAGGCTCTTGTAGAACAGGTCCGCGCGGGGGTCGTTCAGTACATCGGGCAGCAGCTTGATGCGCACGGTATACGGGCTCTCCTTGAATGCCGAGTCGGTCCACTCGTGCCCATCGAGGAAGAAGGTGACACGATCGCTGTTCTCCAGCTTGCGCCCGATCACGCCCTCGGTGTCGATCACCAGCACATGGTGGTCCGTGGCCTCGCGCGAGCCGATCCACGCCGTGAGCAGCAGACCGCCCGCAATGAGCAAGGGCCCCAGGATCGTCATGATCAGGAAGCTGGGCTTGCGCACGCGCGTGATGAACTCACGCCAGATGATGAGCTTGATCTTGTTCATGTGAAGAGGGTGCGGTTCGCCGGGTTCCGTGTTGCACGTTGCGTATTCGGCAACGCGCAATGCGTCGGTCCGTATCCCACAACGTGCGGCTGGTATGTACGTGTGTCCCTCATTCGGTCATTCCCGCGACCACGGCCTGCGGTTCCGTTTCGCTCACCACCCGGATGAAGATTTCGTGCATGCGGGGGATCTC
>DEQO01000134.1 GCA_002360495.1 Flavobacteriales bacterium UBA3364
AATCCAAGTCGGGGCTGCATGTCCGCGGTCTCGTAATTACCGCCTACGAGCACCTTGCCGTCGGGTTGGACCGCTACGCACCTGACGAATCCGCCGGAAAAACGAACGGGGTCGAAGCTCTCATCCACATCGCCGTTCGGCATACACCGGGTGATACGGTCACGCACGTGGTCATCATGCCGGTAGAAACTACCACACATCACCAAGCGCCCATCAGGTTGCAACACAGCGTGTTTCACATTGATGCTGTTACTGGATGCTGCGCCCACGCCATCGGTCTGTCCGAAGCCGACGTCACCTGGGTTGAAGCTCAGGTCCAACGTACCCGGCGTTTGGGCCTGGACGATGGTGGTAAAGAGGAGGGCGAAGAGAGGGTGGAAGGATCGGATCATGGGCGGATCGGTCGTACTCACAAGACGAAAGGGGGAAGTTAGGTTGCTGGATCCGTGATGCGGCTCCAAGTATTCACCCAAGTGCAGCGATCACCCCTTCGATCGCCGCTTTCACACTGCGGCAATCGCGGATACCATCACCGTACAACTCAGGGCGCGGCGTAAGGGTGTTCTCCCGAAGGCGTTCCAGCAAGGTCTTCAGGTTGGCCGCTTCCGGGCCGTTGGCCAGTCCGTCCTCCAGCATGCGGTCGATATCGCTCAGCAGGCCTTCATCAACGGAGCCGTGCGCGAACTCCGCTTCCAATTGCTCCACCGTGCGTTTCAACCGGCGCAACTGGCGAATGTGCTCTTCTGGGTCCATGGGTGAACTGTTGTACTGTTCTGTGGGACATGTTCACCGCTCCACGAAGTCCATATCCCTGCTGAAGGTCTCCGGCGTCTTGCGCACGGCCCACAATGCAGCCAGGATGCAGATGATGCCCACCACAAGCGCCCCCCAGATGTTCCCCAGCGGCACGGCCAGGTACCTGAACAAGCTGGTGATGGGCCAAACACTGCCGCGCACGAAGTTGGGTGCGGTGATGGCCACGGTGCTGCGCAAGTTGGTGCCGAACTGCTCGCTGGCGACCGTTGCGAAAATGACCCAGTAGCCCGTAGCCGCACCCAACAGCAAGCACATCCAGTTGTAGGTGGCGATGCTTGCACCACGCAGACCGAAGAGGAAGATCAGCGTGAGAGCGAGGTTGAGCCAGAGGTAGATCAGGATCACCTTGCGACGGCTGCGTTGGAACTGGCTCAGCAGGCCGCTGAGCAGATCGCCGATGCTGAGACCGATGTAGCAATAGCGGATCGCCGTGCCGTTGATCTGCTTCAGACCATCGGCGTCCAGCGCAGAGGTGTCGATGCCGAGCTCGGGTACGAAGACATCCTGGGAGAGGCTCACCAAGGCGCCGATCACATACCAGATGGGCACACCGATGAGGATGCAGCGCAGATAGCGCAACAGGCGGGTACGGTCGGCGAAGAGCATGCGCAGGTCGCCACGTTTCACTCCGGCATGATGCATCTGCTTGAAGAGGCCGCTCTCGAAGGTGCCCACACGCAGCGCGAGCAACAGCAGGCCCATCAAGCCGCCCATGATGTAGGCTACCTGCCAGTTCATCAGGAGGTGACCGGTCACTCCTTCGATCCACAGTGCAATGCCCTGCCCATGGCTGCCCACAATGCTGGCGAAGACCGCGCCCAGCGCACCCACGGTTACGACGATCATGGTACCGAAACCGCGCTTCTCGCGCGGCATGGTCTCCGCGATCAAGGTGATACCTGCACCCAGTTCACCGGCAAGGCCGATGCCCGCGATGAAGCGCACGATGGCGTAGGCCGTGAGGTCGTAGGTGAAGGCGTTGGCGATGTTGGCCGCCGAGTAGAGCAGGATGCTGCCGAAGAGCACGGTGATGCGCCCTTTCTTGTCGCCCCATACGCCCCAGAGGATGCCGCCCACCAGCATGCCCAGCATCTGTATGTTGAAGAGGTGGATGCCGGTGTCCTTGATGCCCGGATGGCCCGCGCCGAGGATGAACTCCAGGCTCTCGCGCTTCACCACGTTGAAGAGCACCAGGTCGTAGATGTCCACGAAGTAGCCCAAGGCGGCAACGGTGACGAGCAGAAGCGTTCTTCCCGGAAAAGTGTTCTTCATCGACCTAGCAGTGCGACGAAGGAACGAGGTTCCGGCAGATCATGATCGATCTAGCTCAGCAATTCGGCAGCATTCGCCTGAATAATGCTCGACAGGCGCTCCATCGGAAGATCGTTGTCGTCCTTGCCGAATGGATCCTCGATCTCCTCCGCGATCAGTTCCAGGCTGGCCATCACGTAGAATACGAGCACTACCACGGGGATCGAAAGAACGCCCAGCGTGATGGACAAACCGAACGGCAGGCTGAGCACATAGATGAGGATGAACTTCTTGATGAAGCTGCTGTACGAATAGGGGATGGGGGTGTTCTTGATGCGCTCACAAGCCCCACAGATATCGAGGAATTGCACCATCTCACTGTTGAGGACGATGAGCTCTTCCCCGGATAGTTTGCCATCGCGCTGGAGGCGGAACAGGCGTTGCTGCATCAACTGCACGATCTGTGCGGGCACATGCTTGCTCCGGTCGAAATCAGGGATCTCCGGATGCGGTGCCTCGTCCAATGCCAGTCGGGTCTTCTCCAATTGCAGGTGTTGCTTGAGCTCCCGGGGGAACAGGCCGATCAAGCGGGTGAAGAAGTCGCGGGCACTGGCATCGTCACGCGCCAATATCACCGAGAGTTTCACGGCAAGGTTCCGGCTGGCATTCACCAACTGGCCCCAGAGCTTGCGCCCTTCCCACCAACGATCGTAGGCGGTGTTGGTGCGGAACACCAACAGCATGCTAATGGCGAAACCCAAAAGACCATGCATCACGGGGACATTGGTGATGAGGCTGGCCTTGGACAGGTGCAGGTACCGGACTTCCAGATACCACACCGCTGCGGCATACCCCCCCATGGCGAAGAGGGCGGGTACCAGCTTCCGGAAGGTGTCCGACTTGTGGAGGGCGAGGGCCCGGACCCAGTTGTTCGCGTCGGAAGTGTTCATCGCTGGATCACTCGTAATGCTTGCGCACCATGCGCTCGAACATGCGGCCGGGCAGGATCTTCTTGGCCAGCACACTGATGCGCTGCATCCCTTGTGCGACGATGTATGTCGCCTTCGGTTTCGATGAGGCGATGATGCGCGAGATCACCTGCGCCAGCTCGTCCGGGTCACGGCTGTAGTGCAAACTACTGCCGAGGATCTCCATGGCCTTGTCGTATCCCGGTTTGTTGGCTTCCGATATCACGGGCGGCCTTAGGCGCGAGGCACCGATGTTGGTATTGAACTCGCCCGGTTGCACCACCACCACGGTGATGCCGAAGCGGTCCACTTCGGTGCTCAGTGCTTCGCTGTAACGGTCCAGGGCGGCCTTGGAGGCGCTGTAGAAACTGCGGTAGGGCAAACCGAAGTTGGCGGCTACGCTGCTGATGTTGATGATGAGGCCCTTCCTGAGCGAACGCATGTGCGGTACGACGGCACGGCAAACGCGGTGCGGACCGAACACGTTGGTATCGAATAGTTGCTTGGCCAGGTCCGGGGTAATGTCCTCGGCCGCGCCCTGGATGCCCAGCCCGGCATTGTTCACCACCACATCGATGCGCCCTTCGCGCTGGATGATCTCCGCAACGGCATGGCCTACACTGGCATCATCGGTCACGTCCATCGCAAGCAAGTGGTAGCCTTGTGGCTGCTGACTTGGATCGGCCTTCCGGCTGGTGCCGTAAACGTTGTACCCTTGCCCTGCGAGCCGCAGACAAATGCTCTTGCCGAGCCCTTGGCCACCACCGGTGACAAGGACGACTTTCGAGAGGGCTGTCATGGTGGGCAATGTAGCTTCGACCTTCGCAATAGGGTAAAAAAGAGGGGCAAGCGACCTATATCACACCGCTCAACCACGTACCCTTGCTTCCTTCCGGACCTGGGGGAGTAAGTGGGAGCTGGTTGTACAGGACTTGCCCCAGCGACAAAGGTAGGGTTCGCCTCGCATATACCTCGGGGCGATTCCGATCATTGCTCTACCTTCACCTTTCGCTAACACTTTCCCGATGGCATCACGGTTACTCCTGGTATGTCCGTTCTTGCTGTTCTGGCTTACGTCCACCGCCCAACCGGGACCGTTCTACTATGCCGACCTGCCCTTCGCGCCGGCTGTTTGTTCGGATACGAGCTTTTCCACCGATGCCACCCAGAACGGCATTGGGGCCCAAGTGGACCTGAATGCATCGAACCAAGGCTGCCTGGCGACGGGAGAACGCCAGGGGTTCTGGATAGCTTTCCATATGCAGACCGCCGGTGTTGTAGGGTTCACGGTCCAGCCGAATGCCGATGCTGACTACGATCTCGGCGTATGGGGACCTTTCGAGCAGGTACCTTCCGCATTGACGACCCAACCCTTGCGTTGCAGTTATGCTGCCGTGGTGGGAGCGACCGGTCTGAGTTCCGGCTTCCTCGACCTGAACGAAGCCTCATCAGGGGACGGTTGGGTCCGGTCCATTGATGCGCTTGCCGAAGAGTGGTACGTGGTCTTCATCAACAACTTCTCCATGAACGGCGTCGCGTTCAGTCTGACCTGGGACCTGCAGAACGGGGCGACATTGCAATGCCAGGACAGGCCTGAGCCTGCCTTTGAGCAAAGCAGCGCCATGGTGGATGCGGGTGGCACGGTGTCATTCACGCAGCAGAGCACCAATGACCCCTATGCCTGGTGGTGGGTATTCGAAGGAGGTTCACCAGCAGAGAGCTTCGCACCGGACCCACAGGATATCTCCTATCCGCTACCCGGATGTTATGACGTCACCCTTACCGCCTACAATGCGGCCGGTGACAATACACTGGTCACCAGCTGCCAGGTCATGGTCGAGACATCCACGGCTATCGAAAGCCCCGATGCACAGGGCTTCGTGATCACCCCGGACGACGACGGTCTGGGAATCGTGCCCAACGTTGAGGGCCGGTATTCCCTTCGGTTGATCGATGGCCTGGGCCGGACCGTGCTGGTCCTGAGCGCGCAGGGAACGTTGGAAGTGCCGCTGAGGGAACTGCGCAGGGGTGTCTATTCCGTGGTGGTGGAGCATGCTTCGGGGCGCACGGTGAAGCGTATGCTTCTCGGGCGGTAGGGCACGAGCTCATTTCCCGGTAGCCCGTATCCTTGCACCATGGACATTTCCATCGTAGTGCCTTTGGTGAACGAGCGCGAATCACTGCCGCATCTGGTGGCGTGGTTGCACCGTGTGATCGCCGGCATGGGCAAGGCGTATGAGATCATCCTGGTGGATGATGGCAGTACCGATGGTTCCTGGGAGGAGATCCAGCGGCTCTCGACCGGGGACGATCGCGTGAAAGGGATCCGGTTCGGACGGAACTACGGCAAGAGCCCTGCCCTGAACGAGGGTTTCCGGGCAGCGAAAGGCGATGTGGTGATCACCATGGACGCAGACCTGCAGGACGACCCCGACGAGGTCCCGGAACTGTACAGGATGATCAAAGAGGACGGCTTCGACCTGGTGAGCGGCTGGAAGCAGAAGCGTTACGATCCGCTTTCGAAGACCATCCCGACGAAGCTCTTCAACTGGACCACAAGGCGTGTGAGCGGCGTACACCTCCACGATTTCAACTGTGGGCTCAAGGCTTATCGGAAGGAGGTGGTGAAGAATATCGAGGTCTTCGGTGAAATGCACCGTTATATCCCGTTCATCGCAAAGAAGGAAGGGTTCCGCAAGATCGGCGAAAAGGTGGTGAAGCACCACCCCCGGAAGTACGGCCACACCAAGTTCGGGTTCAACCGCTTCATCAACGGCTTCCTGGACCTGCTGACGATCACCTACATCTTCCGTTTCGGGAAGAAACCCATGCACTTCTTCGGTGGCTTGGGCACTTTCATGATCGTGGTCGGCTTCCTGGCGACGTCCTGGATCGTGGGGGAGAAGCTCTGGCATTCGTTCGTATTGGATGAACCCGCGCCCCGCGTGGCGGAACAGGGCTTGTTCTTCGTGGCGCTCACGGCGATGGTCATCGGTGTGCAACTCTTCACCGCAGGCTTCGTGGCCGACCTGGTGAGCCGGAACGGCACTGAGCGCAACCGCTACCGCATCAACGAGCGCGTCGGCTTCTGATCCGCCGCTTCCGGTCATCTTTGTCGGGTCATGAAGGAACGTCATGTGTTGCGGCTCGTACAAGCGATCCTGCTGCTGGCGTTGGCGCGCTATCTCTGGGTTGCTTGTTACGTGCATCCCTACGCCGACGACTTCAGTTACGCCGTTGCCGGGATGCGGTCCGCGCTTGGTGAACGACTTGTCCAGGAGTACACCTCGTGGAACGGGCGCTACTTCTCCAACATCCTGCTGCTGCGCGGGCCGTTGACGCTGGGTTTGAGCGAAGGGCTCTTGTTGTACAGGCTGGCTGCGACGGCCTTGATCCTCTTCAGTTCCTTTGCGGCCTACCGTGCCGTTCGTGCCTTCTTACCCAATGCCGGCCGGGAGTTGTGTGCCACGGTCGCACTGGTGTTCGTCCTGCTCTTCCTGCACGTGATGCCCGATCCCAGCGAAGGGGTCTACTGGTACACCGGTGCAATGACGTACCAACTCCCGAATGCGCTCAGCCTTCTTCTTGCGGCAAGTTGGGTCCGGTCGCTGCGATCCCCGGCTCCGCCTTCCATGGAATGTGTCATCCAGGGCGGGCTCGTTGTCTTGATCGCCGGGTGCAATGAGGTACATATGGCCTTCATGGTCCTTGGGACCGCCGGTGCTTTGTTTTATGTGAGGAAGCATCATCCGGCCATGGTGCGCCCGACCTCGATCCTGTTCGGCGTTGCTTTGGTGTGTGCAGTCGTCGTGATCGCGGCACCGGGGAACGGGACGCGAGGATCGCACTTCCCCCTTCGGCACGATGTACTTCGCACACTGGGGTATGGCATGGCGCAAACAGGCCGGTTCGCGGGTAAGACGTTGATCTCCCTACCCGTAGCGCTGCTATCGTTCGCCTTCTTCGGTATGCGACGCGAGGCCGTCCGGCGGGGTATCATCCGACCCTTCGATGCACCGCTGGACAAATGGGTGGCATTGGCCATCCCGTTCGCCTGCCTTTTCGTTGCGATGGTGGTGACCTATTGGCCAACGGGCCTGCTTGGCCAGTACCGAACGGTGAACATGGCGCTCTTCTATTTCCTGCCCGGTTGGTTCTTTGCGCTGGCTGTTTGGGACCAGGTCTTCTTCGCACCACGCGGGAAGATGGGCGAAGGTGAATACGCTATCGGCCGGCACTGGACCCTGCTTGTCGTCAGTGTGTTCTTCATTGTCCAAGGACGTGGAATGGACTTGACCTGGGAACTGTGCGATGGCACGTGGGCACGTTATGGGGAAGCGATGGATGAACGCTATCGAATGATCGGACAAGCCGTGCGAGAGGGTGCCGCATCGGACCTTGTACTACCTGTAGTGCAATGGCCGACAAGCTTGAACATCCTGCCATTGGATACATCGCCCGACCATTGGACGAACCGCAGCATGGCCGATTATTTCGGCAACGCGCAGCTGAACATCATTGCACCAATTCCTCCTGCTCCTCCGGAGTAAGGGGAGGGTTCGTAACGGGCACAGGGGTCGGGTCGAAGAACAGTTCGGAGGCCAGCTTTTCGTCGTGGCCGTAGACATCGTCCCGGAAGTTCAACCGTCCATCGGCAGTGATCCACGCAGTGAAGTAACCGATGGTCACCGGACGCTTCTCCTTCAGTTTCACCCAGGTCTCCTTCCCGCTGAACATGGCCTCCTTGATCTTCTCGGCGGTCCAGGTCGTGTCATCGCGCAGCAGGTATTCCGCCAGTTCCTTCGGTTGGCTCAGGCGGATGCAGCCGTGGCTGAAGGCCCTGCTCTCCCGCGCGAAACCACCTTTGCTCGGCGTATCGTGGAAATAGATGTTGTAGCTGTTGGGGAACAGGAATTTGACGCGCCCCAAGGCATTGCCAGCACCGGGCTTCTGGCGGATCAACGGGTTGGCATTCGATCCACCGATGCGCTCCATGCCCTTCTTTGCGAGGTAGTTCGGGTCCTTCTTCATAGCAGGAAGGATCTCGTTCTGAACGATGCTCGATGGAACACCCCAATAAGGGCTGAAGACGATGTTGCTCAGTGTATCGCTGAAGATCACTGTACGCGTGGCTCCGGCGCCTACCACGACGTTCATGTTCCATGCTTCCTGCCCGTTCTCGAAGATGTGCATCCGGAACTCGGGGATGTTCACCAGGATCAGGTCCTGGGCATATGTTTCGGGCACCCAGCGCAACCGCTCCATGTTGATCAGCATCGTCCGCACGCGTTCGGCCGGCGACACGTTCAACGCACGGATCACCCCGTTCCCGATCACGCCATCGGTCGCCAGCCCGTGCCTTTCCTGGAAGCGCTTCATCGCTGCCACCAGCGTGCTGTCATAGACCCGTGAACCGAGGTAGAGCGTATCCATCCCGCTCACCAGATCACCGAGCACCATCAGGCGTTCGCGTATGTCGGGTACGAAAGAGGCCGTATCCTCCGGCTCCAGTTTCTTGTGTTCACCGAGTGCGATCGGATCCCAACGCACCAGCGTGTCCAGTTCGAAATAACGTTTCAACTGAGCCTTCAGCCTCCCGTACTGGGGATGCAGGGGTTCCACGGGACCGAGGTCCATCCGTCCTGCCGCGATGGAATCGAGCAGCCGGTCGTAGTTCTTCTTCTGTTTGGGGATGAACCAATCCAGTTCGCGCAGGTCCTTGCCCACCATGCCGCCGTATTTCTTGTCCGCAAAGCGGAAGAACTGGGCGGTGAGCGCGAGTTCCAGCGCGGTGCGGCAGGAGTCGCATGCCAACGAGTCCTTTGCGCTGTCCTGTGTGCCGCTCAATAGTTCGTTCAGGCGCTCGCGCAGCACCTCCACTTCCCGATAGGCCGCGTCGGTGCTGTTCACCAGCGCGGCGAAACCGGCCGCGGCCTGCGACAGGGAGTCGTTCACGAACCATGCGTACTGGAACCCGCGTCGCTTATAGAAAGCACGGATCTGCGAGGAGTCCTGCCGGTATTCCGCATGCGCGGAAAGGAACTCCTCGATCTCGGCCGTATCGAGCATGCGCACGGAATAGACCACGGGGCTCTCGAACACCTCGGTGATCTCCTGGGCTTGTTCCGCCAAAGAGAGCTTCTTTCGCTGCTGCTTGGTACAACCGAACAATACGGCGCAACAAAGGATCGGATAGAGGTATCGCATCAGGGAACGTCGGCCCTTGGCCGGGACAAAGGTCATCGCTTGCCGTGAACGTACAGCAAGCCGCCATCGGCCAGCAGGTCGATCATCCGTGGCATGTGCTCCTTGCTCACTGCCGGGCAGCCCCAGCTTCGTCCGCAGCGTCCGTGCAATGCGATGAAGGATGCGCTCACATAATCGGCACCGTGCATGATCACTTCGCGAGAAAGCGCGTTGTTGTTCAGGCCACGCTCCAGCCCGTGCAGGAGCAGGGCCCGGCCATGCTTGGGGCTGGCGATCTCCGCACCTACCCGGTACAATCCCAAGCTGGTCTGGTGCGATCCCTCATTGTTGCTGAAACTCCGGCAGATACGCTCCCCCGAACCCTGGCCATGGGCAACCCAGGTGCGCAACACAAGTTCCTTCTTCTCAAGGTCGATGATGTACAAGCGCTTGGCATCGCTCGGCTGGGTCATGTCAGCAATGGCGAGGATCTTTCCACTGACGCCGTACTTCTGCATTTTCCGATAGCCGGCAGCGAATACATGCTGGGCCAGTTCGTTCTCCAGGCACAGTTCGGCGTAGAGTTCGTCGGCCGCGAGTGCTTCTGCGTTCTTCACGACCACCGTAGTGGGCGGCGCGGCAACGCGACGTTCCCCGTCCGTTCCAGGGAACACCCAGGAGAATAGCAATGCCAGGAGCAGTGGTGTGTGCACCATTTATTCCTACAGGTTCTTCCGATGCCTTCCCATCAGCGAGGTTCCAGTTCGCGGGTCGGCCATCGGGGGCGTGAAACTAACGTTATGGAACATCCAATGGTGTTCTACGGCGATGAAAAGTGAGGGTTACCCGACGGGGGGTCCGGGGTGCCCGATGAAGCGAGCGTTCTGCCGCTGCCCGCCGCACAGTGCTTTCCGAGCGTTCGGTACCTTGGAGCCGATTCCACGCCTGAAAGATGTCTTTGCGCCACCTCGCCTCGATCTCGCTGCTCTTGGTCTCCGTTGTTGCACCTGCACAGTTCTATAATTGGGGCTGGGGACCCGAGATCAGCGTGAACCAGATCGGCAGCACCATTACATGCACGGTCTGGGACCCGTACCTCAACACGACCCGCACCCAAAGCTTCACAAGTGTGGCCTCCTGGTCGCATGATGATGGTGTGGTGGCCACCGTGAGCGGCGGTGGCGTGGTGACGGCCATCGTCTACGATCTTGACCTCGCCAGCTTCCGGACCGAGCAATTGACCTCCACGAGCGGGACCACGGTGATCAACAGCGACGGTATTGTTGCGTGGAAGACCGGCTCCGGCATCGTTGGTGCAGCCATCTACGATCCGGATGCCCATACTTGGCGCGATGAACAATTCAGTTCCAACAGCGGCAACCAGATCCAGAACCGCGATGGCGTGGTATCCTGGGTCTCCAGCAGCGGGATCATGGGTGCCGCCGTCTACGATCCAGGGGTTTCGCAATGGCAGGACGAGCAGTTCAGTTCCAACAGTGGGAACGTGGTGCAGAACCGCGATGGCATCGTGGCCTGGGTATCAACCTCCGGTATCCTCGGTGCGGCGGTCTATGATCCCTCGGTGGGCCAATGGATCGATGAGCAGTTCAGTTCCAACACCGGCAATGCGGTCGTGATCGGACAGGGCGTGGTCGCGTGGAAGTCGAACAGTGGCGTCCTCGGCGGTGCAGCGTACAATTGGACCACCAATACCTGGGACGATTCACAATTCAGTTCGTCATCGTCCAACACGATGCCCACGATCACCGATGGTACCATCCAATGGAGCAACAGCAGTGGAGCGCAGCGGTATGGCTACACGACGAGCGGCCAATGGCAGAGCAACGTGAACACAGCGGTCCGGTGCGAGTACCATGCTGAACAGGTCAGTTCCGGTGGTGCGCCACACATCGCTTACCTCTGGTGCCTTACCCTAGGTGCGTCGAGCTATTCGCATAGCTGCGGCGATGGACACACCATTACGCGGCGCTGGGCGTGGAAGCAGTACGCGAACGGGGGCACGTATACGCCGACGTTGACCGCGTTCAGTGCGACGACCAACAACACATGCTCCGGGTCGTTGACCTACGTGAACACAGGCTTGGAGGAGCCGACGTCAGGAACATCCTTCACGGTGAGCTACCAGGACGACCTGATCCGTGTAACGGGAGACGCACCCTTGGGCTTGATCGAGGTATTGGACGCGAGCGGAAGATCCGTGGTTTCGGCAAGGACTACGGACCGGACCTTGGAACTACCTGGTGCGTTCGCCACAGGGCTTTACCTGGTACGCTGCTACGGAAGTGGAGAAGTCGCGCCGACGCGGCGATTGGTCATAGAGCGCTGAACCGCGTCACTCGTAAGTTTCAACGGCGACCAGTTCTCCAGCGATATCGAACCTTTTTCATTCGCCCTTTTTCAGGGGAACACCTTTCTGGTCCAAACCGGCAAGGCGGCCCTCCAACCGGATCTTTCCATTCGGATGGTATTCGGAATAGGCACCACGTGTAGGTCGCGCACCGCACGCTGCACCACCATCTGCATCGCCCGCGTTCCGAGGTCCTTACTCTGCCAGTTGCCTTGGTCGAAATCGATCTGCTGTGCCTGGATGGAACCGGTCCCAAAGGCCAGGAATAGCATGGCATAGCGATGCTTCATATCCTTCATGCCGAAAGCTGCACAAGGTGCCCCCCGCTCGGACCGTTGAACTACGTTGCGGACTCTGCGCCGTTGCGGTGGGGACTCAGCTAACCCTTCAGTACCGCCTTCGCATAATTCGCCCAACTCATGCTCTTCGTGGCTTCCACCACGTTCTCGCGCGGGATGGGCTTATCGATGCTCGCGTTCATCACGCGTACCATGTCGGCGATGTTCTTCGGCTCCGCCATGTAGCCGTTGAAGCCATCGGTGATGGTCTCGGGGAAATGCCCCACACGCGTAGCGACCGCCGGTAGCTTGAAGTTGTAGCTGAGGCTCTCGACCCCGCTGGGTGTGGCCGTTTCGTAGAAGAGAACGATGGTATCCGCCGCTTGGAAGTAGGGGGGCACTTCCTCGTTCGGGATGAAGCGGTCCACCATGAGCGTTCGGTCCTCGATGCCCAGTGTTCCCACCAAGGCCAGCGGATCGTAATTGCGCTCGTCGTCGGCCTTTTTCAGGAAGAGCTTCTTCAACGTACCGAACACGGCGTTCTTCAACTTGGTGCTCAGCTTGCTCTGGTCCACCGTCTGCCAGAAACGCTCACCCACGATCATCAGGCTCACATCATCGCGCTGTTTGGCGAGTTCAGCGAAGGCTTCGATGCAGTAGTGCAGCCCCTTGTACTTCCTTATGAAACCGAAGAAGAGGAAAACGTGTTTTCGCAGACCGTGCTGTGCTTTCCAAGCTTCCTTGTCGAACGAAGGGTCCGGCTTGAAGAGGGAGTAGATGGGATGGTAAAGTTTGAGGATGGTCCTAGGTCCGGGATCCGAGGTCTTCGGCCCTGAACTTTGCAGGGCCTTGGACCGCGCTTCCGAGCGCCCGTCCAAGGTCACCTCGAACACCTTGTCCGGCATCAGTGCCTTCAACTCCTCTGCCGTCTTGTAGGCGTGTACGATGAAACTGTGCCCGTGCCTTAGGGCCATTCGCGTGAGCCGTGCATCCAACGAGCTCTGCTCTTTCGCTGCTACGAAGTGCAGATCGAAGATGATCTCGGCCTTGGTGTGTTTGCGCAGATACCTGGCGATGGTGTTCAGCGGAATGCCTTGCGTAGGGTTGTACCACTGGATGATCACCTTGTCCGGCTTCAATTCCGCGATAGCCTTGGCGGTGCTGCGCCAGGTGCTCGGCGCGTTCCAGTTGGTGAGGTAGTGGACCGGGATATCGTAGCCCTCCAGGAAACTGCTACGGCTTGCCTTGTCCACGAACTCGCGTGGGATGATCGCAGGGTATTGTTGCGTCCAGCTGACAATGGTGACCTGGGCTCCCTCATCCTTCAGCGCTCGCGCCAACGCGGTGTTGTACTGCGCTATGCCGCCCTTGAACTTGGGGCCGGGACCGAAGCAGATGATGTGGGAGCTCATTTTACCACAAAGGCACGGAGGCACAGAGAAGAGTAATCGAGCATGACCAAGTCCTCCCGGAAAGCTGAGAGTGAATTCTCCGTGCCTCTGTGCCTCGGTGGTGAAGCATTTCAGATCTTCTTCAACGCCGCCTCATACACCCGCCGCATGCCTTCTTCGATGGAGATCTTCGCTTTCCAACCGAGGTTGTCCTCCACCCAGCGCATGTCGCAGTAGCGGCTGTGGACGCCAACGGGTTTGTCGAGCAGTGGCTTGATGGTCGGCTTGTAGCCCGCGAAGCCCGTGAAGACCTCGATCAGCTCCAGGAAGCTGGTGAGCTTGCCCATGCCGATGTTGATCGCGCGGCCGTCGCTGATCTTGTCCATGGCGAGCAGGGTGAGGTCGAGGACGTCGTCGATGTGTACGAAGTCACGACCTTGCTTGCCGGTGCCCCAGACCTCGAAAGGGTTCTCCTTCTTGGCGGCACGCGCGGCGATAGCCGGAACCGGATAGGAGAGGTCCTGATCTTCACCGTATCCGCTGAAGGGCCGGATACAGGTGACGTGAACGCCGTAGTGGCTCGCGGCGATCTTCGCCAGGAACTCACCGGTGAGCTTGCTCCAGCCATAGGTCATGTCGGGCTCGCCCATCTTCTTGAAGTCGATGTCGCTTTCCTTCAGCTTGAGCGTGTTGCTCTCGGTCTGCAGGTCGATGGGATAGGCCGCGCTGCTGCTGGGATAAAGGAAGCGACGTGGCTTGTTGCGGCACACGTAGAGGAACATCTCCGCATCGATGCTCAGATCCTGCGCCACGAGCATGGGGTCGCCATCGATCTTACTGCGCCCGCCCACGATGGCCGCGAAGTGGAAGATGTCGTCGAAGAGCGCCACGTTCAGGCCGTAGCGCTTCTGGAAGTATTGGGGGTCCTTGTTCAGCTCGCGGAGAACGTCGCGCAGGTCGGCCTTCAGGAAAAGCAGGCGTTCGTCAGCGCCGTAGATCTGCATTTCCTTGTGCTCGAAGTTCAGTTCGTGGCCCAGCCAGGTCTTGGGGTGGGTACCTACACTGAGGTCGTCAATGAAAAGGACGCGTGCGCCTTGTTCGTAGAGACGCTTTACCATGTTGCGCCCCACAAATCCGCAGCCGCCGGTGACCAAGTGAGTTCTCATCGGTTGCAAAGATGGGCGGGATGGGCCCTTGCAGCTTCTTATCGAAGCTCGGAAATGATCCGATGTTCCAACGCGGTGCTGTCGATACCGGCCTGTGGACGTTCCTCCAGCAACCGGTCGATCGTTTCGCTCTGCCGAACGTAGGCCCTGCAGGCACCGCAGATCCGCAGATGCATCCATAGCCCGACTCGCTCAATACCGGACAGTGGTTTCAGGTCGCGGCGTTCCACCAATGCCGTTGCCTTTTGACAGGAAAGCTCAAGGGTTTTGATCAGTGCCATGGCTTGTTCAAGCTGTACGGGATACCCGTCCCTGTATGCACTCCCGCAATTTCAACTTGGCGCGGTGCAACTGCTGCCAGTAGTTCGTGGCGCTGATGCCCAGCGCGGCCTGGATCGCCTCGCTGTCGCGTTCCTTCAGGTATTTCATCTCCACAGCACTGCGAAGCTTGTCCGGCAACAGGTCCAGACAATGGCGCAGCGCCCGGTCCAGCCGCTCGTTGTCCGTGTCCCGGAACGCGTCGGGATCGTTGGTGGGTGCGTGTGCGAGGTCCCAATGGCCGTTGGGGGTAAAGGTGTTCTCGTCCACTTCGTCGTTGGACAGTTCCATACCTGACAGGTGCTTCCCTTCCCGGTACACCTTGCGGTAATGGTCGGCCAGCTTGTGCTTGAGGATGGAGAAGAGCCAGGTGCGCGGCGAACTCTGCTCGGCGAACTTGTCCATCGTCTGCCAGGCCGAAACAAAGGTGAGTTGCACCAGATCATCCGCCGTGGCCTCGTCCTTCACCCGGCTTCGCGCGTAACGCAAAAGATCATTGGTGTGCGAATGCACCCAACCGGCCATCAACTTCTGGCGGCCTACGTCGTCCAACGCCTTCACCGGCATGCTTGCCATGGCCGAAAGGTAGAACCGCGAACCGGCCTTCCGGTGAGCAATGCCCTGTGGCAGTTGATCTGCGTCGATCCGTCAGATCCGCGTCATCAGCGGTCTATTCCCCTAGAACTGGAAGTAGATGAACGGCACCGCTTCCGCCGTCAGCGTCTGGTAGATCACGCCCACAACGACGATACAGGCCACGGCCATCGCCCACAGCGGCAACGCACTGAACCGCTCGCGGTACCATTGTTTGGTGCTGGTCGGCAGCCAGTGGACCACGAAGCCCAGCAGCATCATGGCGAAGACGCTGCGGAAGCCCCAGAGCACATCACCTGCCAAGTGCCAGCCGAAGTCGCCGCCGATCTGGCCCAGCATCAGTTTCACGTTCTCCAACGTGGGGCTGCGGAACCAGAAACGTGTGAAGGTGATGAAGGAGAACGTGATCGCGATGGCCTGGAAGCGCGCGAACCAATGATCGCTCTTGTTCCATGGGCTGATGCGCGACCAGCCTTTGTAGATGAGCAGCCCGATGCCGTTGAGGCCGCCCCAGATCACGAACATCCAACTGGCCCCGTGCCAGAGGCCGCCGATGAGCATGGTGAGCATCAGGTTGATGTTCGTGGTGATCATGTTCCGGAACGGTGGCCACAGACGGGCCACGATCGCGAGTGCCGCACCGACGATGAGGAACACGAACGGCAGCATCAGGTTACCGGTCAACAGCACGAATACGGCCAGTACGATGCTTGTCATGATCCACGAGAACAGTGAACCGCCGCGGTTGCCGCCCATGGGGATGTAGAGGTAGTCGCGCAGCCAGGTGCTGAGGCTGATGTGCCAGCGTTTCCAGAACTCGGCCGTGCTGCGGGCTTTGTAAGGGCTGTCGAAGTTGGCCGGTAGGGTGAAGCCGAGCAGGAGTGAAAGCCCGATCGCGATGTCCGTGTAGCCGCTGAAATCAGCGTACACCTGCAAGGAATACCCGAATGCCGCCATCAGGTTCTCGAAACCGGTGAAGCGCATCGGATCGGAGAATACACGGTCGATGAAGTTCACCGCGATGTAGTCGCCGATCAGCATCTTCTTCAGCAAACCGTTCAGGATCCAGAACACGGCCATGCCGAACTGTGCACGTGTGAGGCTGAACTCCTTCACCATCTGCGGCAGGAACACCGAAGCGCGGATGATGGGACCGGCCACGAGCGCCGGGAAGAAGCTCACATAGAATGCGAAGTCCGTGATGTGCCGCACCGGCTGCACATGGCCGCGGTACACATCCACCTGGTAGCTGATGCAGTGGAAGGTGTAAAAGCTTATACCTACGGGCAGCAATACCTTGTTCTCGATGAAGTGCGCATCCCACGCGGCGTTGGCCACACGGGCGAAGTAGTTCACCGCTTCGAACGTGGTGCCGAAGGTGGTGTTGATGGTGTCCACCACGAAGTGCGCGTACTTGAAGTAGCACAGGAGCAGCAGGTTCACGGTGATGCTCAACGCCAGCAACAATTTCTTGCGCCGGGCCTCCGGACTTGCGGCGCTGGCTTTCGCGATGAAGTGGTCCATCGCGATGGAGAAGGAGAGGAGGCCGACGAAGATGCCGCTGGTCTTCCAGTAGAAGAAGAGGCTGGCGAGCGTGAGCCAGCCGATCCGTAGCGCGCTCTGCTTGTAAACGACGCTGAGGACCGCCAGTACCACCAGGAAGAAGCCCCAGAAGAAGAAGCGCGTGAAGATCAGCGGCGACGTCGGGTCGTACTTGAGCAGCCCCGCCCAGTCCATGGTGGTGAGGACGTTGAGGAGCGGGAGGGAAGCGCTCATCGATCAGGGTCTGTTCGCCGTCTTGATGTGATCGCCGTACGCCTCCATCATCGCGCTGAAGAGAAGGTCGCCCAAGGCAACGTAGCCGGGACGAGTCAGGTGGATGCGGTCCTTCTTCGCCAGACCGGCATCCTCCCAACGGGCGATGGACGTCTGCCCGCCCATCACACCGAAGGTGTCCCACACGGCACAGCCGTATTTCGCGGAAAGACGCATCATCACCTCGCGAACCACCGTGCCGTTCTTGTTCGGATAACGCCGCTTGATGTAGCTGTCCGTGTTCGTGGTCAACAGGATCGCAGCGCCGGGCGAGGCTTCCATGGCACGCGCGATCAGTTGCGCATAATTGCGTTCGTAACGGTCGGCGCTGAAATCCGGATCATGTGCATCGTTGATCCCGATGCTGAACACCACGAGATCCGGCTTCACAAGGGCCAGTTCATCGGTGAACCGTTGACAGCGCAGCCAACTGTTGGTGCTTGCTCCGTTCACTCCGCAGGCGTGGTAGAAGAAACCGGGGTCATCGCCTTCCAAGGTGATCCCGTACAGCGTGAAACCGCGCTGCGCCGGATCCGTGCGCTGGAACCGGAGGTAGAGCGTATCCACGTACCGATCGTATTCGAACTCGGTGTAGCCTTTGCCGACATTGGTCTGGCGTTCGATCTGCACGGCGCCATCGGGCGACCACGCCGTGACCGTGAAGCTGCTGTCCATGCGGTGCAGCACCTTGATGCGGTTGAACGAATAGCCCGGGTAGACCTCACCACGGAAGCTCACTTTCAACGTCGTCAGGCTGTCGCGGGTGGTCACGGAATAGCCCGCGAGACCGAGCGATGTGCTGTCCGCGCGCACGGTGTTCTTCACACTGGTCCAACTACCGGTGTACTCCGGGTTGTACCAGTACGGATTGTTCGTCTTGGCCATGTTGTAGGGGAAGATGAAGCCGCGACCGCCGCGCACGCCGGGTACCACGTTCTGCAACCGGTCGCGCAGTTCCATGCTCCACATATCGGCCTGGATATGCGATCCGCCGACATGGACGATGTTCACTTGGCCGCTTCCGTCCAGGAGCAACTTGTCCAACTTGGTGTGGTAGCGGTCCCACGCCGTGCGATCGCCGGCGAAGACCAGTTTGTTGGCATTCAGGTCGACGAACGGGATGGCAGGTGTGCGCAACGGGTTGTCCTGTCCCGCAGCCTGTCGAACAAGAACGAAGAGGAATACGGCCAGCCAGATGATGGGCATCCATAAGTGCAGGGGCCGTGCCCGAGCGTGCTGATGGAGCGCCTGTCGATGGTGTCGCATGCTATTGCTTGGATGAGTAGTACGCAGCGAAATCATTGATCAATGCCGTGTAGAAGAGTTCGCCCACTTTCTTGGCTCCCTGTGGACTGAAATGCGTGTAGTCCGTTGCAGCAAGCGGCGGGTCGGCGGCCACCCAGCTCACCATGCTGTTGCGCCCGCCCATGGCTTCGTACATGTCCCAGAATACTGCTCCCTGCGCCAATGCGTTGCTCTTCATCGCATCGCGCACCTCTTCGAGGAACGGGCGGGTCACGTAGTTCTCGCCTTCCTTGATGCTCATGTCGCTGGGGCCGATCACGACCACCGACACACCGGGGATCATCTTCTTGAAGCGCCCGATCTGCGCGCCGAAGAAGCGCCCGTACTGCGCTGCCTCCTCCGCGCTCCTCAGGTTCGGCAGCACATTGCCGCCGTATTGCAGGATCAGCAATTTCACATCCAGGTCCGCGTACATCTTCGAGAGGACACCCTGGTCCATACGGCGGAATTCGTAACCGGCCCCGCCGCGAGCAGCGATGTTGTCCACGGCAAGACCGTTGCGGCTTTCGAGCGAGATGCCGTAAATGTCCGGGCTATCCGTCCCGGTGAAGGAGATCGTCAATTCGCCGGGCGTATTCCCCAGGCGCCATTCGCGGATGAGCAATCCATCGGTCGCTGGTACTTCTTCCTTCTCTGCTGTCTCCCCATCCTTCTTGAGTTCCACGGTCACCGGAGCGCGATGCCATCCGAAATAGAGCTTGCAAACGGAGTACTGCTGCGCTTTGCCGTAGGCCCTGCGCAAGGGGCGCATCGTGATCGACCCGGTGTGCACCACGGTGTCGAGCGCCGCCGTATCGGGCAGGATGGGGGTGAAGCGCGAAAAGGTGGAAAGTGCGCCGAAACGGTCGTGCTTCTGCGTCCTGTCCTTGCGTCCCATCACGCTGTAGCGGATCCAGTTGTCGGAGAGCACGCGGTCGATGCTGAAGCTCGGCACGATGTCCGCCACCGCGAACAGGCCCGGTCCTGTTCCGCCGAACTGCGATTGCAATTTGTTCCGCAGGTAGGCCGTGATGCGATCGCCCTCCAACTGCGAATCGCCGTAGTGCATGATGCGGATCGGGTGGCCGCCTGCCCCGGCCGCTTCCAATTGCTGGAACAGGGGCCAGAGGATCCGCTTGTCGCCGTTGGGGTAGTGCAGGGCGATGCGTTCCTCCAGCGGGCGAAGTTTCGTGGTGTCAAAGACGAAGGGCGTGACCTGTGCCATGGAGTCCAACGCCAGGCTATCGGCCAGGGCCTGCGCATCGGTGGTCGCTGCGGAATCGGTGGTCACCGCAAGGATGTCGCTGATGTCCACTTTCACCTCCTCCACCGGAAAGAGCACCGAACGCGGCGAAGGCAGGCGCAATGCATAAGCATCGCCGAAGTGCAGGCCATCCGCAGGAAGTAATGCGCCGATCGCTCCCAGTCCGCCGAGCACGACCAGGAGAAAGGCCAATACCTGCGCTGGCCTCATGGACGCGGGATCTTGAGCTTTTGCCCCGGTTTGATCGCCGTACCGATGCCGTTCGCTTCCATGATGTGCTGCGCTGTAACGCCCGGGTACCGCTTCGCGATGCGGTAGAGCGAATCACCCGACTGCACCGTGTAGGTGACCAGTTGTACGGCGACCGGGGTGCTGTTCATGGTCAGGCTGGTCGGCGCCGCCTCGTTCGTGGATCCCTCGTCCTCCGGCAGGTCCTTGGCCGGATCGCCGATGGGTTTGACGACTTCGCGCTTCTTCACATGGATCACCAAGGTCCTCCCGGCGTTGATACGGTCGCTTCGCAAATTGTTCCAGGCCTTCAGCTGCTTCACCGTGACGCGGTGCTTCTCCGCGATCTTTCCCAGATTGTCACCCGGCCTCACCTTGTACCGGATGGTGCGCTTCACCTCGACGGTCAGCGGTGGTTCGGTCGCGATAGGTTCCGAAACCTTGGCCGCTGTGGTCAGCGCCACCTCCACGTGTTGGATGGAATCGGTGAGCTGCGCATAGCGGTCGTGCATGCCGCGCGGAAGGAAGAACTTGGTTGCGGCCGGTACGGTCCCATTGGAGAGCGTCGGGTTCAGCGCCTGTAAACGGCCTACTGGCAACTGCATCACTTGCGCCAGCGCATCGAGGTGGATCGCCCGTTCGGTGGTGAGCGTGTCGGCGAGTTCCCAAGGCGTGATGGCGATCGGCGCGATGCCCATGCCCTCGGCGTTCGCGGTGAGGTGGATGAAAGCCATCAGCAGCGGCAGCACTTCGCGCTGACCGTTCGTGAAATGCGGGTAGAGCGCACGGTAGTCGGTCGCACCACCTGCCCGCTGCTGCGCGCGTGTCACGTTAGCGGGGCCACAGGCGAAGGCCATCAGCGTCATGCCCCAATCGTGGTAACGTGCGTGCAGGTCCTTCAGGTAGCGTCCCGCCACCATGGTGCTCTTCACATCATCCCGTCGTTCATCCACGGCGCCGGTCACGGTGAGGCCATAGCGGATCGCCACAGGATAGGACAACATCCACAGCCCCGATCCTCCATCGTCCGAACCGGCCCGGGTGTTCATGCCCGAGAGTGCCATCGGAAGGTATTTCAACTCTTTCGGCAGTCCCTGCAAGGCCAGTTCCTTCTCGATCATCGGGAAGTAGACCTGGCTGACGCCCAGGAGGACGCGGAAATGTTCGCGCAGGGGTTCGCCGTAGAGATCGGCGTAGGCTACCACGTTGCTATCAGCGAAGACCGGAATGCCGGGGGCCACGCGGTGCAGCTTGGCGTAGAGGTCATCGGTGTCCACCGCGCGGATCACACCCTGACCGGTCGTGGAGCCCACTTCCTTCAGCCGCTGCTGGACGGGCCACGTGGTCATCAGGCTATCCACACGCCAGGTGCTTTGCGCGTGCAGCGAAGCCGCCCCGCAAATGCCGAGAGTGGTCAACGCAAGGAGGGTGCGGCGCAAGGGTCGCATGATCAAAGGGTAAAGCAACCGATCAACCCTTCCTTAACGCGGACTTGCGCGCGCGAATTCTCCACGCGGGAATGTTGAGCGGACGGGGTCCTGATGGATGATCACGGTGCCCCATCGCCCCGGTGCCGAACTTTGTACCTATTCCGGATGCGACAGCAGCTGCTTTCCGCCCTTTTCGTCGGCCTCGCCTGCGCGGCAACGGCACAGCTCAAACGGCTTCCGGACCGCCATTCTCCACCTGTGCCCACCACCAACATGACCATCGAGATCTGGAGCGACGTCGTCTGCCCGTTCTGCTATATCGGAAAACGTGAATTCGAGAACGCCTTGGCCCGCTTTCCGCACAAGGACCAGGTGACCGTTGAATGGAAGAGCTTCGAGTTGGATCCCAGCGCACCCGTCCGCAGTGAACACGACATGTACGGCATGCTCGTTTCCAAGTACGGCGGAACACGGGACGATGCCAAGGCCCGTGTGCAGGGCGTGGTCGCACGAGCAAAGACCGTTGGGCTGGACTACCAGATGGACAAGGCTATTATCGGCAGTTCTTTCGATGCTCACCGCGTGATCCAACTGGCGAAGACCAAGGGTAAAGGCGCCGAGGCCGAAGAGCGCCTGTTCCGTGCCTACTTCATGGACGGAGCGCACCTTGCCGACCATCCGACGCTTGTGCGACTTGCCAAAGAGATCGGCCTGGAAGGGAAGGAGGTGGAGGACATGCTCGCTTCGTCACGCTTCACCGAGCAGGTCCGCGCCGATGAACGCGAAGCCCAGCAACTCGGTGTACGTGGTGTTCCCTTCTTCGCGATCGACAGCAAGTACGCCATCAGCGGTGCCCAGGCCAGCGACTATTTCCTGCGGGCCTTGGAACAGGCATGGAAGGAGCGGAGCGTTGTGAAGCCTTAGCCTCCTTGCATTTTCACCACAGAGACACAGAGGCACAGAGCCATACTTCCATCGCAGCTTCAGATCACAGCGATGAACTCTTCTGAATTCTCCGTGTCTCCGTGCCTCCGTGGTGAACTTATTTTATGATCTCGTGAGTGGTTATCGCAGTTCTTGCGATCGCTCCTCCGGCATCCACGTCCACAACGCGGCAGGTAGCACAAAAAAGGCCAACGGCAACAACAAGCGCGTTTCTGTGATCACGCCTACGATCAGGTTGGGGATGAGGAAGAAGGGGATGCTGATGAGCGCGCGCTGGAAAAAGACCGGTAGCGCGTTCACCTTGCGCAGGGCCAGCGCCCAGAACGTACCGAAGAAGAGCAGCACCGCACCCAGTGCCATCAGGTTCTCTTCCAGGTGCCAGCCACCGCCCAGGTAGGGTCTGTCCCTGAAGATGTAGCGGATCGCAGCCACCGTGAGGATGGCCGGAAGTCCCAGAAGCAAAGCGCGGAAGCCGATGCGGAAGGTGGTGGCGAGCGATGACCGGTCAGCATGCGCCAGCAGGTACAGGAAAGGCAGGAAGAGCATGGTCTCGTTGTTCAGGCCCCCGATCCAAACGATCACAGCGAACAGCAGGTCGCGCTTTTCGCGCAGCGCCCACAAGGCACCGATGAAGGTGAGCCCGAGCAGGGGTGCGCTCTCCTGCAGGTCGTTGCGCGCGCTGTAGGCGATGAACAGGGCGTAGAGTACGACGCACACGAACCCCGCCCCTGGCTTGAGCCAGCGGCGTAGGAACACCGCGAACACCGATAGCGCGAGGGTGGTGAAGATCAGCCGTTGCACCGTGTAGGCGCTGCGGACCGAGATCCCGCAAACGCGCACCAAGGCTTCCGGGATCCCGTATTGCAGCAGGCGGCTCTGTTCGTTGTTCACGTAATCCAGGGCCACGAGCTGCTTGTGCACCCATTCCAAAGTGCCGTCCATCCAGGCCGGGGTGGTGGCCACTTTCAAGTGGTAGGTGACCCACGCAAGGAATGCGCAAACGAGGAAGAGCCAGAGGTTCCGTTCGGTCAGGGATCGACGGAGCGCGTTCATCTCCTCGGCTCAGGTTAGCGCTTGCTCGTAGCCATCACACCACAGAGGTGGAACAGCAGGCGTGCGCCCACGTTCGCATCCCAGTCGTCGTGCTTGCCGGGCGATACCTCCACCAGGTCGAAACCGATGATGGTGCGACCGCTTTGCACAAGTCGCGATAGGAGGTAGGTCGCTTCCTCGAACTGGAAACCGCCGGGCACCGGGGTGCCGGTGTTCGGGCACAGCGTGGGGTCCAGCCCATCGATGTCGAAGCTGATGTGGACCTTATCCGGCAGCGCATTGATGATCGCATCGCATTGCTCGCGCCACAACACACCTTCGAACTGCTGGCGGCGGATGTCGGCGCTGCGGATGATGCGCACCCGCTCCTTGTTCTTCAGGAACACCGTGTTCTCCTGCTCGCAGAAATCGCGGATGCCGATGCTCACCAGCCGCTCCATCTGCGGGATCGCCAGCGCGTTGTGCATGATGCTCGCATGGCTGTGCGTGAAACCCTCGTAGGCGATGCGCAGATCGAGGTGCGCATCGAAATGCAGCACGCCGAACTTCCTGTGCTTCTTCGCCTGTGCGCGGAAGAAACCGAGTGGAGTGCTGTGATCCCCACCGATCAAGCCCACCAGCTTGCCTTTGGCCAGCCAGTACGCCGTGCGTTGTTCCACCCATTCGTTCATCACCGCACATTCAGCGTTGATCAACTTCAGCGCCTTCGCGGCGCGCGCTTTCTTCTTCGCATCGCCACCCTCGGTGAGCAGGTCGATCACATGCTTTGCTTCCTTCTTCAAGGCATCGCTTTGTTCCTGCAACGCCTTTGGGATCTCGTCCATCACGATACCGCGCTTCCACAGTTCCGGGAACTCGCGGTGGAAAAGATCCACCTGGAAACTTGCCTCCAGGATCGCTTTCGGCCCGCGCGATGTGCCGCCGCCGTAGCTGGTGGTCACCTCCCACGGCACGGGCACCAGTACGATGTCCGCCTCATCCGCCGTGAACGGCAGGCCATAGATGCCCGCGTTGGAAGCACCGGGACTGTTGGGGTCGAAGGATTTGATCTTGGAGGTCTTGCTCATGCGCGAATACTGTGGAGCGCGAAGGTAGCGGGCGCATCGTAGATCCGCAGGGCGCGTATGACGTGCAGCCGAGCAGCGTTACGCGCTCAGCGCGTGTCCACACTATGAATGAAGTACATTTATTCGTTCTCGACCAACGCCCTCACGCATCATGAACACGCGATCACACTTCGCGACGCTGTGCTGCGCCGCTGCCCTGTTCACCTTCCTGCCTGCTGCACAAGCCCAGTTCTTCATCCCGGACCAATTGGAGCGCGATTGGCTCAATGCGGAGATCCCCGGGATCGTGGATGCCGGTGGGATCATGGACACCTTGCATCCGGGGATCGCAGCGCTGGATTCGGCAATGCTGGTCTTCACTTCGATCCCGACATCCATCGATCTGGTAGGCATCGCTTACCTGGACGCACTGGAACGCTTCACATTCGTTGCGAGCGTGCCCTTTGATGGGATCGAGGGTCATCTACCCATCACCATCGCAGCGTTCCCGAGCAGTTTGCGCAGATTGCAACTGCAGCTGGCGGTACCGCGGGAACTCGAAGTACACCTTCCTGCCATGCCAGTGGAAATGGACTGGATCGAGGCGGACATGACCTTCGCATCGAGCTGGTTGGATATCGCTGCACTTCCCGATTCTGCGATCTGGCTGGAGTTCGTCCGTGTGGATAGCCTTTCATGGGGGGCGACCGGATATACGGACTACCTCAATTTGGAAGACGAATGGATGGATGATCCGACCAATGTGACTATACCACCGATCACCGCTGGTCGGATCAACCTGAACGACATGTACGTTGAGAGGCTGGACATGAGTGCCGTGGTAACGTACGATCTGTGGACCAACCGAACCATGTTCATGGGTACGATGGAGTGGCCCTTGGCGGAACGGATATACTTTTCGGGGGGGGGCGGTGAGCTAGCCGGTGATCCTTCGCCGTTCCGCCCCGGGCTCGAATTCCTGTCGACCGATCTTTGCGTCATACGCTGCCTGCCAACGTTGCCCGAGGGCCTTCTTTTCCTGGACGATCACTACCAGATGATCCCCTGCTTGCCGAATTGGCCAGCGGGGATGGAGTTCAGTTCAGGTGCCGTGGAACCCGTTACCCAGGAGAACGCCCACTACTGTTCCGTGCTCAACAGCAACTGCCCGGGAGCGTACCCGGGCGTTGCAGGAAGGGTGTTCGCAGATGTCGATGGCGATGGTGCGTACGATAGCGGCGAACCCGGCCTGCCACAAACACAGGTCACACTTCAACCGAATAGCCAGGTCACCGGATGCCTACAGGATGGAACGTGGGAAGTAGGTGTGCCACCGGGTACGTACACCATCACGGCCGGAAGCGGCTATCCTTACATCCAAGTTATTGCCCCGGTAACACATGGCGCATCGGTACCGAACATGGGCGATACCGATCTCAACAACGATTTCGCCGTCACCCTCACCCCCGATATCCAGGACCTGCGCGTTTCACTTTACGCCGAGCCCGCACGCCCCGGCTTCGACAACCGCTTATACCTCACCTGCCAGAACTATGGCACCACCACTGTCGATGCAACGCTCATACTGAACTACGATGGTGACCAAAGCTGGGTGGCCAGTTCCCTTGCACCGAGCAGTTCCGCAGGAACAACTGCAACGTGGAGCATCCCCGCCATGCCCATCGGGACCACCACCACCATTTCCGTGGACCTGAACACCGCCGCATCCGTGGCCTTGGGCACCGACATCGAACACATGCTGTCCGCAGACCCGATCGCGACGGACGAAACACCGGCGAACAACACCACGCAATTCACCGACAGTGTGGTGGGCAGCTTCGACCCCAACGACAAGCTGCTGCAACCCTCCGTGCTGTCACCTGCCCAAGTGCAATTGGAAGAGAAACCGATCGAATACACCATCCGCTTCCAGAACACGGGAACCTTCCTGGCTGAGCGTGTGGTGATCCTGGACACGCTCTCCGAAGATCTGCAATGGGCGAGCATGCAGTTCATCGCCAGCAGCCATGCCTGCCACTGGTACATCACCGATGGTGTGTTGCACGTGATCCACAACGACATCATGCTGCCCGATAGCACCAGCGACGAGGCGAACAGCCACGGCTTCGTCAAGTTCAGCATGCTACCCGCGAACGACCTGCAGGATGGCGCCGAGGTGGTGAACATCGCGCACATCGTGTTCGATTTCAACGCGCCCATCATCACACCACCGGCCGTGTTCACGGTCGATATGGAAGCGGGTGTTGAGGAACGTTCAGCGAACAACTTGACGGTCTTCCCGAACCCGGCAAAAGACCTGCTGCATGTAGGTACACCCACGCACACGCGCGGCGTGATCACCTACACTGTGGAGGACATTCTGGGCAAGCGGCTTCTCCAAGGCACCTTGGGCAATGCTGCGCAGATCGCCGTGGGCGGCCTCGCGAATGGTGTCTACAACCTGACCATCCACGGTGGCGGGCAGCGGGAAATTGTGCGGTTCGTGAAGGAGTAGGGTCGAACATCTGAAGGTTCGTCGACCCAGCCACACAACGGTGGTACACTTCGGTTCCAACGTCGCGTGCAAGCATCCGCAAACGAAGCCGCCCCGTCCTTCGCGCCGGTCACTCCCGCGAAGGCGGGAGGTGGCGTGCTGGACAGGGCGTGTACCGGAACTTCAACCCCTCGTTGCCCCGGTAGCCCCAGTGTGGTATCCCTGATGTTCGTGGGCCGTGGATCTGCCTCTATTTCTTTTTCATGCAAGGTGGGACATGCACGGCGTAGCAAGAGCTACGACGAAAGGTTCCAACGCAGCAGGAAGGAGAAAGAGGGGTGGAGATGAACCAGGAACATCAGGGATACCACACTTGAGGGCGGCTCGTTTCAATGCACCTGCCGGATCACGAGATCGAGCAGGTTCGGGATCATCATGTGCGGACGGGCTTCCACGGTGGTGGTCGAAGCGTGCATATCTGTTCTTGCCACGTTTGCGGTGTTCGGGCGAACGGCACGCGGAGGTGTTCTCCGCTTCGCTGGTTTCTGCCATACCACCGCCGCGATGGGCGAAGGCGCCTTGACCGTATCCGGTGGAGCCGGTATGTTGTCGTGTTGCTCTTCCGATCTCGGTGCCGGTGCGTTCATATCCTGCAAGCCGCGCTCGGTCATGGTCCAGGTACGGTCGATCATCTCGCTGTCCAGTGTGTTGGTCACATTGTCCACGTCGTAGATGATCATGCGGGCACCGGGCGTGAAGTGGATGGATCTGCCCACTGGGACCTGGATGGTGAAGTCCACATCCTGTGCGCGGAACTTGTCGTCGCTGGGGAAGGTGAAGTCGTTGGAAAGCATCAACGAATCGCCGTGCTGTTGGAACGGGTAGGTGATATGTTCAGCACGTAGCGCGGCTTCCTTGGTGTTGGCGCCCCGTGCGGTACGGATGGCGATCACATGGAACAAGGTGTCGGGGCTGCGCTGCACATCGACCTCCACCCAGGGTGCGCGCACGCGGCCATCTTCCAACATGAAGCCTTCGTCCTCCCAGTCGAAGTCACCGTCGTCGAAGGTCCAGTTGTAGCTATATGTGCCCGGTGTTCCAATGACATCCAGTAGGAGCGTGGTGCCGGCCGGTTGCATGATGGGGATCTCCGTGCGGTTCCGGGCGCGCTGGCGGAAGTCGTTCGCAAGGCCTGCGCCGATAACTATGGCCGCGATGAGGGAGGCCAGCCAGGTGAAGGACAGGGTCCAGCCCAACCAGCGCGGTGTGCGCGTATCCATCAACAGCCGTATGCCGGCGATGATCAACCCGATCACCGGGATGGCGAGCACCAGGAAACAGGCGAGCGTGAGGTACACGGCATGGTCGCGGCTCTGGAAGAGCAGGCCGCCAAGGTCCAGGGCCCCCACGTTACCGGCGCTCCAGCCACCGCTCCAGGCCGCAGCGCTCAATCCGATGGCGCCCGTGATCAACGACATCAGGAACCCGATGCCGGTGATGATGAACAGGATGCCGATCACCTTCACGATCACATTGCCCATGTCGCGCCCGGTGCGGCGTGCGGTCTGGCCCGCTTCATGGGACCATGCGCGACCCTTCGGTCCCCATTCCTTTCCCAGGTCGCGGGCCTCGGAGGCCATCTGCTCGGAGCCTTTTTTGAGCCGCTCACCGCTTTCTTCGAAGATGCGTTTGATGTTCTCCACGGTCACCGCCTCACCGCGCATCTGTAGAAGGTCAGCGGCGCTTTCCGCTTTGGGCACCAGGATCCATAACAGGATGTACATCGCTACAAGCACGCCGCCGGTGGGCCACACCAGGATCAGCATCGCCACTCGCACCCACACCGGGTCCATGCCGATGTAGGCCGCCAGACCGCCTAGCACGCCGCCCACCCACTTGTCATCCGGGTCGCGGAAGAACCGCTTGTATTTGCGTTGTTGTGGCCCGGCCTGCTCCGGTCCTGCAGGTGGTGCGTCATCGCCGGCGTCGCCATCGGCGAAGTCCTCGGGTTGGCCCATGACGGACATCACATGCTCCACGTCCGTGAGCGATACCACCTGGCGCTTCCCGTCGAGGCGCTCGTTGAAGAGCTCCGCGATCCGCGCTTCGATATCGGCCATGATCTCATCGCGGCCCGCCGTGCCGCCGAATTGCGCACGGATGCTGCCGAGATAGCGTTGCAGCATGTCGTAGGCGTCCTCCTCGATATGGAACACCGTGCCGCTGATGTTGGCTGTGAGGGTCTTTTTCATCGTTGTGCGTTCTTCCGGGTGGTCTTCTTTACTGCTGCTGACAGCTCGTCCCAGGTCTGGTCGAGCTCGGTGAGGAATTTGTCACCCACGGTGGTGAGCTTGTAGTACTTGCGCGGCGGGCCGGAGCGCGATTCCTCCCAGCGATAGGTGAGGAGGCCGGCATCCTTCAAGCGCGTCAGCAGCGGGTACAACGTTCCCTCGACAACGATCAGCTTGGCGTCCTTCAGCTTACTGATGATGTCCGAGGGGTACAACTCGCCCTGCGCCAACGTGCTCAGGATGCAATACTCCAGCACGCCCTTCCGCATCTGTGCTTTGGTGTTCTCGACTTTCATGGTACGCGGGCGTTTGTCGTGCCTAAGGTTCTTGACGAAGCAAAGATATAGGCATGGTTTGGTACTATGCAAGACAAAGTACCTTTTATTTATGAACGGTGATCGGGCAGGGATGGGTGGCGGAGAGGGGGCGGCACAGTAGCCGGCACGATGCGAGGATGTCCACCCCGGGTCAAGCCCCGGCAAGGCTCCCTGCGATCCTTCTTGATCACGGTGGTCATTTGGCGGAGGCCCCGTGGAATTGGTGCGGGGTTGGCGAGGAAGGAGGTTGATGTGGACAAGCTCCGTTCGCAATGGGCGGCGCAGCCTTGGGTGCGGGGAACGTGCAGCACAACCGATCTCCCGTCCGGCTACCTTCGACGGCGTAAGCCATCCCCATGCGATACATCTGGAAGATCCTGCTCGTCCTCGTTCTTGTGCTGGCGATTGCCGGTTATTTCCGCTACTACTGGGTCTTCGGCACCGGTGTGAAGGCCGGCGAGTTGAACTATGTCGTGCACAAAGGCGTGCTCTTCAAGACCTATGAAGGGAAGATGGTGCAGACGGGGATCCGTAGCCAGAACGGCACGCTCCAGAGCTACGTTTTCCTCTTTTCGGTATCGGATGCCGCGGTGGCCGAGCGGCTGATGATGAACAGCGGCAACCAGTTCAACTTGCATTACACCGAGTACCTCGCTGCACTTCCATGGCGGGGCAATAGTGCGTTCGTGGTGGATAGCATCATTTCCATGGAGGAGGTGCATCGCTGAGGTTTGTTGCCGGCCCGATCTCCCTCCACCTTGCGTCGTCCCTTTTCCCCGATCAATGCGCTTTTGGTGCTCCTGCTGGCGCTCACGCTGCTCGGTTGGTGGGGGAGCGGTCTGTCCTATGCCACCGTTTCGGCACACCTGAACCACCTGGCGCAGGACGGCCTTGTGGAAACCTATGATGGCCCCTTCCACGCCCGGATCCAAGGGAATTTGCGTGCCTTGGCCGGGATCGCGATAGTGGGTCTACTGGTGCTGTTGGTCTTCCGGAAGCGCATCAAGGCGAGCAAAGTCGCTGTGGAGAGCGTTCCGGCGAGCGGGGTGCGGTCCGGTATCCGTGGTGCCTGGCGGGAATACACCAAACGCACTTCCAGCGCACACAAACGCTTCGTGCTCGTGCTCATTCTCGGAGGTGCCGCGCTGCGGGCCATGCTCATGCTCCAACCCATCACCTACGATGAGGCGTTCACGTTCACCTATTATGCCACACGTCCCATCCATGTGATCGTCTCGGACTACTCCTATCCGAACAACCACATCTTCCACACCCTTCTCGTGAAGTTGAGCACGGTGGTCTTCGGCGTAGGGAAGGTTTCGCTTCGCCTTCCGGCTTTCATGGCCGGTGTGGTCGTGCTGCCGTTGTTCTACTTCTTCGTACGGGCCATGTTCAACCGTTACATCGCCTTGATGGCGCTTGCGATGCTCGCCGCTTCGGGACCCTTGCTGGAATATGGTGCCTGTGCCCGCGGGTACAGTCTCACCTGGCTCTTCATGGTCATGGCCCTGCTGCTCGGGCGGCATTTCATCAAGACCAATAGCACCGCTTCGGCAGCGTTCATCGGAGCGGCCTGCGCTTTGGGCATGTGGACGGTCCCCACGATGATCTATGCAGCGCTCACCATCCACATCTGGCTGCTCATCTCCCTTACCGCCAAGTATGAAAATTCACTGCGGGAGCGGATCCTCAACCTGTTGCTCTCGCTATCGGTCTTTGTTGTATTCACCGTGTTCCTGTACCTGCCTGTGATCCTGGTCCATGGCTTCGACCAGCTCCTTCACCACAGCACCCTTCCCGAGCGCGACTGGCAGGACTTCACCCTCACCCACCAGGACCACGCGTTGTTGCTCTGGGCACACATCGTGGACAGCTCGGCTGCGTGGGTCGGTATCCTGGGTTTCGTAGGTATGGTCCATGCCACCTTCATCTCGTCAAAGTTCCGTTTCCTGGTCATGGCCACGCTGCTCGGCGCGGTGCCCTTGGTGGTCGCACAAGCGGCCGTCGTTCCACCGCGTGCCTGGCTGTACCTGCTCTTCATCTTCCACCTGAGTTCGGCCATCGCCTTGTTCTACCTGCTCAAGTTCGTCCAGGAGAAACTGTGGTCGGGCTTCGGGAAACGGGAACGCACCGTTGTCGCGAGCATCTTGTTGTTCATCGGATTCGCGATCCCCGGCCATCACATCTCGAAGATCCGGCTGGCCGGCATGCCGGAGGCCGGGACCGCGGCAGCCTTCATCCAACGCAATTTGGTGTCGGATGAAAAGGTCTACATCGACTATCCCTGGGATTCACCCATCGAATTCCACTTGATGGCCCTGGGCGTGGACCGCAGCGTGATGTATGGTCCCACTTCGCCCACCGGCCGCGCTTTCGTTGCCGTGGGGCCGGACTACGAGCAGACCTTGGAGGGCGTCCTGGCACACCATGACCTGGCCTTGGCCGCTTTCTCCCCGTTCGATCTGGTGCAGGATCAACGAAGATTGAAGATCTTCGCGGCCCCAATGCGGTAGATCGGGGGCAACGAAGGAAAAAGTACGGGCCGATCATCATCGGCCCAAACGCGAATAACAATGGCAGAAGAAGGACGTCAGATCATTTTCAACATGGTGAAGGTGGGGAAGACCCTGCCTTCCGGAAAGAAGATCCTCAACGATATCTACCTCGGCTTCTACTACGGGGCCAAGATCGGCATCCTGGGTCTCAACGGCAGTGGTAAGTCCACCCTGATGCGCATCATCGCCGGCAAGGAGAAGACGTTCGAAGGCGACGTGCACCTGAGCCCCGGATACACCATCGGGCACCTGGAGCAGGAACCCGAGCTGGATGAGAGCAAGACCGTGATCGACATCGTGCGCGAGGGCGTGAAACCCATCATGGACCTCCTCAAGGAATACGAGGAGGTGAACAACAAGTTCGCCGATGAGGATGTCCTCAACGACCCGGACAAGATGGACAAGCTCATCGCCCGGCAGGCCGAACTACAGGACAAGATCGAGGTGAGCGATGCGTGGAACATCGATCAGAAGCTCGATATCGCGATGGATGCCTTGCGCTGCCCAGAGCCGGACCAGAAGATCAGCGTACTCTCCGGTGGTGAGCGCCGCCGCGTGGCACTCTGCCGCCTGCTGTTGCAGAACCCGGACATCCTCCTGCTCGACGAACCGACCAACCACCTCGACGCCGAGAGCGT
>DEQO01000029.1 GCA_002360495.1 Flavobacteriales bacterium UBA3364
GATCTCGTGTTCTTTCTAATTGTCCTGCTGTTGAGCAGCTGGCATCTGGACAATACCCTTGGGGACAATACGGCGAGCCGGGCAGCCATGGTCGTCGCCATCGTGAAGGACGGGACCTTGTGCATCGATCCATACGAAAGCCTTTCACAGGACAAGGCCTTGGTGGATGGACACTACTACTCCGAGAAGGCACCCCTACCTGCGTTGCTGGTCGTTCCCTTCCATTGGGTGGCACGGGCAACAGGGCTCATCCCCGATGGAGCGGATGGAGAGATCCCGAAGGGCCTTGTGCCATTGAGCGGGTTCATCTGCGGGAGCGTTCCGTTCGCCTGCTTGGTGTTCCTGGCCTATCGCCGGATGCACGAAGCGGGACAGTTGCCCTGGTCTGCCGCAGTAGCAACGATCGCTTTCCTTGGTTCGTTCATTTTCGTTCAAAGCGGGACCTTTTTCGGTCACTTACCTGCGGCCTTGTGTACTGTTCTCGCTTGGTTTGCGCGAGAACGGGAAAGGTCGGTATCGAGCGCCGCATGGATCGGTGCTGCGGTGCTATGCGAATACTCGCTGATCGTGTTCCCGATCACCTGGCTGGTGCAGGACGTGGTCCGCTCTCGTTGGCAGGTCGTGCTGCGCATGTGCATCGGTGGGCTGCCGGGAGTTCTGCTGCTGCTCGTGTTGAACACCGCCATCACGGGCGATCCCTTCACGCTACCCTACGCACGCGTCGCTGGCTATGGGGAGGCTCGCGGTCTGTTCGGGATCATCGCACCGCGCTGGGATGCAATGGTCGGCCTGCTCTGGGGACCCTACCGTGGCATGCTCTGGTACGCCCCTTTGACCGTGCTCGCCATCATCACGGTGGTACAACGCAGGCGGAGCATTGAACGGTGGATCATGCATCCCCTGGTGATCCCTTCCATGCTGCTTTTCCTGATGATCGGCGCACACACCATGTGGTGGGGCGGATGGGCGTTCGGCCCTCGGCATATCACCGTGATCGCTGTGCTTGTGCTGGTGGCCGGTCTGCCGAAGGTCCGGGATGCGGCCTGGACGCGATGGTCGATCGTTCTGCTCGGCGCCTTTGGGCTCTTCCTTGGAATTGCCGCCAAGAACACGGTCTGGGGCGCCCTGCCCAGCGATGTCACCGAACCGATAGGGACCGTTCTCCTACCAGCGTTGCGGTCCGGGAACTGGACGGAGCACCAATGGCCGGTAATGCTCGGCCTGTCACCCGGCGCTGCATCATGTGCATTCCTCTTGATCTTTGTGTCCGCGCTTTTCCTCTTCGCTCGATCCGAACGCAAGCCAGCCTCAGCACACGATGCATCTGTTCCACTGCCCTGACCTGGTCACCGACATGGTGCAACTCCCGGAGGAGGAAGCCCATCACGCGGCATCGGTGCTGCGACTGAAGGTCGGCGATGGCATCGGCTTGCTCGATGGCAAAGGCCAGCGGGCGGAAGCGTCCGTCGTGGAGATCACCAAACGCGGTGTGCTGGCGAACATCCTCTCCCGTGTTCAACATCCTGCGGAACGGACGGCCCGGATCCACCTGGCGGTGGCACCAACGAAGCAGATGGACCGCTACGAATGGTTCGTGGAGAAGGCCGTGGAGATCGGCGTGGACCGCATCACGCCCTTGATGACGGAGCGCACCGAACGAAACCGGTTACGGGTGGATCGATTGGAACGGGTAGCCATCGCCGCGATGAAACAGAGCCAGCGCAGTTGGCTACCGCAGTTCGACGAGCCGACAACGCTGAAGGACCTGCTCGGCGTGGAACTACCCACACAACGTTTTTTCGGTTGGTGCGAAGGCGAGCACTCCCCACTGATGGCCTGCTACAGCACTTCGGAAAATGTAGTGCTCTTCATCGGACCGGAAGGCGACTTCACCGTCGAAGAGGCTGAATTCCTTCGGGGGAAGGGATCCCGAGCGGTCAGGCTCGGAAAAGCGCGCTTGCGCACCGAGACAGCGGCCTTGGCAGCCTGCACCTGGATGAGCCTCGCACAGCAGCGGTAACTTCGCCCCGATGTTCCTTCGACCCTTAGCGCTGATCCTCATGGCGGCATGCGTACATGTACACATGAGCACATGTGCCTTTGCCCAAGGTTCCTTCCAACTGGCCGTGCTCAAATACAACGGCGGTGGTGACTGGTACGCGAACCCCACTTCGGTCCCGAACCTCGTGAAGTACTGCAACCAGCAGATGGGCATGGTCATCAACCCGGAAGTGCCGGTGGTGGAAGTGGGGAGCCCGGACCTCTTCGCCTATCCATTCCTCCACATGACCGGTCATGGCAACGTGGTCTTCAGCCAACAGGAGGCGGAGAACCTGCGTACCTACTTGATCGGGGGGGGCTTCCTTCACATCAGCGACAACTACGGCATGGATCCGTTCATCCGGCCCATGATGAAGCGCGTGTTCCCCGAATTGGAATTCCTGGAATTGCCCTTCGCACACGGCATCTACCACCAGAAGTTCGACTTCCCCCAAGGGTTACCGAAGGTGCATGAGCACGACAGCAAGCCGCCCCGTGGCTATGGCCTGTTCTGGGAAGGCCGCTTGGTCTGTTTCTACGATGCGGAGTGCGATCTGGGCGATGGTTGGGAGGACCCCGATGTCCATGGCGACAGCGAGGCCATCCGCACCAAAGCATTGCAGATGGGCGCGAACATCGTGCGGTTCGCCTTCAGCGGTGCGGAGAATTGAACGGGATCGTACTTCCATCCTCACCAAGGGGGCGCCTGGCCGCTGACAGGGTTCCATGGTCAACAAGGATCATGGACGTCCGCACGGCCCTGGTTGGGAAGGAGTTTGCTGGATACCCACTACCTTGCACTCATTCAACACAGAAACATGCAGCTATCTACACTACGGAAGGGATTGCTCGGTCTTGGCCTCTTGCTCAGCGGAACGGCCACGCACGCCCAGAACGCCTATGTATCGAACCTGTCGATCCCGCGCTATATCAAGGCCGGGGTGAGCTACCCACTGGCTGTTTGGGCGCGGAACGCCAGTCCCATTCCGCTGCCCAGCTTTTCCATTCGCTGGCGGGTCGACGCGGGCACTTGGAACACCGGCCCCACCATCAACGTCACGGCACCGGGGCTCTCCCAAAACAGCTACGTGCCCTACACCCATCCGAACCAGATGAACGTGGCCCAAGGCCCGCATACGTTGGAAGTGCAGATCATGTCCACCAACGATTCGGACCCCACGAACAATACCATCACCTTGAACTTCACTGCGCTGAGCAGCTGGGCGGACAAGGTGGTGCTGCTCGAAGCCCGTACCGAGACCTGGTGCCCGCAATGCCCACCGAGCAACGACGTCACCAATGACCTGATGGCCAACCCTGATTTCGCCGTGGCCAAGTTCCACTTGAGCGATGCGCTGGACGATTGCGGCGAGTGTGTCACCTACTACAACCAGCACAACATCACCTACACACCTGCCGGCATCATCGAAATGGGCGAATACGGCGGCTACGCGATCTCCTCCAACTACACCGGTTGGTTGGCGGCCATGAACGCCCGTGCCGCTGGTGTTGCTCCGGTGGAACTGGCGATGACCTCCTCCGTGAATACGACGACCCGTGTCCTCACCGTCACCCTCAGCGCCGAATTCACCTACGCTGTCACGGGCCCGCACAAGTTGAACGTCTATGTGGCCGAGGACAACGTACCGGGACCACAGCAGAACGCGCCGGCCAACTACATCCACAACAAGGTGATGCGCGCCATGCTCGGCGGCGTGACCGGTGTTGACGCCGGGATCCCGAACTCCCCTGTGGTCGGTACCAGCTACTCACACACCTTCTCCTACACGGTGCCCCTGTCGTATGACATTAGCGAATTGCACCTCATCGGTGTTCTCGAGAACAGCCCCGGTGGCTTTGGCAACCGTTACTCCCTCAATAGCGTTACGCGTTCAGTGGCGGGTGTAGGCATTGCTGACCTCAGCCTGGGAGATAACAGCCTCCAAGCCTACCCGAACCCTTTCGTGAACGAACTCTACGTTAACGTGGACGAGGTGACGGGACCGGCTCAGGTGGAGCTCTTCACCCTGGATGGCCGCAGCGTCATGCAGCGTAACATCGTGCTTGGAAATGGTGCCGCGACCCGCCTGGATCTTTCCGGGGAGGGTCTCGTGAACGGAGCCTACCTGGTCCGCATCATGACCGACAAGGGATCCGCCGAACAGCGCGTGATGAAAGTGGATTGACACCAGCTCATTCAAGGGAAAGGAGGACCTCGGTCCTCCTTTTTCGTTATAGCAGTCGTCCTCGACCATATCGTGCCTGGCCACCCTTGCGGAGAACGAGCAACGGGGACGGAAAAGCCCGGCAGATGCGTTGATTTGGCCATGCGTTCATGGGTCACGATCGCCGCACTGGGGGCTACGACCGCTCTAGCCCAGGTGCCCGTCACCGGCCGCGTTGTGGACGCCGTTACCGGGAAGCCGCTCCCCTATTGCACCGTCGCGCGTGTTGGCGGTCCACATGGCACCATCACCAACGACGATGGAGGCTTCCGCATCACGCTGGATAGCACGGACAGCCTGCGCTTCAGCTTCGTCGGGTACACCAGCCGTACGTTGTCATTCCACGCGGTGGCCGATGGAAAGGATGTAAGGCTGCACGAAGCCGTCATCACCTTAGGTGAAGCGGTGGTACGTCCGGATGATGAACTGCTCGAGCGCGTGATCCGCGTGGGCAAATGGATCCGTCGAGCACCCGTGGTGAACGCCCGACTTTTCTTCGGCGTGGAGACCTTCAGCCAAGGCCTGCCGGTGGAGATGATCCATGCTTACTACAACGCGGTGAACAAAGGTGGCGCACTGCTGGAACTCGGCTTGAAGAACGGTCGCATCGGCATCGCGCCACGCAATGGCCGATTCTTCGTGAACTACAACACCACCAAGGCCTTTGCACTCATCGACATCACCGCGGAGGAAAGCCCGTTCCCCGTATCACCGTTGAAACACAGGAGTGTCAGGCTCCTCAAGAAGGGCTTCTCGGTGGAACTGGTCAGCCTTGCCGCGGCCCCCGATGGTGTGGACCACTTGCGCGTACTTCCACGTACCAACAACCCGAATGCCTTCGTCGCAGACCTATGGTTGGAGCCGGGTGGGGATGCGGTGCGTGCCCTGGAACTTCGTTGCCGGAATTGCCCCCGACATCCGTTCAGGCCGCTCTTTGAGCACGGCAGGATCGATACAGTGGACCTGCGGTACAAACAACATTGGAGCACGGCAACAGACCCCACGCCCCACGTGATGCAGCTGGACTACAGGATGGTCTATTCCGGGCCCGATGCGAACGAGACCTTCTCCACGCACGCCTTGATGCACACCTACGACCGGACAAGCACCTTCACCTTGCCCTTGTTCGATCACGCCGCCGAATTGCCGGATTACCGGAAGATCGGGTGGTTACCTACAGACACGCTTTTCTGGCAACGGGTACAGGCGCCGTTACCCTCAGCGCGCCAGCAGCGCGATATGGATTTCCTGCGCATGAACGACCTCAATACGGGTGATTGGTACGAGGACCTGGACAACCCGCGCAGCTTTTTCAAGCCACCCTATGCGATCTGGTCGGCGGAACATCGGCTCCGGATCAGTGACCTCGGCAGTGCGACCGTACCGCCGCCTGTGACCGATGTGAAGCCGGACCATATGGTGCTCTACGCCCAGTTCTATCTGGACCTCGACACGGTCAACGGCGCTTTGCTGCACCGCTCGTTCTCGGTAGCCGACGGGTATCGGACCCTGGTCCCCCGGGAGCGCCTCCCTTGGACGGACTGCTTCCACAACATCTGGTTCGACCTCTGTGAGATGGAACGCCGGGAACTGGAGACCGAATTGGGGAAACCGGGGATGACCCTGGCACGGGCGCAACTGCTGTATACCCGACACACCCAAGCCATGCAAAGGATGACCCAGCGCCTGTTGCTGGAGACAGGCCATGGTACGCGCTGCGAACCACTGTACCGCTGGAATGCGGTGATCAAGGAGGCATTGGGCATCGACAACATCGCCTTGTTGGGGATGTAGGCGCCGGAAGGACGACCTTGCTACCTTTGAAGCTCACGGGAAATCCCTCCATGAGCCTGAACAAGCCAGCCCAAACGGAAATAGGAATGACCTTGGAAGAGGTCCGCGAAGAGATCCTTCGCGACTATCGCATCGTATTCGAAAGCCGCGAGGCCAGTTTGCTGGGCCGTAAAGAGGTGCTCACAGGCAAGGCCAAATTCGGGATCTTCGGCGATGGCAAGGAACTGGCACAGGTGTGCATGGCCAAGCAGTTCCGCCAAGGCGATTGGCGCAGCGGTTACTACCGCGACATGACCTTCATGTTCGCCATTGGCGAGCTCACCGTGCAGCAATGGTTCGCACAGCTCTACGCGCACGCCGACATTGCCCACGAACCCGCCAGCGGAGGCCGCCAGATGAACGGCCACTTCGCCACACGCAGCCTGACGGAGGATGGGGAGTGGAAAGACCTCACGCAACAGTACAACTCCTCGCCGGACATCTCCCCCACGGCCGGTCAGATGCCGCGCCTCCTGGGTCTCGCGCAGGCCAGCAAGGTCTTCCGCCGGAACAAGGACCTGCACGGACATACGCATTTGAGCGATCTGGGCAACGAGGTCGCCTTCGGCACCATCGGGGATGCCAGCACCAGCGAAGGTCACTTCTGGGAAACCATGAACGCCGCCGGCGTGCTGCAAGTGCCCCTCGCGATGAGCGTGTGGGACGACGGCTGGGGCATCAGCGTGAGCAAGGATTACCAGACCACGAAAGGAAGCATCAGCACCTTGTTGCAGGGATTCCAGAAGGAAGAGGGCACGAACGGCATCCGCATCTACAAGACGCGCGCGTGGGACTACGCCGGCCTGAACCGCGTGTACGAAGAGGCCATCGCGAAATGCCGCGAAGAGCATGTGCCCTGCCTGATCCATGTGGAAGAGGTGACGCAGCCGCAGGGCCACAGCACCAGCGGCAGCCACGAACGGTACAAGAGCCAGGACCTGTTGGGCTGGTACAAGGAATACGATTGCGCGGCCAAGTTCCGCCAGTGGATCCTCAACTTCCGTCCGGGAGGCGAGGCCATTGCCACGGAGGCCGAGCTGGACAACATCGAGAAGCAGGCCCGCATCGAGGTACGCACCGCGCAGAAGGCCGCATGGGCCGCGTTCTGCGCACCCATCAAGGCGGAGCTGGATGAGGTGGTCGGTTTGATCGACGCCTTGGGCACGGAGGCCACAGCAACGATCGCGAACGAGTTGCGCAGCGCGATGGACCCCGGTCGCAAGGATGTACTGAGCGCCGCACGCCGTTCTCTCGTCATGCCGGGCGCAGACCCGGCATCTCACCAAAGCCTGCAAGCGTGGGTAGACGCCAACCGCGCCCTCAACGCTGACCGCTACGGCAGCCACCTCTACAGCCAGAGCACGAAGAGCAGTTTGAACGTGCCAGAGGTACCCGTGCGCTACGACGGCGACGAGCAGGTGGATGGTCGCGTGATCATCCGCGACAACTTCGCTGCGCTGTTCGAGAAAGAACCGCTGCTGCTCACCTTCGGCGAGGACACCGGCAAGATCGGCGATGTGAACCAAGGCATGGAAGGCATGCAGGCCCGCTTCGGCGAGCTGCGCGTGAGCGACGTGGGCATACGGGAAGCCACCATCCTGGGACAGGGCATGGGCATGGCCCTGCGCGGCCTGCGCCCCGTGGCCGAGATCCAATACCTGGATTACCTCCTCTACTGCCTGCAGGGCATGAGCGATGACCTCGCCACCGTACAGTGGCGCACCAAGGGCGGCCAGAAATGCCCGCTCATCATCCGCACGCGCGGGCACCGCTTGGAGGGTGTGTGGCACAGCGGCAGCCCCATGGGCATGATCGTGAACAGCGTGCGCGGTGTGGTGGTGTGTGTGCCCCGCAACATGCTGCAGGCCGCGGGTTTCTACAACACGCTCCTGCAAAGCGACGATGCCGCTCTGGTGATCGAGTGCCTCAACGGCTACCGTAGCAAGGAGCGCATGCCCGCCAACCTCGGTGAGTTCACCGTGCCCATCGGCATCCCCGAAGTGGTGCGTGAAGGCAGCGACTTAACGCTCGTGAGCTACGGCTCCACCTTCAACCTCTGCGCGAAAGCCTGCGAAACGCTGGAGACCATGGGCATCTCCGTGGAACTGATCGACGCGCGCACCCTCCTCCCCTTCGACCGCGAGCACCGCATCGTGCAGAGTGTGGAAAAGACCAACCGCCTGCTGGTGGTGGACGAGGACGTACCCGGCGGCGCCAGCGCCTACATCCTGCAACAGATCCTGGAGGTGCAAGGTGGCTACCGGTTCCTGGATGCCGCACCGAGCACGCTCACCGCGAAAGCCCACCGCCCGGCCTACGGCAGCGATGGTGACTATTTCTCCAAGCCGAGCGTGGAGGATGTGGTGGAGAAGGTGATGGGGATGGTGAGGGAGTGATCGCTTCGGCCGCCCAGAGCGGCGCCCTCGCGATGACCGTCTTCGTGCACGGTTCACGAAGACGGTCATCGCGAAGGTCGTCCCCGACCTGAAGCGAACCTGGCAAACGGGAACGAAGGCGCTGGCAAATGGCAAGAACGGGTTGGGTGTACATCGTCACGAACCGCAAGGACGGCGTGCTCTACCTCGGCGTCACATATGATCTGAAGGGGCGAATTGCAAAGCACAAGAGCAAGGCCTACCCCAACAGCTTCACAGCACGGTACAACCTGAACAAGCTCGTTTACTTCGAGAAGATCGATGGCATCGTGAAGGCAATCGAACGCGAGAAGCAACTGAAGGCAGGACCGCGCCGGAAAAAGATAGCCTTGATCCAAGGCATGAATCCGGAATGGCGAGATCTGTTCGACGACCTACCGTAGACACAGGATGCAAAGACCCAAGGGCCGCAAGAACTCCGTTGCGCTCGACCCGATAGAAGCGATGATCCTGAAAGAAGGTTTGCGTATCGCTGATGTGCATCCATACAAGGAACTTGATCTCCTGGCTATTGTATTGAATAGCGGCAATGTGCTACAGGCGCGCCTCTCCGATTTCGAGCGATTGAAGAAATCCAGCGACGGGCAACTCAAGAAGTGGCGGTTGATCGGTGGTGGGATGGGTATCAATTGGGATGCGCTTGATGAAGATCTTTCGCTCCGTGGGTTCATCAAGGATAGCGTGCAACACGAAGCGTTGCGAAGGCTGTCAACGAAGCGTGGGCGTTGGAAAGCCAAAGTATAAGACCTGCCGAGGTAGAAGAGCCCTGCATGCATGACGGTCCATGCCATAGGAACACCCTTCATCTGACGTTCTTCGGGAATGTGGTCACGGTTCATTTTTGGAGCAATGAGCGTAATCTCCGCAGTGGAGGTAAACGCCCAATTACCAGAGGTACGATTTCCCGAAATAGATCCGCTGAATAGCTATCCCGAACCGCCGCGCGATCTGTTGCTACCCGACCGCGATCTGGAAGCCGTAGAGGTGACACACGGTTTCAACGACCAAGAACGCCAGACGCTTAGGTGCGTGGTCGAACTGCTTCCGAACGGGGTGCGAAAAGTGACCACTTCGGTCTCTGTGAATGGTAACGGTGTGAAGCGGCCACGACGCTATCGGTCGGTAATCCCATTGGGTAACAGGATGTACATATCACCGAAGAAGCGGTTGATCAATGTGTATCATTACACCGATGGCACGCGGGACTACAGGCTATGTACCAAGCGGGGTCGCATCCAACAACCAAGGAAGAGCTACGATACGACAAGCTGGGCAGCGGTGTGGGACACCACCTGGCACAGCGACACCCTGCATCTGCAACGGGCCCACCGCTCATTGAATGATACGACCAGAACCAGTATTTTCGAGGAGACCTGGGTGAATAGTCGTTTGCTTACCAAGAGTTGGTGCTCGCTTCAAGATGGCCATGAGCGCACCGGAGATGAGATGCGCTTCACCTATTCAGGGGATTCTGTGAGCGTTATTCGTCGCTCTCTCGGATCCGGCAAGTTTCAAGGATCTACGATCAACCACACCAAGCGGGACGATAACGGAAGGCCGCTTCATATGTCCTCCACCTCCGTTGTCGCTGCACATCGGGACGAGCCCGAACGAGTCCACGGGGTTCACTATCGCATGACCTACGACAACGATGGCCAGTTGACACGCATGGCAGAATACCGGAATAGTGATGTGCCGCGACGATCGCTCACCATTCACTACCGGTAAGCTAGACCCGTGCAGGGTACCCAGCACCCAAACCTCCGCACCGCTCTTTCCGCGCATTGGGCGGACGACCCCGCTGGCGCAGATCTGCTATCCGTGGACACTCCACTCCCCTACTTCCTGCAATACGCCTCCGACTCCTGCACGGTCTTCAGCACCGCCAAGTCCACATCGTTGAAGCTCTTGCGACTGCCCCAGGCGAAGATGCGCTCGAAGAAGGCGAGTGCCTTGCGGTTCTTGATGCGGTGGAGGAAGTAGACCTCGTGGTCCTTTTCGCGCACGCCCATGTCGTACAGCACTTGGTCGTGCTCGGTGATGCCGATGGCGTGGAAGTAGTGCATCATGCGGAAGTACTCGCACACGTTGCCGCTTTCCAGGCGCCCCGCGAAGTAGTAGGGCATGAACCAGCCGATCACATGGCACGCAGCGGAAATGGTCTTACCAATGATGTGGAACCGCACTTCGTAGTACCTCGATACCGGGATGCCGTACTGCTTCATGATCTCCAGCACCTCGTGGCGGTGGCCCCATTCATCCACTTCGATCCCCTGGATGCACTTCTTGTCCAAGAAATGTTTCACCGAAGCGGCGTGGCCCTGGTAGGCGAAGGCCGCGGCCTTTTCCGCCGAATACGCACGTCGCAGGAGATCTACGAGGGCCTTATGGCCATGCACGCGTTCCTTCGCCGTGCCCGGGATCGTCATGGAACAAGAATACTGTATGCGATCGGATCGCTGCAAGCCGGATGAGCTACCCTCGCTCCCGTGGAGCTGCGATCCTTGGTTTGGAATGATCATCTTTGACAAGGCCACATCGTCCACGATCAAGGGGGACGTGCGAACCAACGATCCTCACCACCAAACCAAACCAATACCATGAGAATGCGAACAACGACGCCCATGCTGACGATCGGCAGCCTCTTCCTGCTCTTCGCCGGCTGCAGCGCCCCGCCGCCTCCAGCCCCAGAACCAGTGGACATGGCGGCGATCACTGCGGAGATCCAAGCCATGGAAGACGCCTATGCGAAGGCCAGCATGGCCAAGGACGCTGATGGCGTAGTAGCCTATTACGCCGATGACGTGGTGAGTTATTCCAAAGAGAAAGAACCAGCCGTTGGAAAGGCAGCACTGCGCCAAATACTGGCGGACCGGATGGCCAAGGACACCATCGGTGCCACCCCGAGCTTCAAGGTGCAGGAGATCTTCATGGGTACGGACCACCTGACCGAGATCGGTTCCTGGACGGACACGGACGCTGCTGGCACCGTGGTGGATCATGGCACCTACTTCAGCATCTTCAAGAAGAGCGGCGACAAGTGGCAGTGCATCCGCGACATCAGTGTGAGTGCGAAGCCGAAGGAAGTCGCGGCACCGGTCGTGGCCGCGCAATAGCGAACACATGGCAAAGGGAAGTGCGCTCCACACGGAGCGCACTTTTCATTTCCTGTCCAGAGGGCATCTCAGAATTGTTCCTGGAAGCGAACTAGGAGGATCTTAAGACCAGATGAGGCGCGAGACCGGAGCATAGGAGCCTGCCCCGGTCCCCGAACCTGGGGCGGCAATGAGGATCGAGCAACGAAATAGGGGTGCAAAAGGCCCTGCCGCAGCCCGAAGGATAATGTTGATCCGGCGCGGGGTGTGCACCGCTGAAACCTCCGCAGCGATCTGTCCACGCATTTGGCGGGCGCCCTGCGCCTAGATCTCGCGCTCGCCTTGGTTCTTGCTTGAGCAAGACCCAGCCACGGCAGATCTCCTTTGCCACCGCATCGCGAACCACCAGGTCGTAGCCGATCGTTCACATCGGTATACCCTCTTCGATGATAGAGGGAGACAACAGCCCGACCTGACAAACCAAACCTCCCCATGCGAACATCTCATACCCTTGTCGTATTGGCTACGGCCCTTGCCACGGCGCCACTTTCAGCACAACCCGGAACATTGGACCCCAGCTTCGGCACCACGGGATACGTGATCGATACCGAACTCGCCGAGGCGAAGTCAGTGGCCGTCTATCCTGATGGCCGTATCGTGATGTGTGCCGGGAATTCCCTTTACATGTTCATGCCCGATGGTACCCGCGCTGCAGCGTTCGGCAACGCCGGCGTGGTGACTCCGATCGGCCTGAACGCAGGGGATGTGTTGATACAACCCGACGGGAAGATCCTTGTCGCGGGCGTGCTCAACGCCGTGGGTGTCGGCCAGGACATAGCGGCGGCGCGCTTTGAGCCCGATGGGACACCGGATGCTTCTTTCGGCGTAGCTGGTTTCGTACAGGTGGTACTTCCAAATTTCGACTATTGCAGGAGTATGACCCTGCTTGACGACGGTCGGGTGCTCCTTACCGGAAGTTCGAACATCGACTTCGCTTCGCACTTGATCATGTTGAACGCCGATGGAAGCATGGATGCGAGCTTCGGGGACAACGGCCATGTGGTCTGGATGCCGGTGCCCGGAGATATCTTCGATGTCCTCGACGCTGCGGTCCAAGCGGATGGTCGGATCATTTTCGTCGGCAAGCACGCACCAGAAGTGGATGATGATGTCGTAGGCCGATTCCTGCCCGACGGAACACTGGATATCACCTACAACGGCACCGGCACGACCTATCTCGACTTCGGCCAGAACAATGATGAATTGGACCAGGTTGAACTGGACGCTCAAGGCCGCAGCGTCGTACTCGCCACCTCATCCGATGCAGGCAGCTTCAATTCGGGAAGTCTGGCCCGCTTGAACACGGATGGGACGATCGATCCCACCTTCGGCACGAACGGCTTTGTAGCCTTGAACACAGCCAGTACCACCTACACTCCCAAGTCCTTTTGTATCCAAAGCGATGGTAAGCTGGTGGTGACCGGAACCACCGGTGGAACAGGTCGGAACCTGTATCTCGTTCGCTTCGATGCCGATGGCGCGCTGGATATCGGATTCGGCGATGCTGGCTATTCGATCGTGGACCTACCCAATAGGGAGGAAGGAAACGCGATCGCGGCAACCTCGGACCAAAGTCTGGTGGTGGCTGGTCGGTCCCAGATCACTGGAGCCGGATCGGACCTGCTCGTAGCCCGATTCTGGCAATCCTCCGGCCTTCTGGTTGCAGACGGGCTTGGACAGATGGATCCGCTGAAGGTTGTGCCTTGCCCTGCACAAGGGACGTTCACCATCGTTGGCGAAGGTGCGGATGCATCCAGCGGAGTATTGGAGGTGTTCGATCCATCCGGGCGGCGGGTACATGTGAATTACCAGTTCACTTCGCGAGGCATTGACGTGCAGGCTGGCTCACTGGCCTCAGGGTTCTATGTGGCGTACCTCCGAACCAAGGACACCACACGGGTGGCGCGCTTCGAGATGTTGTAGGGACGGGACCCTGCGCGGGTCGGGAACTTCAATAAGACCGGCGACAAGAGGGCGGTGCGGAAACGGCGGTCAGATCTTCCGCAAGTATGGCCAGCTCTGTGCCGGGGTCAGGATCTCATAGTGGAGTTCCCCGGCACCATCATACCACTGGAATGCGACGGTCAATGGCTCGCGTCCTTTGGACAACCGGGGCTTTACCAACAACGGTTCAGCAAGCTCTGTCGCCGATCTACGGATCACGCGTGGAGAGAGAACGCGACGGGGTGACATGGAACCAAGGTAACGCAGGATGTTGAACTTCCGACGATCGGGGAACGGGTAAAATGAACGGGTACTGTTCGATCGATCAGGGCTACCCCGAAAAACAGTGGTCCTGGCCGGAGCTGGGACCACTGTTCTCGAAACCGGTGAGCGAAAGGACGGGCTTCCACCTACTTCGCAGGTGTCTTCGGAGCCTTGCCCTTTGCAGTTCCTTTTGATGCTTGCTTCATCCCCCTACCCTTGCTGCGACGGGTGGCGTCTTTCCTGGCTTGGGTGTCAACGCTCGCGAAAGTCTAACCCCGGCGTCAGGATAGTCTTTCCCATCGGTCGCGGGTCGTTCCATCGAGGTCCACTTACTGAAAGATCCATACCGCCCTCCCCGAACAGTGGAACGTCGCCAAGCCTGCAGGGTGGCTTCGCATGGCCGTAACCGTCCATGTTCTTGCAGGGCCTGGATAGCGCCCCGATCCATCCATGCTTTCCCCAGCACAACGCATGCGTCCAGAACACCGTGGATCCCTGGAGACCATCGCCCTGGGTCTTTCGCCCGTCCAATGGCCCGGTTGCTCTGTCTGGCTGGCCACGAGCCCGGAATATCACCCGAGAAGTGGGAATAGCCGACCTTTGGGGACATGTCGCTCACCCCCGCAGAGATCCAACAAGCTTTGCGCATCAGCAAGGCCATTCAGGAACACTTGGAGAACACCCGCACCGTGAACCTCCGAAGCGAGGACCTGTACGGGATCTTGGCCGATCGCAAACTCGTGGAGCGCGATGTCGAGAAGGGTCATCATTTCCGACTGTTCCTTCGCAAGCTGGTGAAGGCCAACATGCTGAACTTGATACCACAATGCCGTGCGACACCGCGAAGCAGTGGGAAGTTCGATTGGACGTTCAACAGTGCCGCCGATCGTATGCCCACCCGGAAACTGAAGGATCCTGCGCCCGCCGGTCCTACGGGGACGTCATTATCCTGACACCTTTTCAGATCGCACGGTGCTCGTCGTAGCCTCAAGGTCATGATCATCGACACGGAACGACCGGATACCGCCGATCACGATCAGGTGATGAGCTGGTTGCAAGACCGCAAGATGAAGGACGACAAACCGCGCCTAGCCCGGGGTCCACACGCGTATCTGGTGGACATCAATACGGCGATCGCGCGCGTGCAGGAAGTGGCATACCAGCAGTTCCCGAACATTGACCGGTCCGCGTTCGATTTGCTCGTGCGGCTTTACATCGACCCCAAGGAACGGGCGACGGAACACCTGCCACAAGACCCGATGCGCTGATCGAACGCTACGTTTTCCGCCTCTATCGAACATGACCTTTGAACCACGGGAATACAGGACCACCATCGCCAGGCTGGTACGTGTACGTCCGGATGCGCTGGAGATCCACTACGATGCGGGATGCAGCATGACCGTTGAAACGGTCACCGAGGTGCAGGAAATGCGCCGACACATCATGGGAGATGCACATTATGGTACGCTCACGTTCATTCCCGAGGACGTCGACTTCCAGATGAACACCATGAAAGTGGACCACGCGGCGGCCGATCGGTCCGAGGCCCGGATCATGGCCTCGGCCGTTGTGGCCACAACGAACATGTTGGAGATGTTGGTGAAACTCTACTTCTCCTACTATCCCACCATGTCGCGGGTCCTGGTGACGGACAACGAAGCTGAAGCGCGCGCCTGGTTGAACGCTCAGCTGGAGGAGATCCCACGCTCCGGGAGTTGAGCACGGTTCCCGGGCCTTACGACGTGCCGATAGCCGACCAGAATTCGCATCGGCTTGCTTTCGGGATGCACCTCGTATTATTCGTTGTGAACGTCCGCTGCATCCAGCCGCGATCCTGAGGCGATCTATCCTCGGGGCCGGGGTCCTGTAAGAGGGAGTTCTGCTGGTCTCCACGATCCAGTGCATGGATCGCAAGAGGATCAGGAAGTACCTGCTCAATTCGGACGGTCTACGCGATGCGTAGGTCCACATGGACAAACAACCCGGTGGTGTCCAGGAAAAGGAATGCGATCGTGCGGTCCGGAAGGTCCTTGACGAGCCCGTGAACAATGCGTGCACCCCAGTGACATAACGATACTCGACCCTCTTCGCTATTTTCGGTCCATGACCGCGCCACGCCTTTTCCCCTGCCTGATGGCCTTTGCCATCTGTGCGGAGGTATGCGCCCAACGGACAGTTGTGCCCGCAGGAGGTGATGCATCCGGCAATGGCGGAACAATGAGCTGGACCTTGGGACAGGTGGACTACATCGCGAACGGGTCCGCTTCGGGAACCGTGGCCCAGGGCGTACAACAACCGACCGAATTCCTCGTGCTCGCCACCGCGGAGCAAAATCCGATGACCCGATCCGTCCATGTGATGCCTAATCCGACGAGCGACGGCATTACCGTTCAACTCAGCACTACGCCCGAACGTGCAGCGACCTATCGGATGTTGGACCTGACAGGTCAGGAGGTCGCGACCGGACCGTTCATCGCCGCTTCGGCATATATACCCCTGGCCGGGCTCGCGTCATCGACCTACGTGATCCATGTCCTGCACGATGGAACGGAAACCGCCGTCCTGCGTGTCATCAAGGATTGAGCTATGAAACACCTTCTGCCCGCAATAGTCCTGGTCCTCGACCTTCAGGCTTCGGCCCAGGCACCGGAACGCATGAGCTTCCAGGCCGTGGTCCGCGATGAAGCGAACGCGCTTGTCACCAACGGCACTGTGAGCATGCGCCTGAGCGTTTTGCAAGGCAGTGAAAGCGGTACGCCATTCTATGTTGAAACGCATAGCACCACCACCAATACCAATGGGCTGGCCACGGTCCAAGTGGGCGGTGGAACGATCGTGAGCGGAACGATGGCCGGTATCGATTGGGGCAGCGGTCCGTACTTCTTGAAGACGGAGACGGACCCGGCCGGTGGAGGGGATTTCAACGTCACAGGGACCAGTGAACTCTTGAGCGTGCCCTACGCCCTTTTCGCTGCGAACAGCGAACCAGGACCAGCGGGCCCTCCGGGAATGCCCGGTGTTGGCGGCTGCGACCCCAACAACCGCGACAGCTTGATCGTACTCTTCAACGCGAACACGGCGTACGGTTTCCACCAGGATCACGATGGCCTCGGTCATTGGGTGTTGCGAACGATCGGAGGCACCAACCACAGCGCCTTATCAACGAAGCGCTTTGTTGTTCTGGCCAATGCCGCCAATGCCTACGCCTTCCACCTGGACAACACCGGTGCCGGTCAGTGGGTCCAGCATACCCTGGGAGGCACCAATCACACGGCCGCAACAACGGAGCGGGTCCTTGTACTCTTCAATGCGAACACCGCCCACGCTTTCCATGTGGACGGTGCCGGTGCCGGCACCTGGACCACGCAGGCGATCGGTGGCACAGGTCACAGTTACATCACCCATGGTGACAAGATCATCATCTGGAATGCTAACAACGCCTGGAGCTTCAGTGTGGACACCGATGGCAACGGTGCGTGGACAACACAGGTGCTGGCTGGCACCAACATGAACGTGATCACCACGAAATGATCCGGTCCGAACACGGAGCAAGACATGAGCCGGGGCTTCGTCAGGGAGGATGACCAGGAGGAGGCGCCATTCGTACCACCACGCGCCGCATTGCCCGCAGGTGTGCCGAACCATGTGACGCCGCGCGGACTGGAACTGCTCCTCGCTGAACGCGTATCCCTGGAGGCGGAACGAAGCGCGGTGAGCGGTAGCGATGATGAACGGAGACGGGAGAACGCCGTGATCGACGGCCGCCTCGACCTGTTGAACGAGCGCATCGCCACGGCCAGGGTCGTGGAAAAAGCCCCAGGTCCACAACGGGAAGTGCGCTTCGGGAATTCGGTCCGTTTCCGCTACAAGAATGGCCCGCAAGAAGGCGCCGAACGCACGTTCACCATTGTCGGGGTGGATGAGGCGTCGTTGGCGGAACTACGGATCGCCTTCGTTGCTCCGGTCGCTCGTGCGTTGATCGGAAAACGGATCGGGGACCTGGCGGAATTCCAACTGGGCGCTCAGGTGCAGCAGCTGGAAGTGGTCGGGATCTCCTGACCTGACAATGGTCGCCTCAGCGCCAATAGTACCTTGCCGAAATGACGACGGTGAAGCCCACCATCCTTCTGATCCATGGTTTCCCGCAGGACCACACGCTGTGGGATCCGCAATTGGCCGCCCTGAGCGAAGTAGCACATGTGCTGGCCCCGGACCTGCGCGGCTTCGGGAACAGCGACCCGCCAAAGGAAGTGATGCCGATGCAAACCTTTGCCAGGGACCTGTGCGCCCTGCTCGATGAGAGGGGCATCGATCGGGCCGTGGTCTGCGGACTCTCCATGGGGGGCTATGTTGCGCTCAGCTTCCTGTCACTTTGGCCCGAGCGGGTCCAGGCTTTGGTCCTCTGCAATACCAAGGCGACAGCCGACACACCCGAAGCTCGTGAGGCACGCCACGAGACCGCGCGTAACGCAAAGCAAAAAGGTGTCGCGGTGATCGCCCGTGGCATGATCGGCAAAGTGCTGTCGCTCCATACACGAACGGAGAAACCCGAATTGGTGGCACAGGTCGGATCGATGATGGCCCGGCAATCACCTGAAGCGGTTGCCGCAGCCTCCCTGGGCATGGCCGAGCGTCCGGACCGCATGGCCATGTTGCCGTCGATCGACGTACCCACGCTCGTCATCACTGGTGAGGCGGATGAATTGATGCCGATCGCCACGAGCAAAGTCATGGCCGAAGCCATCCCCGGCGCAAAACTCGTCGTCCTGCCGAATGCGGGGCATTTGAGCAATCTGGAAGCACCCGAGCTTTTCAATGCAACGGTGCGCGACTTCCTTGCGTCCCTTCCCCGTGCTTGAACTGGACCTCACCCCTTTTCCCGAGCTCAGGACGGAACGGCTCATCCTGCGCGCCATCGCACGCGACGATGGAGCCGCCCTTTTCCGTATCCGGGCGGACAAGCGCGTGATGCACCACATCGGGCGACCTCTGGCCACGACCGAACAAGATGCCTTGGACCTGATCGATCGGGCGCTGAAGGACCAGGCCGGGAACAATGCGATCAGCTGGGCCATCACCATGCAGGATGACCCCACCCTCATCGGAACCATCGGCTACTACCGCCTGAAGAAGGAGCACTACCGGGGCGAAGTAGGCTATGCGTTGCACAGCGACCACTGGCGCAAAGGCATAATGAAGGAAGCACTGCTGGCCGTTGTGGCTTGCGGATTCGAACGGCTCGGGTTCCACAGTATCGAAGCGGATACGGATCCTCGCAACACGGCATCGAACGCGCTGCTCCGCAGTTGTGGTTTCGTACGCGAAGGGTTGTTCAAGGAGAACTTCTTCTGGAACGGGGAATTCCTCGACAGTGCGGCCTATTCACTGCTCAAGGCCGATTTCATGGGATAGGGTCCCGAAGTGGATGATCCGGCACTCGTCGATCGGAAATACATCTCCGTCGGACGGGTATGCGTGCGAATGGCACGAAGGAACCCAAGACCGGAGCAACCCATTGCTCGAACTTCCGCGATAGCTACCTACATTTCATCCTTCATTCCGATAAACACACATGAACATACGTTACATCCTACCAGTAGCGCTGGTCGCACTTGCTCCAGTCTCCGAAGTGCCAGCGCAATGTGCCGCCGGGGAATTGGAGGTGACCATCGATGTCACCACCGATGACTTCGGCAATGAGACACTTTGGCAACTGGTGGAAACCGGGAACGCTTGTGACGAGTCGCCCATCTTCATCGGAGGCCAGACGGATTATGACTGTTCCGACGCGGGAACCGATCTCTCCCCGGACGGAGGATACCCGAACAACACCACCATCACTGAAGGGCCGTTCTGCCTGACGGAGGGGGGCACATACGACATCATCTCCATCGACCTCTATGGTGATGCACAGGCGAGTTTCACGGTCCTGGTCGATGGCGGCTACATCGGCGCCTTCTCCGGTGATGGAGGAATGACCACCCACACCTTCACCGTGGTGATCCCCTTTGCCCGGGACCTGGCGTTGACGGAAAGCACGACGGGCTTTTTCTGTGAGGCGGGATCGCCAGTGACCGTTGCGGGCACGGTGCAGAACTTCGGTGGATCCGCAGTCACCTCGTTCGACATCGCCTACACGATCGATGGAGGGGCCGAGCAGACCTCGACCATCACGGGCATCAACCTGGCACCAGGTGCGACGAGGGATTTCGTTCATGAGGTCCAGTGGAGCCCGGCTGCGGCGGGGACCAATGTCCTGGAGATGCATGTTGCGAGTGTGAACGGTGATACGGACCTGAACCCTACGAACGACTCGCAATCTTCGGACATGATCGTGAATCCCGCGATACCCGATCGCATGGACGACTTCCTTGCCACCACACCCGTGCTGACGATAGTCGCGGATGCCGACCAGGATCTGTTGGTACCACGCGATCTGGATTTCCATCCGGACCGTTCGCGCAACGAATTGTGGGTGATCAACAAGGATGTGCCGAGCACAGGTGGTAGTACAGTGATGTTCACCGCACCCGGTGAACCCGACATGGATTTCCTGCAACAGCGGGACATCAATGCGCGACACTTCATGAGTTTGCCTACCGGGATCGCTTTCGGGGACAACGGTAACTTCTCCACCTCTCCCGGGATCTGGGATGCGAACCAGAACCAGGCCACCACCACCCCGTTCACCGGCATCACGCTGTGGAGCAGCGACCCTGCCATCTATGCGATGAACCTTTTCGGTCCTCTGGGCAGCCACTTGGACATGCTGCATGTGACACCCAAGGCCCAGGGTCTTGCACACGAACGCTGGAACCGCTATTGGGTGGTGGACGGGCACAACCAGGACGTTGTGATGCACGACTTCCGCGCGGACCACGGACCGGGCAATGACTACCACGGCAACGCGATCATCCACCGCTACCCGGAAGTGTCGATCACGCGCGATCCGGGCGATCACATCGTGAGCCATTGCGTACTGGACAAGCACACGAACTGGCTCTACGTGGTGGACCATGGCGGACAGCGGATCCTTCGGCTGGACACGCGCAGCGGAAGCATCGCACCCGGTTCACCCGACTTCGGTCCGTTCGAGAGCTATGTGGAGTATGAGGACATGGAAGGAGCGACCGTCGAAGTACTGATCACCACCGGCCTGCAGGAACCCGCAGGTATCGATCTGGTCGGGAACCACCTCCTGGTGAGCGATCACGCCACGGGCGAGATCATCATCTACGACATGTCCAACGCGTTCGCGGAACAAGGCCGTATCAGTACCGGCGCCCCAGGGATCATGGGGATCGAAGTGGGTCCCGATGGTCGCATCTGGTACGTGAACGCCACCACCAATGCGCTGGGCGTAGTGGAACCGGCTTCGGGCGTCGGCCTTGCTGAAACAGCCACCTCGGGCTTCCGGCTGCACCCGAACCCATCCAGCAACGTATTGTACCTTACAGTGCCTGCGGGCCTGGCTGCGAACACCGGCGTGCAGGTGATCGATGCAACTGGTCGTATCAGCTTGAACAGCAACGTGACTATGGTGCTTCATGGGCTTGACGTCTCCGGCCTCGCCAACGGCTCCTACTCCATGGTCGTGGCCGGTTACCCCCAACAGCGCTTCGTTATCGCGCGCTGAATTCAGCGAATGATCGTCCAAGCCGACGGGTGTTCCCCGTCGGCTTGTGTCATTTGTACCACATAGGCCCCGCTTGTCAATGCCGGTAGACTGAGCAGCGGTCCCGATGCGACCGCCTGCACGACCAGGCGGCCCTGTGCATCGATCACGCGTACCCTCCCTCCTGGCGCGAACGCAGGAAGGATCAAGGCATCGTTCAAGAAATACGGTGCTGGCAGATCGGTCGTCGCCTGCGGGTGCCCGAACCCCGTGTTGAGCCCACGCTCGTAACAACCGATGTCGAAGCCAGCACCGGCGGGTCGTGCCTCCAGGGCAAGGTCGTCCGGAACTTCCGGCAGAACGGCATCCGTACCGGAATCGACTTGTTGGCTGTTCGCCGATGAAGCATGATAGTCCGCTGCTGGAATGTCCACGAACAAGGTGCTCAATGGTGCCGCGACAATGGAGTGAGCATCGTAGCCAAGCTCCTGCCATGCCGCCAGATCGAGGATGGTGGCATCCCCATCGGGGGAAAGCCGGCTCATCACGAGGTTGTAGTCGCTCGTGGAGCCGTCCAACGCATCGGCAGCTAACACGATCGCGCCGCGGAACGGATGCTGGTTGATGAAGATATTGTTCAGTAGCCGGTTCCCGGTACAGCCTTCGGCGATGTTCATGCACCATCGGGCATCATTCGCGTTGACCACCGTGTTGTTGTACACCTTGTTCCCGGTGCTCGGCGCGCCCCCGTCGATCCGGTACAGGCTGATGCCGCTTGCGTGGTTATCGTACAGCAGGTTGTTGTAGATCACGGAATTGACGACACCGTCACAATTGATACCGCTCCCCCCTGCCGTGCCATTCCCATGGATGATGTTCCCGTAGACCTGGGCATTGCTGATGATGCCATCGCCACCAAGGCTGGCATCACCGTTCATGTGGATCCCATTGGCATTGTTATCGAAGCAGTGGTTGTGCCGGATAATGGGATCATCGGCGCTGTTGCTGAAATAGATGCCATGTTCATCCTGGCTCCCGCTGCAGGTGTTGTGCTCGATGATGACATGCTCGGCGAAACCGGTAAGGATGCCCCACTTGGAATTGTTCGCGCAGATGTTGTACCGGATCGTCACATGATCGGTGAGTGCGGTACGAATGCCGCTGCGTGGCATGTCGTTCACGGTGAATCCTTCGATCACCACCCACTCCACGTTCTCCACGTTGATGCCATCGAGGTCGTTGTAGGTACACGGCGAATCGATCAGGACATCTTCGCTCCCCGCCATGAACACGATCGGGGCCGAAGCTGTCCCACTATGGTCCATGGCGGCGAACCCTGCATGGGATCCCGCATGAACGATCACGGAATCACCGGCCAGCGCGATGTCAGCGGCATGTTGGATGGTCGCCCACGCCTGTGCGGCGGAAAGCCCGCTATTCCCATCGTTCCCGGTCATGGATACGTGGAAAGTAGCCGGTCGGGCGTTGAACGCAATGACCGACACAAGAAGGAACGTGATCGGGCGCATGGGCACGGAACGCGCGGAAAGCCGGCAGGGTTGCGGGATCCTGACCAAGGGCAATGGCGGAACGACGAGCCAATATTCCCCAACGACAGGCAAGCAGGGAACGGAACTACTCGAAGGTCACCGTGATCACATGGAAGGTGCAGACCACCTTGTCCTTGATCCTACCGGGAACCCAGGGAGGCATGTCACGAACGGCCTGCAGCGCGAGAGAGTCCAACGCGGGATGCGCGGGCACCTTCACGGCGATATCGGTGAGCGTTCCGGTGCAGGTCACATTGAACTGGACCAGCGGATCTTCCTTCACTTCGGCAGCGTCCGCGGGCTTGGTCAAGCGGTTCCCGAGCCAGGTGTACATGGCGGCGTTCCCTCCCGGGAACTCCGGCACCTTGGTCAGGTCCGGATCTTCGTAGATGGTATGACCAATACAACAATCGGGGTCGCCCACCCCCACTGCCGGGGCTTTGGACTTGCAACCCGCAATGGCGACATACCCCAGAAAGAGGAGGGAACAACGCATTGGAGCAGACGTAGAGATCGCGTTCACCATGGCCACAGGGCCAAGATAATCCTCGGATCCGAGGTCCGATCAAACCTCCCGGGCGATTTCAGCGTCATAGGAGCACAAGACTAAATTGCGACCATGAAAAAGATGATGATGGCGACGGTCCTGCTGACCGCACTGACCACGGTGAACGCGCAGGGGACCACGGATCCCGCAAAACCCACCAAGGACCCGGCGGTGATCGAACAACGCGCTTCCGAGAAGGCGGATAAGCGGACGGAAACGATGACCGAGGAACTCGGCCTGTCGACCGAACAAACGGCCAAGGTGCAGGTGATCAACGAACGCTTTGCGAAGGCGATGATGGACCTGAAAAAGGTCCAGCAGGCCGAGGATGCCCAGAAAGAACGTGCCCGGATCATCCGCCAGCAGCGGGACGTGGAACTGAAGGCCGTGTTGACGACCGAACAATACGAGAAGATGCTGGTCCTGCGGAAGGAGAAGAAGGCAGAGCACCAGGAAAAAGCGGACGGTGGGAAGAAACCACATAACGAGTAACGAACAGCTGCGTCAAAAGGAACGCCCGCACCGGATCGACCAGTGCGGGCGTTACGCTTCTTGCGAGGCGCTAAGGCTTCTTCCCGTCCTCCAGTTGGAACACGAGGGGCAACACCATCTCCACGGCCACCGGTTTGCCGGCGTTCATACCGGGTTTCCATTTCGGCATGGCGCTCACCACGCGAACGGCTTCGGCATCGATCGCGGGATCCACACCGCGCTTGACGACGACCTTCGTGACCGCCCCTTCAGCGTCCACAACGAAGCCGACGAACACCTTGCCTTCCTTTCCGGCTTTGCGTGCGGCTTCGGGATACTTCAACTCCTTCACGACGAATTGCATCATGGCTTCGTTACCGCCGGGGAACTCGGGCATCCGTTCGGCTTGAACGACCACATCACTTTGGATGGTCCGCACCGGTGATGCCGAGCGCGAGGGCGCGGCGAAGGACACAGCAGCAAAAAGCAACGGCAGGGCGAGCAGGTATTTCGACCCTGCGGCGAGTGAGGAAGGACGACGATGTAACATGGTCATTCGGTTTTTGAGGTTGGACGAGCGGAAATTGTTCGTGAGGGCATGCGTCGGAATGCCCAAGGCTTGTGCGAGCAACAGGTGGTCGTAGTCCGAGTGACGTTCGCATGCGATGGCATCGGCCGTGTGTTCATGCACGAGCCGTAGTTCGCGCAACGCCAGCAGCCATAGCGGGTTGAACCAATTGAACGCATGCACAAGTCGCAGCAGCAGCACATCAGCAGTGTGGCCATGCCGCACATGGACCCATTCGTGGGCGATCATGGCCTCACGATCCGCTCCGGTCAGGTTCTCCGGGATGGACACACGGCCCAGGAACGACAAACCCTCGGTCGGGCTGGCTGCACCCGATGCCACCCAGGCATTCCGGATGTCGATCACCAACCGCGCCAGTTCGAGAACGACGCCCGCCGAATAAACGAAGAGCAGTACCATCTCCCACGAGAGGCCTGTTCGTGAAGTACCGGCGTCGGCTCCGGTCATCACCGATGGCAATAGGCGACCAGCCAATGGCGAAAACGCAGTGCTCCATTGCACAAAAGGCAACAACAGGGCTATGACCGTCGACGACACGAGCCAGATCCGGTTCGCGATGAAGAACGTCTCCCTGCGCAATACGAGCAGGTATGCTCCGAACAGCAACGCGAACACCGCGTTCGCTTTCGCAAGGTGGATCAATACTTCCATGGGTTAGTCCTGTTTCCGTTGTTTGATGAGCTTGAGCAACTCGTCCAGTTCCGAGGTGCTGATGTCCTCGCGTTGGATGAAATGCGATAGCAGGCCTTGCGCCGACCCACCGAAGTGATCGTGGACCACACGGTCCACGGTGCGTGAGCGGTATTCCTGATGGCTCACCAGCGGATAATAGCGGTGGGCCCGACCGAACGACTCATGGCCTACGAATCCTTTCTGCTCCAGAATGCGGACGATCGTGCTCACGGTGGTGATCGCGGGCTTGGCCCCTCCCCGTTTCGGCTTTGGTAGTGCCTCCAGGATATCCTTCGCGAAGCCCTTCCCTATTCCCCATAGGGCCAACATCACCTGCTCTTCAGCTCTCGTCAACGATTCCATGGCACAAATATAACTATGTTTTTAGTTCTATGACGAAAATTTTAGTTGAACGGTTGCTTTGAAGCAGGGAAAGGTCATTCCAGCTACGCTGAGGGCGCCGGGAAGGCCTTCCCGTCCGTCAACCTGACGAGCAGCGAACTAGTATTGCGTTGTGAACCGCCTTTCCCCAGTGCGCTTCCGATACCCCGTCCATTATCGTTCCGTCCTTCGGTCCAGCGTCTTCCTGGGACTTTGCATGGCCATACGGACCGCCTGTCCTGCACAATGCACTGGCGAGGTGGACCTTGGACCCGATACCACGCTTTGCACCGGTCAAACCCTCCTTTTGCAGGCGGAAGCCGGATTCCAGAGCTACCTCTGGGACAATGGGTCCACCGCGGAATTCAGGTTGGTCTCAGCTCCGGGGACCTACAGCTGCACGGTCACGGATTTCGGCACATCCGGTGAATTGGTAGTGAACGGCGACTTCTCCGCAGGCAGCACCGGATTCACCAGCGACTATGTGATCGGTATCGGCGGAACCTATGGCCCGCTCTCCGATGCCGGTTCCTACGGCGTGGGCACCGACCCACAAACGTTGCACACCAACTTCTCCTCTTGCGGCGACCACACCACAGGCAACGGGAACATGATGGTGGTGAACGGCGCGCAAATACCCGGTCAGAACATCTGGTGCCAAACCGTTGCTGTGCAGGCGAACACGGACTACGCCTTCTCTGCCTGGCTGGCATCAGCGTTCTTCGAATCGCCCGCGCAGTTGCAGTTCACCGTGAACGGAACACCCGTGGGCACAGGTCTCGATGGCACCACGGTAACCTGCGCCTGGAACAACTTCTATGGTATCTGGGCTTCCGGATCGGCCACGAGCGCGACCATCTGCATCAGCAACCTGAACATCTTCGACAGCGGCAACGACTTCGCCTTGGACGATATCTCCTTCGCCCCGTTCTGCACCTACTCGGACGAGATCGAAGTGACCTACCAGGACTATCCGGATCCTTCCCTCGGAACCGATGTGGAAGCCTGCGCGGATGAGCCTGTCACCTTGAGCGCGAACTGGCCCGGTGCGGATACCTATGAATGGCAGGACGGCAGTAACGCAACGACCTATTCGCCGACCGAAAGCGGGACCTATTGGGTCGAGGTGACCACGAACGGCTGCATGGGACGCGATTCTGTGGAGGTCGAATTCCTGCCGCTGCCCGAAGTTGAATTGGGCCAGGACCAAGACCGTTGCGAAGGAGATACCATCGTACTGAACGCCTTCAACGCGGGTGCCACCTACGAATGGCAGGATGGCAGCACCGATGCATCCTACATGGTGACCGAAAGCGGAAACTACACGGTCACGGTTGACCTGGCCGGTTGCACCACAACCGACGCCGTCATGTTCGACTTCGCCCCACTTCCCATCGTCGACCTGGGTAACGACACGACCATTTGTGCGGATACCGCCCTGTTCTTCGATGTGGAGCGTGCTGGTGGCACATACCTGTGGCAGGATGGTAACACCACCGCGCAGAATGTGACGACCGCGGCGGGAACCTACTGGGTCCGCGTAACCGAGAACGGCTGCAGCACCACCGATAGTTTGGAACTCGGCACCATCGCACTTCCAGTCGCGGACCTTGGCCCTGACTTCCTGCTCTGCGTAGGGACCACCGCCGAGTTGGACGCAACGGGGGCCGGCTACACCTATGAATGGAACGACGGTTCAACGGAGCCGACCTTGTCCATCGACCGCCCTGGACAGTATGGCGTGGTGGTCACCAACTCGTGCGGTATGGCGATGGACAGCATCGTGGTAACACAGGACTTCTGCGATTGCCCCATCTACATACCGAACGCCTTCACGCCGGGCGATGACGGTTTCAACGATGGCTTCCGCCCCCAATTCGATTGCCCGCAGACCGGTTACGCCTTCCGCATCTTCGATCGCTGGGGCGCTGAACTATGGGCCTCGACGGACCCGACGGATTCGTGGAAAGGTGATGGCGGCGTCCCGCTCGGGGTGTACACATGGTCCCTGGAGATTCGACCGGGTACCGTGAACGATCACAGCCCACGCAAGTTGACGGGGCATGTCGTGTTGATCCGTTGATGGCGAAGTTGCCGCGCTATTCCCCGAAACGGACCGGGAAGCTCGTCATCGCGGAGATCGGCGTTCCATCGAACCGCGCAGGTATCCACTTGGGCATGGAAGCCAATACACGCAACACCTCCTCCTCACATCCATGTCCCAAACTCCCGATCAAGTCGATCTTCCCGATATCGCCTGAGGCATCCACCTCGAAATTCGGGATGATCACGCCCTTCACACCGGCCGCACGCGCAGCATCCGGTATGCGCACCTCGCGCCTCAGATAGGCCAGCAGGGAATCAGCGCCACCAGGGAATGTCGGTCCGGCTTCTGCTTCGAGCATAGGCGTTCCAACGTCACCATGATTGAAAACACGTTGGGCAGCATCCGACGAACGGAACAGTCGATCGGTCCCGCTTTGGGCAACGCACGAAGGCGGACCCAAGCCGACCATGCCCACCAGAAGGACCAAATGTGGGAACGACGACATCGGGCTCCCGTTCATTGCGCTTGGAACACCACCGGGAGCACCAGCTGGAAGGGCACTGGTTTCCCGTTCATCCTGGCTGGCGAAGAGTAGTTGGGAAGATGCTTCACAGCATCCACCGCGGCCTTGTCCATCAACGGATGAACGCCGCGTACCACTTTGATGTCCCCGATGCTGCCATCCACCCCCACGACGTATTGCACGTAGACCTTCCCTTGAAGCCCGATCTCGAGCACTTCTTTCGGATACTTCAAATGCCGTTTGAGTTCTTTCGCCAAACCCAGATCACCACCGGGGAACACAGGGCTTTCTTCGGCGTGCATGACCGGTTTGCCCGGAACGTCCGGCCCAGGTACAGGGATAGCGATGTCGCCATCGCCGACCTCCGCGGGGGGGGGTGGCATCGGTGGTGGCTCGGTCTGCGCTACGCAAACACCGCACAAGACACCGGAAAGGGCCAGTGAAAGAAGTAAAGCGCGGTAGGCCATGGGTTCTCCGATCGGTCCCACGAAGCTATCGAAGAAAGCGCCACTGACATCCCTCAACACCTGGCCCGGGACAGCCGGTTACATTTGGCGCAGAACCGGACCGGCATACCAATGTGCCCGGTATGCGGTCGATCGGTCCCATGTCCTCCGTCTACTATCCCGACTATCTGCAACTGGACAAGATCCTCGGTGCCCAAGCCCCCGAAAGCGACAAGCACGGGGTGGATGCGCACGATGAGATGCTGTTCATCATCATCCATCAAGCGTACGAACTGTGGTTCAAACAGATCTTGCACGAGACGAGCAGTGTGATCGACATGTTCGCCGATCGCCATGTGGACGATAACGGTGGCGAGTTGAACATCGCCGTACACCGTTTGCAACGCGTGACGACGATCCTGGGCGTTTTGGTACACCAGATGGATGTCATGGAGACGATGACTCCGTTGGACTTCCTCGACTTCCGCGA
>DEQO01000180.1 GCA_002360495.1 Flavobacteriales bacterium UBA3364
TTGTTACCGTGGCGGCCGGCCATCTTGTCGCCCACCGTCAGTTTACGCTTGGCAGCGACGTACACCTTGGCCAGTTTCACGATACCTGTGGGCAGTTCGTCGCCGATGCTCACCTGGAACTTCTTGCGCTTGTACACGCCACTGATGTCGCTGTGGCGGATGTTGTAATTGTGGATGAGCTGGCGCACCAGTTCGTTGGTCTTCTTGTCCGCGGTCCATTCGGTGGGGTCCACGGTGATGAAGTCCACGGCTTGCAGGACCTTCGGGCTGAACTTCACGCCCTTCTTGATCTGTTCCTCCTTGTACTTGTTGAAGACGCCGTTGCTGGACTGGGCGTTGAGGAGCTTCATCATCTTGTCGATGAGCTCGTTCTTCAAGGTACCGAGTTCCTTGTCCTGCTCCTTGTCGATCTGCTCCAGAACGCCTTTTTCGTTGCCTTTGGCCTTCTTGTCCTTCACGGCACGGCTGAAGAGCTTCTTGTCGATCACCACACCTTTCGTGCTCGGTGGAGCCTTCAACGAAGCATCCTTCACATCACCGGCCTTGTCACCGAAGATGGCGCGCAGCAGCTTTTCTTCCGGCGAAGGATCGGTCTCCCCTTTCGGCGTGATCTTGCCGATGAGGATGTCGCCCTCCTTGATCTCCGCACCGATGCGGATCAAGCCGTGTTCGTCGAGGTCCTTCGTGGCCTCCTCCGAAACGTTCGGGATGTCCGCGGTGAGTTCCTCCAAGCCACGCTTGGTGTCGCGCACCTCCATGATGTACTCATCGATGTGGATCGAGGTGAAGATGTCCTCGCTGGCCACACGCTCGCTGATCACGATGGCATCCTCGAAGTTGTAGCCCTTCCAAGGCATGAAGGCCACCTGGAGGTTGCGACCGATGGCCAGTTCACCGTCCTGCGTGCCGTAACCTTCGCAAAGGGTCTGCCCTGCGGTCACCTTCTCCCCCTTACGTACCAACGGACGCAGGTTCATGCAGGTGCTCTGGTTCGTCTTCAGGAATTTGGTGAGCTTGTACTCCTTCTCGTCACCATCGAAGCTCACGGTGCGCTCGTCCTCGTTGCGCTTGTAGTCGATCACGATGCGATCGGCGTCCACGACCTTTACCGTGCCCTCGCCTTCGGCGGTGAGGAGCACCCGGCTGTCGCGGGCCACCAGTTCTTCCAGGCCGGTCCCCACGGCCGGGGCTTCGGGCCGCAACAACGGCACGGCCTGACGCATCATGTTCGATCCCATGAGCGCACGGTTGGCGTCATTGTGCTCCAGGAAGGGGATCAACGAAGCCGCGATGGACGCGATCTGGTTCGGCGCAACGTCCATAAGGTGCAACTCCTTCGGTTCCACCACCGGGAAATCGCCCATCAACCGCGCTTTCACACGGCTCGTGGTGAATTCACCCTTCTCATTGACAACGGCGTTCGCCTGAGCGATCATCTTGTTGTCCTCCTCCTCGGCGCTGAGATAGACCACATCGGCCTTCACGTCCACCTTGCCACTTGCGACGGGACGGTAGGGTGTCTCGATGAAGCCGAGGCTGTTGATCTTGCTGTACACGCAGAGGCTGCTGATCAGACCGATGTTCGGTCCTTCCGGGGTCTCGATGGTGCAGAGACGGCCGTAGTGCGTGTAGTGTACGTCGCGGACCTCGAAGCCGGCGCGCTCGCGGCTGAGGCCACCGGGCCCAAGGGCCGACATCCGGCGCTTGTGGGTGATCTCGCTCAGCGGGTTGGTCTGGTCCATGAACTGGCTCAACTGGTTCGTTCCGAAGAACGAGTTGATCACCGAGCTCAAGGTCTTGGCATTGATCAGGTCGGTCGGTGTGAACACCTCGTTGTCACGCACGTTCATGCGCTCGCGGATGGTGCGGGCCATCCGTGCCAGACCTACGCCGAACTGGGCGTGCAATTGCTCGCCCACGGTACGGACACGACGGTTGCTCAAGTGGTCGATATCGTCGACATCGGCCTTCACGTTCACCAGCTCGATCAGGTACTTGATGATGAAGATGATATCCTCCTTGGTCAACACCCTCACGCTCAGTTCGCTTTCGAGACCGAGCTTCTTGTTGATCCGATAGCGGCCTACCTCACCGAGATCGTAGCGTTGTTCGCTGAAGAACAGCTTGTCGATCACACCACGGGCCGTTTCCAGATCGGGTGGTTCGGCGTTCCGCAACTGACGGTAGATCACTTCCACGGCCTCCTTCTCGGAGTTCGAGGTATCCTTCTGCAGGGTGTTGTAGATCAGCGCGTAGTCGGCGGCGTTGATGCCGGCCTTGTGCAGGATGATCGTCTTGGCACCGCTCTCCACGATCTGGTCCACGTGGATGTCCTCGATCACCGTTTCGCGATCGATCAATACTTCGTTACGCTCAATGGACACCACCTCACCGGTGTCTTCGTCGACGAAGTCCTCCACCCAGCTCTTCAGCACACGGGCAGCGAGTTTGCGACCCACAGCCTCCTTCATGGCGGCCTTGGTCACTTTCACCTCATCGGCCAGACCGAAGATCTCCAGGATCTGCTTGTCGCTCTCGAAACCGATGGCGCGCAGCAGGGTGGTCACCGGCAACTTCTTCTTACGATCGATGTAGGCGTACATCACACCGTTGATGTCCGTGGCGAATTCGATCCAGGACCCTTTGAACGGGATGACACGGGCGCTGTACAATTTGGTCCCGTTGGCGTGGCGGCTCTGGCCGAAGAACACACCCGGCGAACGGTGCAACTGGCTCACGACCACACGCTCGGCACCGTTCACCACGAACGAACCTTTCGGGGTCATGTAGGGGATCTGTCCCAGGTACACGTCCTGCACGATGGTCTCGAAATCCTCGTGCTCGGGATCGGTGCAATACAGCTTCAGCTTGGCCTTGAGAGGCACGCTGTAGGTCAATCCGCGCTCGATACACTCATCGATGCTGTAACGTGGCGGGTCGATGAAATAATCGAGGAACTCGAGTACGAATTGGTTCCGGGTATCCGTGATGGGGAAGTTCTCCGAGAACACTTTGAAGAGACCTTCGCTCTCGCGGTGTTCGGGGAGGGTCTCGATCTGGAAGAACTCTTCGAAGCTCTTCAGTTGGATATCGAGGAAATCGGGGTAGTCGATCGACAGGGGGCTGGAGCCGAAGTCGATGCGCTTGCTTTTCTTGGAACTGGTCTTCGCCTGGGCCATGGGTGCGATTATGAAGAACGGAAGACGACCGGATGAACAACGGATCCGCTTCTACTTGACCGGCCTCCCCTGCCTGGATCAGGGCGTGGGGAGAGCGTATTGGATGCCCGACAAGGGCCTTTCGTCACAGGACAGCCGGAAAGGCCCGCATTGGGGCCTCTCCGTGCTGCTGTGATGCGAGCGAGGTCGGGATCTTACTTGACCTCAACTTCGGCGCCGGCTTCCGTCAGTTGCTGCTTCAGGCTCTCAGCGTCCTCTTTGGACACACCTTCTTTCAGCGGCTTCGGAGCACCGTCAACGAGATCTTTCGCTTCCTTCAGTCCCAGACCGGTGAGTTCCTTCACCAGTTTCACGACCGCCAGTTTGTTCTGGCCACCGTGCTTCAGGATCACGTCGAAGCTGGTCTTGGCTTCAGCTGCATCGCCACCGCCACCGCCTGCTGCGGGGCCTGCGATGGCAACTGCTGCTGCTGCCGGCTCGATCTTGTATTCGTCTTTCAGGTAGGTCGCCAATTCGTTCACCTCTTTCACGGTGAGGTTCACAAGCTGGTCGCCCAGGGATTTGATGTCTGCCATCTTACGGGTTTGTTACAGGGTTGGGAAGTCGATTGGAAGTGCGTAACGCGTTTGATCGGTCGGGGCGGGAGATCTCCCGCCCTTACGAAGTAGTCTTAAGCTTGGGCTCTTTCCTGGAGGGTTTTGACGAGGCCGGCGATCTTCTGTCCACCGCTGCCTTGCAGGCCGCTGAGGACGTTCTTCATCGGGCTCTGGAGCAGGCCGATGATCTCGCCGATGAGTTCCTCCTTGCCTTTGAGCTTGCTCAACATCACGAGTTGATCGTCACCGATGAAGACAGCTTCATCGATCCAGGCGCTTTTGAGCAGTGGTTTGGAGTCCTCCTTCTTACGGAAGTCCTTGATGAGCTTCGCAGGCGCATTGCCCTTATCCGCGAAGAGCACGGAGGTCTGGCCTTTCAGCGAGGGGATCACGCCGCTGTAGTCCTTTCCTTCGATGCGCTCCATGGCCTTCTGCAGCAGGCTGTTCTTCACCACCTTCATGCGGATACCGCTCTTGTGACAGGCGCGGCGCAGGCTGCTGGTGGATTCGGCGGTCATGCCGGAGGTGTCCGCCAGATAGAGCACGTTCGTAGCCTTGATCTCCTCAACGAGGACATCGATGGCTTGGTTCTTTTCGATCTTGGTTGCCATTGTAGTGCGCTATTGGGGATCAACCGACGGCTACGGTGCGGGTATCGACCTGCACGCCGGGGCTCATGGTGCTACTGATGCTGATGCTCTTGATATAGGCCCCTTTGGCGGTGCTGGGTTTCAGCTTCACCAGGGTCAGCAGGATCTCGTGGGCGTTCTCGCTCAGTTTCGTAGCGTCGAAGGAAGCCTTGCCGATCACCGCGTGGATGATGCCGGCCTTGTCCACCT
>DEQO01000021.1 GCA_002360495.1 Flavobacteriales bacterium UBA3364
CTTGAGCCTTGACATAACGGCCGCGTCCTTTTCCACGACCACCGTCCTCGACCCACGCACGATACATGTGGCTGCTACGGTATGCGCCGTGAGGTGCGTTCGCGTGCGACCAACGACCTCATGTTCCCACTGCGCGATGAAGCGCGATCGCTCGCCGCTGTCCGCATCGCCACCCGCGTTGTAAACGAACTCGACCTCGGTGGCGAGGTGCATCGCTCGCTGGAAATGGTAGGCTGTGATCGCTTCGCCATCAGCTGGCATGGGCAGGTGGTGGTGCCGCCGGATATCGAAAGGGATCCAACTTTGGTGCGAATTGGCACGCGGGAGAACGCCTTCGTTCACCGAGACCATGATCACCCGTTCATGGTCGAGCGCACGTGATTCAAGCAGACCCATCACTTGAAGGCCGCGCAATGGTTCACCAAGGAAGGAAAGTTGTTCCTCGCGCAGCAGTTTATCACGGACGGAGCGATAGGTGCGCAGGTCCATGGTCCCGGGCCCGACCCGTTGCAGTGTGCTGTCCAACCGATGTTGCAGGCGGGCCATTTGGAAGAGTTGCTCCTGAACGAAACGGTCTTGTGGAGCGATCCTTTTCGCCCAAGTGAAGAGCGCGACCATCCGGGACGGCAGTTCCTTGGCGTCAGCCCCAACCGGCATAAGGCAAACCTGCATTTCCGATGCGTGAGCAGAACCCGCAGCACCAGCATGATCGACCAGTTCTTCGGGAGTGATCCGAACACGCTGCAATTCCCGCAACGCACCCACCAGGCGCGATGTGGGGCTCCCTTCGTTCAGGAAAGGATGGCCCAACAAGGCTTCGAGCGCGGGTAGGGAGCAGGTGCCATTCGGTGCCATGGTCGCATGAAGCTCCAGGAAGGCTTCCGTAAGACCGTGGACCGGCAGCGCGCGCAGTGGTGCGCCCATGGTCACGTTCAACGGCCCGATATCCGGTGGTAGTTGATCGAGGAATGGAAGAACCAGGGTTTCGTCGGCAAGCACCACGACCGTTTTCGCCCGCTCCACTTCGCTCAATATGGACAGGCGCTGTGCCACGTAGGTGGTCTGGGCCAGGGCGTTCGGGGTCGCTACGGTGCGTATGTTCCGTTCGTTCTGTGCGATCGCTGGGAGAGGAGGCAATTCCCCCGGACCGAGTGAAGCCATGGCGCGACGCAGATAGCGCCCCGCTTCCTGTCTCGGATCGTCCACGTAGTGCGGGTCGGTATCCCATGCCAGACGGGCCAGGCCGCGTTCCTGGAGGGCCTTGATAACAGCCATGGACGCCGGGTCCAGCGCGTTGAGGCCGGCGAACCACACCATTTTCCAAGGCAGGTCAAACGCCCTCCTGGCGATCCGTTCGGCAGCAGAGCGAGCCACGGATCCGGACGTCGCCATTCCGCCATCCAGCATCACCTTGGCAAAGGCACGATGCAGATCACCGGTGGATCGCCATTGCCGGTTGAGCCGCACTTGGCTGGGGCTCAACTCGCCCAGTCTGAAGCTCCATTCATCGAGTTCATGGTACTCCGTGAGGTCACGGTAGAACGCCTCGATGTCCAGCAGGTGTGCGTCCACGTCGCTCATGTCGCGAAGCGTGACCGGCGCCCATTCCATGAATTCAGCGAGGTCATCCGCCTTGTCGCCGAACAGATCGCGGTAGGTCCGGTACAAAAGGAAGAGCATCTCCATGGATCCTCCTTGGGAAAGCCCGCTGCACCGTTCCATGAAAGCCCCCATGTCCAACACGTCGGGGCTCCACAACGCAGCCCCGTTCGTTTGGGCGAGGTACTTTCGCAGGTGAAGTCCGGCACGCCTTCCGGGAAGCACCACAGCGATGCGGTCCATCTCGTGGCGATGGTGCTTCACCAACAGGGCCGCAAGGCGTTGCAGGAAAGGTTCCATGTGCAGTGCGGGAAGATAGGGGCGACCATGACAAGAGTGACACGCAAGTTCCCGGTGTTCCGCCGAACGGGGGATGGCACGCACCTTTACCGTATCGAAGGAATGGACCGGTTCACGGAATTGCAACGGATAGGGAAACGTTGGGTGGTCCACGAGATCGCGGCCGAAGCCTATCCGGAGAAAGTGAGGATCATGGAGATGATCGACGGAGATCAGGGCCGTTATCTGCCGCTTTCGGAAGGGGAGTGGGAGGTGGTGTTCCGAACACTTGGCCTTCGATGAGCCCGCTCAGTGGCCGAGGCGGTGGAACATGCGCGATGGCGAGTATCTTGGGCGTGATCGGCGGGCAACCATTGGTGGGGGTCCGGTGTCGTAACGTCATGCGTGCCCTTACCCTTTTCGTGTTCCTGTTCTCCGCTTCGTTGCGGCTTGGAGCGACGCACATCATCGGGGGTGCGCTTTACTATGATCATTTGGGCGGTGACCAGTACCGCGTGATGCTGGAGATCTACCGCGATTGCGGACCGGGTAACGTCAGCGGAACGGGTTTCGATGCTGCGGCCACGATCGGCGTATTCGGCGGAGATGGCACGTTCATCTCCTATCAGGCGCTGACCTTTCCCGGGGCACAGCTGGTGGAAGTGGACCTTGATAATCCCTGCCTGACCGCGCCACCTACGATCTGCGTTGAGCTCGCGGTCTACACCGGGACCTTCGACCTGCCCGCTCGTCCGGATGGTTATCACCTGAGCTACCAACGCTGCTGTCGCACACCCACCATCATCAACATTGCCGGTGCTCAGGATGCGGGCCTCACCTGTACGGTGCGTATTCCACCAGCCATCAATGGAACGAACAGCGCCGCACGGTTCACGCAGTATCCGCCTGCGGTGCTCTGTTTGGACGAGGGGCTGGAGTTCGATCATTCGGCCACCGATGCGGACGGCGATTCGCTGGTCTACGAACTGTGCTCCCCCTACAATGGAGGATCCCAGGCCGATCCCATTCCCCTGCCACTGCCGCCGCCGTACACGGAAGTCGAATGGAGCAACGGATATTCGGATGCCTATCCCATGGACGCCGATCCAGGGATCGCCATCGACCCCGGGACGGGGTTGCTCACCGTGCAGCCCAGCCTCAGTGCGAGTTACACTGTGGCCATCCGTGTGAAGGAGTACCGCGAAGGTGTGCTCTTGTCCGAGACCCGGCGCGATTTCCGGTTCGATGTGGTGCCTTGCCAGAACGAGGTGACGGCCCTGATCGCTCCGCAGTCGTCGTCCTCTCCGGACCAGTTCTGCGCAGGTCTCGTGATGGATTTCGAGAACATCAGCCCTACAGGGCAGACCTGGCACTGGGATTTCGGTGAAACGAACTCCCTGTACGATACGAGCAGTGTCGAGTCGCCAACGTGGTTCTATTCCGCGCCGGGGACGTATTTGGTCACGTTGGTAGCGAACCCAGGCCTTACCTGCACGGATACGACGCAGGCCGAGTTCCAGGTGTACCCTACACCCGGAGTGTTCTTCGAGCTTCCCACCGCTGCTTGCGGCGGTCTCACCACGGAATTCGTGGCTCTCGGGGGATTCAGTTCCGGGGCCACGTTCGCTTGGGACTTTGGACCGGACGCAATTCCGCAGACGGCTTCAAGCCCTATCGTGAATGTGGAGTTGCCCCCGACCGGGGTACATCCGGTCTCGGTCACGGTTACGGATCATGGTTGCGTTGGTTCACATACGGAAGAAGTATTGGTGAACCCTGTACCGACGGCTGGATTCTCCGTATGGCCACCTTCGCCGCAGCCGTTCGGGACCGACGTTCTTTTCCAGGACGGTTCCGTCCAGAACGGGACCACTATCACACAATGGGAATGGACGGCGAACGGTAACCACCTGGGAGAGGGAGGTACCTTTCTTTGGCCTTCGCCGTTGCCTGGTACCTATGAAGTGCAACTCGCGATCACATCCGCGGACGGTTGCACTTCCACCTATACGGTGCCATACGAGATCATCGAAGTGCCGATCGTGATCCCCAACGTATTCACGCCGAACGGTGACGGTTCGAACGACCGGTTCTCGATCCGGAACATCGAACAGCACAAGAACGAGTTGAAGGTCTACGATCGTTGGGGTCTCCTGGTCTACGAAGCCACCAACTACCAGAACCAATGGTCGGGCGTCGGGGTGCCGGACGGGACCTACTACTACGAGTTGCTGTTGCTGAACGGCCGGTCGTTCAAAGGCCATTTCACAGTGCTGCGCTGACCGGTCAGGCTGACCGGTCCCCGTTCCGGTCGTCGTCGGGCAACCGTTGGTCGTATCTTTTGGTCCTCTGTACGAAGATGTTCCGGTTCCTCCCTCTCTCCATCGCCCTGTTCTGGTCCACTTGGGCAATGGGTACGCACGTGCTGGGTGGCGAGATGTTCTACGACAAGCTTCTTGGGAACCAGTACCGGGTCACATTGAAGCTCTATCGCGATTGCGGTCCCGGTAACACGAACGGGACGGGGTTCGATGCCGAGATACAGCTGGCCATTTACGACGGCGACAACGTTTTCCAGTTCTCGCAGTTCGTGGGGTTCACGGGTGAGAACTCCGTACCGGTCGACCTGAGCAACCCGTGCCTTGCAGCTCCGCCGACCATCTGTGCGGCTTGGGCGGAATACATCACTACGGTCGAACTTCCACCGAACGCGACAGGTTATGTGATAAGCTACCAACGCTGCTGTCGCACCCCTACGATCATCAACCTGCCTTCCGGGCTGTTGCAAGGTCTCACCTGCACGGTCCAAATTCCGCCTTCTTCGAGCGGGAACAACAGCAGCCCACGTTTCAGTGATTACCCACCGGTCGCCCTATGCCCTGGACAGGACATGACCTTCGACCACTCGGCCACCGATCCGGACGGGGATGTGTTGGTCTACGATCTTTTCACCCCCTACGCAGGAGGTACGCCCGACGATCCAGCCCCTCTGGCGCCGCCGCCGCCGTACACGAATATTCTCTGGGCACCGGGTTATTCAAGCGGTGATCCCATCGATGCCGATCCCGGGCTCTCGATAGACCCGGGCACCGGTGTGCTTTCCGTACACCCGACCCTTGCGGGGTCGTTCGCCGCTGGTATCAGGGTCCGCGAATTCCGCAACGGACAGCTCCTGAGCGCATCGATCCGCGACGTACGTTTCGATGTGGTCCCCTGCGAGGTCAATATCGTCTCTTCGGTCCAGGATCAGCAGGAGTTCTGTACCGGTCTAACGGTCGCTCCGGAGAACGAGAGCATCAATGGGCAGTTCTGGCATTGGGATTTCGGTGACCCCGGAATGACTTCGGACACTTCGAACCTTGCCGAACCGCAATGGACCTATGCGAACGAAGGTTCCTACACGATCACGCTGGTCGCCAACCCGGGATGGCCATGTGCTGACACCAGTGTTTCAACGTACGAGGTCCACCCGCCACTGGCGCCTTTTTTCGATCGTCCGCCTATCCGATGCACCGATGAATCCGCGCAGTTCGTTGCACAAGGATCGTTCACGGCAGCAGCATCGATCAGCTGGGATTTCGGGGATAACGCCATGCCGGTGATGGCCTCAGGACCGCTGGCCTCGGCAGCGTTCATCGCGGCCGGTGCACAAGCGGTGCAATTGACCGTTCAGGACCTCGGCTGCGAGGAGAGCTTCACCGATTCCGTGGTGGTATATCCCCGACCGACCCTGAGCGCGGAGACCGATCGATCCGGTTGTGTGAACACTCCGTTCAATTTCGCCGGTACCGCGACGGCCCTGACCCCGTTGAACTATACATGGAGGTTCGGTGACGGCTCAACGACGAGTGGGCCGTTGGCGACGCATGCCTACGCCGATCCCGGCGTGTACGATATCGTCCTGACGGTCGCTACGGACGAAGGTTGCATTGACGAGCGCAGCATCGTGTTGAACGATTGGATCGAGGTGTTCCCCAAGCCGGTCGCGGCATTCACGGTCGAGCCGGATGAAGTGGAGCTGATGGACCCGAGGATCGAGGTCCAGGACTTTTCCCAGCTTGCGCAGGAGTGGTCCTATGTGATCGAAGGCATCACCTACACGCAGCCTTCATTCGTCCACGAATTCGAGGAAGCCGGTCAATACGCGATCACCCAGGTGGTGACGAGCGGGAACAACTGCACCAGCGCGATCACGCGGATCGTGAACGTGACCGATCACCTGTTCTATGCTCCCAATGCGTTCACGCCGGATGGCGACGGGGTGAACGATACGTTCGCTCCTTCGGTTCGTGGGGCAAGGCTCTACGAGATCATGATAATGGACCGTTGGGGTACGGAACGCTTCCACAGCACCGATCCCAAAGCGGAGTGGACCGGTGATGGGCTACCCCAGGGTATCTACACCTATAAGGTCCGCCTGGCTGAATTCGGTGCGTACAGGAAGGAGTACAGTGGGTACGTCACGCTGCTGCGATAGATCAGGCCTCCTCGCGACGCATGTCCACGTGCGGGATGCCGTCCAATAGGTGATCCGGCCCTTGCCGGACGAACCCGAAGCGTTCGTAGAAGGCCACCAGATGTGCTTGTGCGGCGAGTGCCGATCGGCGCGAACCATAGTGTTGGCGCAGGATCTCCATGGCACGCATCATCAAGTCGGTGGCAACACCTTTGCCGCGATGGTCGGCACGGACAACGATGCGCCCGATGTGCGGCAACCCATCGCTATCCGGTGGAAGGATGCGTGCATATGCGATCATTGCCCCATCTGTCGCTTGGGCAAAAAGATGCAAGGCAGCGGGATCTTGTCCGTCGATCTCGGCGTAGACGCACGCCTGCTCCACGACGAAGATGTCCACGCGCAGCCGCAACAGGTCGTGCAATTCATGCACGGTCAATTCATCGAAGCGCTTGGTACTCCAGCGGATATCCATCATGTCACGGGATGAAGTCGGCCATCGCTCAAATACCACACGGCCCCTTCCACTTCGCGATGGCCCAGTTGTCGCAGGAGGTCCAGATAGGCGCGTACCTGGTGCTCATGCGCCTGTGAGGGTGCGCCGGTCTTGAATTCCAATACACGCACACGATCGCCATCGAACACCAACCGGTCGGGGCGCAGGCTATGACCATCGGCGGTGATCAGTGCGGCCTCCGCACGTACATCCAAGTGCGGTGCGAACCACGGCGCAAGGTCCGGCGAGTTGATGCGCGGTCCGAGGTGGCGGAGCAACGCTGCGGATTGTTCTTCGGTGAGATCGCCAGCGGAGACGGCCCGTTGCAACGATCTTGGGAGATCATCCGCCGTTCGAGTTGCAGCGAGCGTCTCGTGGACGGCAGTGCCGAACGCCCGGCGTGGATCGGGATCGGCGGGGTCCCAATCATCGGGTGCTTCGAAACGGATGGTAAGCGTTGGCGGTCCTTGATCGGTGGTGATATCGAACAACGGTCCGGCGGCTTCGGTGCTCCTCTTCTTCCTGGGAGGTTCAACGGAACCACCCGGTCGGACGAGTTGTTCGTTGGCCGCGATGAATTCGATGAGGCCCTTTGTCACCGCATCGGTCCCATCGGGAACGAAGGCATACAGCCGTTGTTCCGGTCGAGTGAAGGCGACATACAGCAGGTTCAAAGCATCCAGTGTGCGCAGGCCATCTTCTTCGATCATCTCCGGCAGTTCCGCACTGCGGCTCGTCCGGCTATCGCGGATCAGGGCCACTTCCAGTTCCGGAACGGCTTCACCCGGATCCACCCAGAAGAGTTCACCATGGTTGGTGTTGCTGCTCATGCGCGCATCGGGGAGGATCACAACGGGGAACTGCAGACCCTTCGACTTGTGGACCGTCATGACCTGCACGGCCTGTCCTTGTTCAGGGGTGGCCGTGCTGCGTTCACCGCCGGAACGATCCCAATGTTCCAGGAATCCACCGATATCCTGTGCATGGTCCGTGGTCCACTTGTGGACTTCATCCAGCAAGGTCAACACGGCGGCATCCTCGGCGGGCTTCAAGCCATGCGCCCGCGCGAGCTCCGTGACCAAGCCGGTGAGGGTGGTGCGCAATCGCGGCTGGCCATGATCGCTCAACCATTGGGCCACCAAGGCAGCAGGGTCGGGGAGGTCGTTGCCGGGAGTGAACAGCCTGACAGGGGTTGTCGAACCCGCTCGGTCCGCCGCCACGATCGCCTGCCATTGCAACACGCGCACCGCTGCCACTGCTTCGCCAGCGTGAAGGAAGCGCAACAGTTCGATCAGCAGTTGGATCGCGGGGTCCGCGGCGAGCTGAAGCCCATCGGGAGAGATGACGGCGTGCCCATGCTCCAATAGATGCGCCGCAATGGCACGGCCAATACGTTTCGAACGGACGAGAATGGCGATATCACCCGGAGAGAATCCATCGGCCAATGCTCGATCGAAATTCCGCAGGGCATGGTCGAGGATCGCTTGTTGCAACTCAACTCCTTTCACGCCGGGTCCAGCACGTTCAATGCTGACGATACCTTCATCGGCGTGGAACGTCCTTTGGTCGTGCCGGTCGTACACTGCGCGCAGGTCATGGGGCAGTTGTTGCGCAAGCGCACCGAAGAGCGCATTGTTGAAGGCGATGATCCGCTTCGCCGAACGGCGGTTGTGGTCCAGTCGTTCGCCTTCGCAATAGCTGCGGATCAGCGTGGCTTCGCGTTCCGCTTCCTCCGGATCATCACCACGACCGAAGACGTTGGGCAGGTCCACGAAGAGCCGGACCTCCCCATTGCGCCAACGGTAGATCGCCTGCTTGGCATCGCCTACGAGAAGTGTGCTGCCTCCACTGGATAGGGCGTTCTCGATCAGTGGCAGCAAGGCATTCCATTGCAATAAGGACGTATCCTGGAACTCATCGATGAGGAAGTGGCGATAGCGCTCGCCCAGTCGTTCATAGATGAAGGGCACCCGTTCGTTCTTCACCACTTCCGCCACGCGGCGGGTGAGGTCACCGAAGAACGCTACACCATCAGCCTGCTTCAACGCTTCCAATTTCGTATCGAGCTCGTGCAATGCGAAAGCGGGCAACAGTTCACGGGCCACGGCGCGCTGGACCAGGTACGTACGCAAGTCCTTCTCACGGATCGAGTCCGCTTCTTCGAACAGGCACTTCAGCCGATCGGCGATACCTTCCAGCGCGGCAATGGCATCCGGCGTGGCCTTTGCGGTATTCCATTTGCCGGTCGTCAACGGCTTCAGAGCCTGTGGGCCTGGGGCATCCCAGGCATCGGTGAACTGCGAGAGCTTGCGGAAATAGCCGAGAATGCCGCCTTTGCCGTAGGCGACATCGGCCTCGCCCAAACCATGTTGCGCGAAAAGGTCCAGGCCTGCCTTTCCCAAGGCGTTCACACGACGGCGGAACAGGACGCCGTCCCTGTTCAAGCGATCGATCAAAGGGACGATCTCCCCCACCGACAGTGAACGCATCTTTTCCAATGGCTTGATGGCGCCCTCCTTCAGGAGTTCATTGCTCAGGTCCAGCAACGGTTTCGACGGGTCCCAGGAGCGCTCCTCATGCAGCAGCTGCAGGCAGGCCTGGGTCAATAGTTCGGTGATCCGGGGATCGCTCCCCGCCGCTTCGATCAACGCATCCACCGCACGTTCACGGTAATAGGTCTGCTCCGTGGTCATGCGCAGGTCGTGGTCGAGCCGCAGGTCACGCGCGAAGGGACGCACCACGCGGTGCGTGAACGCATCGATCGTGCTGATGGCTACGTCGCTCCAGTGGTGCAGCATATGCCCGAGCACCGCATCGGCCCGTTCCTGCAGCGTGGCATCGTCGACCTTGCAGACTTTCTTCAAGTGGTCCGCGAGGTCCGGCATCGGTCCGTCGTTCACCGCACCATTCGACAAACGCTCCAAATAGTCCAGGACACGCTCCTTCATCTCCGCCGCAGCCTTGTTGGTGAAGGTGAGGGCCAATACCTGGCGGTACCCTTCAGGCTCATGACCTGAAAGGCAATGCTCCAGGTAGTGCTTCACCAGCGTATGCGTTTTCCCGGCACCGGCGGAACTGTGGAGGACCTTGAACATGGTTGGCCGGCAAGTTAGCCGTGCAGGAACAGCGGATGATCAAGCTGCGTCCCAACGACCCCGGTGGCTTGTATCCACCGTATTTTTGTGTGCTGAAGTCTCCGAACTCGTTCCGTTCAGGTCTCGCCATGATGCACACCCCTTTCCGTACCCTCCTCGCCCTTCTGCTCCCGTTGGCCTTTGCAGGTTGCGGGCCCGATGAAGAGGTGGAGCCGACACCCATGCCCCCTACGACAACGGGCACATTGCGCATCAAGGTCGTCCCGGAATGGGAGGGGGGAGCGTTCGCCATGAACAGTGTGTACACCAATGTGAGCGACTACCGCGTCAAGGTGGAGGCGATCAAGTTCTACCTGGGTGATGTACGGGTGCTCAATGGTTCCTCGGAAACCATGGTGAAGGACATCGCGTTCTTCAACCTCGGTGAAGGCCGTGACACCCTACTGGCGACCGTTCCGGCCGGCACGTGGACAGGTTTGCGCATCGGCTTGGGCGTACCACAAGAATTGAACGATGCCGATCCCATCGTCTACCCGTCGGGTCATCCGCTGGACCTTGCCAATGCCATGTACTGGACCTGGTCGCAGGCCTACCGTTTCCTGATCTTCGATGGCCGGTACGACCTTGATGCGGGGGGTACCGATCCACCGGCCGAACCGTTCTCGATGCACACGGGGCTGAACGAGTGCTACATGGAATTCGACCTGGACCTGGGTACTGGAGTTACGATCACGGCGGGAAACACGACCACGCTCACGGTCCATTTGGCCGTGGACCACTTCTTCTACTCCGGCACGGAGACCTTGGACCTGGCCACGGAGAACCAAACGCACGGCACGAACTTGCCGCTGGCCTTGGAACTCAGCAATAACGCGGCGCAGAGTTTCAGCGTGGAGTGAAGAACGTGCTCCATACCGCGTTGGTGTGTACGCTCCTGATCGTCGGCTGCCGCAAAGATCCAGCCATTCCCATGCCGCAGACGGATGCTCCGTTCCCTCTGCAACTTCCCGCCGGCGCTCCTTTCCCGGAGGTCCCCGATGACAACCCGCTGACCGTGGCTTCGGTGCAATTGGGCAAGGCCCTGTTCTTCGATCCACGCTTATCGCGCGACGGCACTGTTTCCTGTGCTTCGTGCCATCATCCTGATCGCGCGTTCAGCGATACAGTGGCCCTCAGCGTGGGCATCGATCAGCAGACCGGTGGGCGGAATGCACCTTCCCTGGCCAATGTTGCGTACCATCCCTACTTCTTCCGCGATGGAGGGGTATCAACGCTCGAGCGGCAGGTGATCGCGCCGGTGCAGGACCCACTGGAAATGGACCACAGTCTCGAACTCGCAGCTGCCGCCGTAAGCGGTGATGTCGAGTACGAACAACTGAGCCGATCGGCCTATGGTCGACCGATGGATGAGTTCGTCGTCACACGCGCCATTGCCAACTACGAGCGGACCTTGATCAGCGGTTGGTCGCGCTTCGACCGGTATTTCTACCAGAACGACGGTACGGCCTTGACCGATGCAGAAGTGCGCGGCTGGGATCTTTTCCGCAGTGCCGCTTTGAATTGCACGGTGTGCCACAACGGGTTCGACCTGAGCGACCATTCGTTCCAGAACATCGGCCAATACCTGGACTATGCCGATCCCGGTCGGGAGCGCATCTCATTGGATCCGCTGGACAATGGCAAGTTCAAGGTACCGACGCTCAGGAACATCGCCTTGACCGGGCCTTACATGCACGACGGGTCCATCCCCACGTTGGACGGGGTGATCGACCACTTCGCCAGTGGCGGCCTGCCACACCCGAACAGAAGCCCATTATTGCCGAACTTTGCGTTGAACGCCGACCAGAAAGCTGACCTGATCGCCTTCTTGAACGCGCTCACCGACGAACGATCCATTGACCAGGTGCCATGAAGCAACGGAACGCCGTGACCTTGATGCTGGCCTTGGGAACGGTCCTGGGCCTGGCAGGCTGCCACAATGATCCGGACGAGATGCCGGCCCCGGTCGATACGGTCCCGGCGGGTACGCCATTGACGGTCGATATCCCAGCGAACTTCCCGCAGATGCCGATCCCGGAGGACAATCCTTTCACGGAGGAGGGAGTGGAACTGGGTCGATTCCTGTTCTACGACGAGCGTCTATCGGGGAATAACACCATGTCGTGCGCGTCGTGCCATTCGCCGGAGGCTGCCTTCACGGATGATGGCAACCAGTTCAGCACGGGCATAGATGGCATTGTCGGTACGCGCAACTCGATGGCCTTGATCAATCTGGCGTGGGACACCCGTTATTTCTGGGACGGCCGTGTGCTAACGTTGGAGGACCAGATCCTGCGACCGGTGATGGATCCGATCGAGATGCACGAGACCTGGCCCAACGCGGTGGCGGAGATCCAGGCCCATGCCGCATACCCGCCCATGTTCGAATCCGCTTTCGGGACATCCACGGTGGATTCGGTCCTGGTGGCGAAAGCGATCGCACAGTTCCTGCGCACCATGATCAGTGGCAACTCGCGCTTCGACAAGTTCCAAAGGGGAGAAGGGCTTCTGACCGTGGACGAGCAACTCGGGCTTCAACTCTGGCAGCTCGAAGGTGGGGATCCGGCATTGGGGCTCGGCGGGCAGTTCGGCGCGGATTGCTTCCATTGTCATCCGACGGCAGGAGGTCGGTTGACGGACGGTCAATTGCACAACAATGGCCTGGATGCGGAATTCACCGATCTTGGAGCCGGTGGCGTGACCGGCCTTGCGGAGGACATGGGCCGTTTCAAGACGCCTACGTTGCGGAACATCGCACTTACCGCACCTTACATGCACGATGGCCGTTTCCAAACGCTGGAGGAAGTGGTCGAGCACTATAATTCAGGAGGTCAACAGTCCCCCACGGTCGACCCTTTCATGAAGTTCGGGCAAGGTGGGCTGGAACTGACACCGGAGAAGAAGCAACAGTTGATCGCTTTCCTGAACACGCTCACGGATATGGACTTCGTGAACAACCCCGCGTTCCAGGATCCGGGGGAACCGTGATGGGGGTCAGGAACCTGCCGTTTCCATGGCACGGGAGTATCCTGTAGGAAGGAACTGCTGATCGCTCACTACGCCGCCACCATGGCCGCCACTTCCGGCGACCACGTGTAGCACAGCATCCGGTCGGCGAAAATGGACGGTTTGAAGATGCTGCGGCCCTGGAGCATGCGTGCGCACTCCTGTACGCCTTCGGTGATGCTCGGGTGAGGATGTACGAGTTCCGCGATCTCGCGGATGGGGGTGCCCAGCCGCATCATCAACGCCACGGCTTCGATCGCGCTGGAGGCATGTTCACCCACGGCACGCATCCCCAGCACGCGCATCTCATCATCGTTCGTCACCAGTACCTTGAAGAAGCCCTTGGTACGGCGCATCGCAATGGCACGGGCCAGGCACGAGTAATCGATGCGGGCCATGCGGTAGGGGATGTTCCGCTTACGGCATTCCTGTTCGTTCAGTCCCACGCCGGCCACTTCCGGGTCGAGGAACATGATGGTGCTCACGTTGTCATAGCTCAGTGGGTCGTGCTTCCCGGCCCAGATGTGTTCCACGGCGTGGCGCCCTTCCATCTCGCCGAGGTTCACGAGCATATTGGTAGCTGTGGCATCACCAACGACGTGGATGTTGGGTTGTGACGTTCGTGTGTCGTTCACGCGAATGAGACCTGTGGCGGGATCCGTCTCCACTGAAGCGTGTTCCAACCCGAGTCCCTCGACGTTCGGGGTACGGCCCACGGAAAGCAGCGCTTTCTCGACACGCACTGTTTCACTGCGGCCGTCGGAATAGGAAAGGGCGTATTCCACTTCACCATCGACCACGGCAATGCGGTCGAGCTTGGCGGAACGGTGGATGATCACCCCTTTGCGTTCGAGGTTCTTCGCTACCAGCTCGGAAACGTCCGCATCCTCGAAGGGCAGGATGCGGTCGGCGCGATCGATGAGGTGTACACGAGTGGCGCCGAGGTTGCAGAAGATGGTGGCGAATTCGCAGCCGATGACACCGGCCCCGATGATGACGATGCTCCTGGGCAGTTCCTCGATGTTGAAGATGCCGTCGCTCGTGAGGATGTGCTTCTCATCCACGGCGATATCGGGTACGCATCGTGGTCGGCTGCCTGTGGCGATGATGACCTGGTCCGCACGAATGTCGGCTGTGAAGCCGGTGCGTTGGATACGTATGGTATTGGTCCCGGTGAGGCTGGCCTGGCCGCGTTCGTGCCTGAAGAGCACCGTCCCCTCCTTTGTATTGGAGAGCAATTGCATGTGGCAGGCGTAGAGGTATTTCCGCTCGAAGACGGCTTCGTTCACCGTCTTGCTGATCTCCTCCCAACTCAATCGGAAGGGTTCGCGGCCACGGGTGCGCATCAGCTCATTGGTGCTCGATACACGCTGGGCGATCTCCCAAAGGGTCTTGGAGGTCAAGGCGCCATTGTATATGCCCGTGCCGCCGATCCGGTCGCGCTCCACCAGCAAGGTCCGTTTGCCAAGGTCGATGGCGCGCATGGCGGCCGCGTATCCCGCTGGGCCACCGCCGATCACGCATAGGTCGAAGTGCTCCATATCGAACGCCTTGGGTTGCCGGTGGAACCGGTGTTGTGCCGCCGTTGTACGGGATCGGCGTCACAGGGTTCAGGCACTGGACACCCCTTGGCGGGATGTATCCTTCTTAGGACCCGGGCCGTAGGAAGGCACGTGAAGGACCGTGTGTCGATGAACGCGTGTCGGGTCGTTCCTGCGATCTGCATGGCCCTCATGGTATCGTCCGCCGCAGGCCAGTGTCCGCAGCTTTACGATTACTATGGGACGCCTTCCGCTGCACCGGAGTGGTACAGCTGTTCCGGGAACAACTTCGCCCTCCTGATCGCTACTCCCCAGTCCGTCGGCAATTTCACGATCGACTGGGGTGACGGTAGCCCGCTCTATGCCGGAGCTTCGCTGGTCGCACCACAGACGGTCAGCCACGTCTACCTATCCGCAGTGGCGGAGTACACCGTAGTCTTCACTGAACTCTCCTCCGGTTGTGTGGTCACCGGCACATTGACGATGGAAGAGAGCAGCAGTGCTTCGATCCAGATCCCCGTAGGTGGTTTGACGCAGGTATGCGCACCGGAAGATGTGGAGTTCATCAACAGCAGCACCAACGTATCACCTAACACGGTGTTCACCTGGGACTTTGGAGATGGTTCGCCGATCCTCACGTTCGACCATACCAACTGGGGACAGACCATTACGCATACCTACCAGCAGGGGACCGTGGATTGCGAGACCACTGTCCGGCTCACAGCGGAGAACACCTGCAACGACCTGCAGGGCGGACCCAGCATCGCAACCTTCAACCCGATTCGGATCTGGGACATCGACAATGCCACCATCGCGCCAAGTGCCACCCTGCTTTGCTGGCCGGACCGCACGGTGACCTTCGCGAACACCACGGACCGCAACTGCCTCAACCAGGGCAACATTTTCCAACGCTACGAGTATTGGAATTTTGGTGACTACTGGGGCGTCGGTCAGGACAGCATCATCGACTGGACCCCGTGGCCGCCCACTTTCCCCCGCACGATCCAATACCCGGCCATCGGCAGTTATGAGGTCATGCTGTTGGACAGCAACTATTGTGGGATCGATACGGCCTTCGTCACGATCAACATCGTACCACCACCATCGGTGTCCTTGACCGCTACGCCGAACCCGGTCTGTGCCGGTTCGCTGGTCACGTTCAACGAGACCACGACCGGCGGGGCCAACTACTACCAATGGAATTTCGGCGCTGGTGCAGGCTTCCAGTGGACCGGTGCAGGGGATCAGGCGCACACCTACAACACTGCCGGAACCTACACGGTCAGCTACACGGCCAGCATCCAAGGAGCTACGGCCGGTTGTGCGGATACGGCCACGGTGGTGGTCGATGTGCTACCCAGTCCAACGGCACTATTCACCGTGGACAACGATGCCGCATGCGACCAGCTGACCGTCGCTTTCACGAACAGCTCGGTGAACGGGATCGATTTCTTCTGGGATTTCGGCGATGGCACGACCAGCGCGTTGCAGGACCCGCCGCCACATTTCTACGGATCACAAGGATCGTACACGATCACCCTTACTGTCGAGAATTCCCAAGGCTGCGAGGATGTGGCCTCCCAGGTGGTGAACGTCTACGAACCACCGCAAGTGCAGATCGGTGCGCAGAACGTATGCGAGGGCGTCATTGCCCAGTTCGCCGACCTCACGGTCACCGAACCCGGTAATCCGATCATCGGTTGGGCTTGGGACTTCGGCGACGGAGCCACGGACACGGTACAATCGCCGAGCCACCTCTATGCGGCCTCCGGTAACTACACCGTGACCTTGACCTCCACGACGCCCTATTGCAGCGGGACGGGTACCATGCAGGTGTCGGTCGAAGCAAAGCCCGTGGCCGCCTTCGTTCCGAGCGCAACCCTTGGCTGCGCCCCGTTGGATGTCCTCTTCACCAATACCAGTGTCGGTGGTGTGGACGCCATCTGGACCTTCGGTGATGGAGGCGTGTCGAACGCGATCTCGCCGAGCCACACCTACATCAATGTGGGTACGCAGGACAGCGTGTACACCGCGCAGTTGATCATGAGCACGGCATCCGGTTGCTCCGATACCACATCCACACCGATCACGGTAGCGCCGGGCGTACAGGCCTTGTTCAGCCACAATGCCGTACCCGGCTGCGCTCCACTGGCCGTGGACTTCACGAACAGCAGTACGGGAGCGGACAACTACCTCTGGGATTTCGGTGATGGCACCACCTCCACAGCAACGGACCCTTCGCATGTCTTCGTCAATACGACCTTCTTCCTGGAGACACGATCCATCCGCTTGATCGCCAACTCGAACGCCGGCTGTTCCGATACCCTCACGCAGCAGATCCTCGTCTATCCCACGCCGGACTTCACCTTCGTTGCCCAGCCCGATAGCGGCTGCAGCCCGCACACGGTGACCTTCCCAGCCGTGGTGGGCGCTGTGACCTACAACTGGGATTTCGGTGACGGATCCTCGGGGTCGGGACCTTCCCCGACGCACATCTACTTCAACAATACGACGGTCGATGTGGTCTATCCGATCACCTTGATCGCCTCCAACGCGTTCGGTTGTTCGGATACGACGTTCGACCAGGTCACGGTGTTTCCGACACCAACGGCGCAGTTGCTGATAGCACCTACCACGGGTTGTCACCCCTTGACCGCCACACTGACCAACCTTTCCACAGGGGCAAGCACGATCACCTGGGATTACGGGGACGGGGGATCGGCCGACACCTCGGCCATCAGTCACGAGCACACCTGGTTCAACTTCGCCGGTACTTCGGCCACTACGTTCCCGATATCGATCACGGCTACCACCGACCACGGTTGCACGCAAACGGCATCCGGACAGGTACAGGTGTTCCCGGCGGTGATAGCCGCGTTCACATCGGATACGGCTGGTTGTGCGCCGCTCCCTGTGGACTTCACCAACGTCAGCACTGGTGCGACCACATACACCTGGTCGTTGGGAGATGGGCAATCGAGCAGCGCCACCTCGCCGACGCACACCTACACGAACCAAGGTTTGAACGATGTCTCGTTCGATGTGCAGATGACGGCAACGTCCGCTTTCGGATGCAGCGACACGGCATCCACCACGATCCTCGTGCATCCACAACCGATCGCGCAGTTCATCCCGAACACGCAAGCGGGTTGCCAACCGCTGGATGTAGCGTTCCAGGACTTGAGCATCGGCGCAACGACCTTGGACTGGGATCTTGACGATGGCTCCACCCTGAGCGGGGGGCCGGGTAGCATCACCCACACGTATACGAACGCGACGGGTTCGCCGGTCTTCTTCGATCCCGTGCTGCTCGCCACATCCATTCACGGCTGCACGGATACAGCTACCACGCAAGTGCAGGTCTACCCAGCTGTCACGGCCGCATTCGCGCTGGACAGCGTGGGTTGTTCACCGGTGACCATCGACCTCTCGAACACGAGCGTCGGTGCGTCCAACTACCTGTGGGACATGGGCGACGGCACCACCCTGGTGGGTACGGAGCCCACACATACATACGTGAACAACACGACAACGGAACAGGTGAGGACGATCACGCTCACAGCCACTTCGGCATTCGGTTGTACATCGACCATATCCCATACGGTGACCATCCATCCGGTCCCTGCTGCGGCATTCCAAGCGACACCCTACAACCAACAGTTCCCGAACTCGACTGTGAACGTGTTGAACAACAGTGCACCGGGCGCCTGGAACTATTCATGGACGTTCGGGGATGGGCAGGCGACGAACATACAAGCCCCCGGCACGCACACCTATGGCACCTGGGGCACCTTCAACATCACCTTGGTGGTGAGCGGGGCGTATTGTGCCGACACCGTATCGCAAGGGGTGACGATCACGGCGCCCGAGCCCACAGCCAGCTTCCTCGGCCAAGGAGAGGGTTGCGCGCCGCTGACGGTCCAGTTCACGAACACCTCCTTGCAGGGCTTGAGCTATCAATGGAGTTTCGGCGATGGCGGGACGAGTACGGCGGATAACCCCACGTACACGTACAACGTAGCAGGGGTCTATACCGTGACCATGACAGCGACCGGAGTCGGCGGAGGAACGAATACCATGACCAAGGTGGATTCCGTGGTCGTACACCCGCGTGCATCGGCCTTTTTCGCACTCCAGCCTGATGAGGTGACGGTTCCCAGCCAGCCGGTGTTCACGTACAACCTCTCGGTGAATGCGACGCAATACCAGTGGGACTTCGGTGATGGCACTACATCGAGCGAAGAGAACCCGATGCACTACTACCGGGCCCCGGGCGAATTCGATGTTCGCTTGATCGCCAACAATGCATGGAACTGCCCGGACACGTTCATCCTGGCGAACGCGGTGACGGCGCTGGCGGCCGGTGAACTATCCTTCCCGAACGCCTTCACCCCGGGCAACAGTGGACCGACGGACGGGGTGTACGATCCGCGCAGTTTCGAGAACGATTTCTTCTTCCCGCTCTACCAGGGTGTGGATGACTACAAGCTTGAGATCTTCAACCGTTGGGGCGAACTCCTGTTCGTTTCCGAGGACGTGAAGGTGGGTTGGGACGGTTACTACCGTGGCGAACCCGCGAAACAGGATGTCTACGTCTGGAAAGCCTACGCCAAGTTCAGCGATGGTCAGGAGACCGTTCTGAAAGGCGATGTCACATTACTACGTTGAACCATGCAGCGTCTCTTCCCTTCAGCACTATTACTCCTCGTCGGCACTTCGGCCTTTGCCCAGCAAGGGTACAAGAAGGTCCACAACCAAATGCTCGATCAGGCCAAGGTCCTCCTGGCCAACGAGGATTATGAGGAGGCATCCAAGATCTACAAACGGCTCTTGCCGGTCGACCCGCTGTTCGTGGAGGTCTTCCACGAGATGGGGGTATGCATGGCGAACATGCCCGGCCAGAAGGACAAGGCCGTGACCTACTTCGAGCGAGGTGTCGAAGGTCGCTACACGGAGTCCTATTACGAGCTGGCACTGGCACGCCATCGCCAGCAGCGTTTCGATGAAGCCGTGGAGCTCTTCGAGCAGTACAAATTGGCGAACGGCCGCATCGTACCCGATGCGGAGGTCGATCGGCGCAAGGCGATGGCGCTTTCAGCAAAAGCACTAACAGCCGTTCCAGTGGAGCTGGAGATCAAGAACATGGGGGCCATGGTGAATTCATCTGCGCATGACTACTGCCCCTTGGTGACCGCCGATGGGAATACGATGTATTTCACCTCGCGCCGTGAAGGCACCTCCGGGAACATGAAGGACCCGTTCGGCCAGTGGTTCGAGGACATCTACACCGCAAAGCGCATCGATGATGCGTGGACCAATGCGGTGAACGCCGGTACTCCGCTGAACACCTTGGTGCATGATGCCACAGTAGGCCTCAGCCCTGATGGAAGTTCCATGATCATCTACCGTACCCAACAGAACCTGGTCAGCGGCGACCTGTTCGAGGCACGCATGCATGCCAGGAAATGGCAGCAGCCGGAGATGATGACCGAGCGGATCAACAGCGAGTCCCACGAGCCCAGTGCGAGCATCGCCCCGGGCGCACAGGAGATCTACTTCACCAGCGATCGCCCTGGTGGGTTCGGTGGCAGGGATATCTACCGCATCCGGCGCCTGCCCAACGGTGAGTGGAGTTTGCCGCTGAACCTTGGGCCGAACGTCAACACGATGCACGATGAGGATGCTCCTTTCATGCACAGTGATGGAACGACGCTCTTCTTCTGTTCCAATGGTCACAACACCATGGGTGGCTACGACATCTTCAAGACCGTCCTGACGGACCCCGATATGAACGGTTGGGGCACGCCGGAGAACATGGGCTATCCCCTGAACACGGTGAACGACGATATCTACTTCTGCCTCAGTGAGGATGGTCGCACCGGCTACTTCTCCAGCGAACGGAGCGAAGGCCTCGGGATGCAGGACATCTACCAGGTCACCTTCCCGAACAGCCAATTGGACCACATGATCGTGCGTGGTATCGTGGCGGATGCCGGCGATGAGCCGGTGAAGGCCCGCATGATCCTGACGGATGCCACCGGCGAGGAGATCGTGGGGATCTACAATAGCAACGAACGGACGGGCCGCTATCTGATGGTATTGACGCCCGACCAGGAATACCGACTGACGGTCGAAGCACCGGGCTTCGCGCCCCAGGCAAGCACGCTGGTGGCCCGCATGCAGGACGGTTCACGCGAAATGGCGTTGGATTTCGTGCTACAACCCCCCAATGTTCGGGACGGCCTGACACGGAATGAGTAGACGCTACGCATCGCTATTACTGTGTTGCTGGGTGGTCCTGTCGCAGGTGAGTGCGCAGGACGCCCAGCTTACGCAGTTCTATGCGACGCCGACGTACATCAGTCCGGCGTTCGCCGGTACCGGCTTGCAGACCCGTGTTGGCCTGGTCGCCCGCGACCAATGGCCTTCCATCCCGGGAGCCTTCGTCACGGCCAACTTCGCCATCGACCATAACCTGAGCAATCTCAGCAGTGGGCTGGGGCTGATGGTCCACCATGACCGTGCAGGTTCAGGCGCGTTGCGTTACACCAGCGTGACCGGTCAGTATGCGTACGAAGTCCAGCTCAAGCGGAAGGTCTTCCTGCGTCCGGCGTTGCAGGTCGGTTACGTGAACCATGCCGTGGATTATTCCCGTCTGGTGTTCGGCGACCAGCTTGCACGCGGCGGCACCGTGGGTACCTACGAGAACATGAACGGCACCAGCGTCAACTATGCGGACATGGGCGCGGGGCTGCTCTTCTTCACACCGAAGCTCTGGCTCGGTACCGCGCTCCATCATTTGAACCGCCCCAACCAATCCTTGTTGCTGAACGAGTCCCGCATGCCCTTGAAGTTCAGCCTGCACGGCGGTTATCGTGTGAGCGTGCGCACCCCGGTGATCCGAAAGAGCCCCCAGAGCTTCGTCTTCGCATTCAACTACAAGGCCCAGCAGAAGTACGATCAACTGGATCTCGGGGCCTACTTCGAGAGCGAACCGTTCTTCGCAGGCTTGTGGTACCGCGGCCTTCCGTTGTTCAAACGCTATGCCCCCGGCTACGCGAACAACGACGCCATCGCCGTGCTTCTCGGCACCATCGTGAACGATGTGCGCATCGGGTACAGCTATGATATCACCGTGTCGCGGCTGGCCGGACAATCCGGCGGGGCCCACGAGATCACCCTGGGCTTCGAGATCGTCCAGCGCCACAAGAAGCGTGCGGCTTCGAAGCGGAGGGTAGTGCCTTGCGCGAAATTCTGATCAAAGACATCCGCAGATCTCGCAGATGGATCGCCTACAGGCGATCTTGGTAGAGCTGATCCGCTTGTTCCTTGTGATACCGGACCATTCGCTAGTGCTGGAGGCTGCGGCTTCCGAAGTTCAAGAGAAGACCGCGTGAGATGCCTGGTACTTTCAAGTAATTGAGCAGTTGTGCTTTCCCGATGCCCGATTTCCGTTGCATCGCTTTCAGTTGGACCACGACAGTGCCGAAGCAGATCAGATCGGCCCGATAACTGCTCGCCGACACCTCGCCTTAATACACGACAGGTTTGGAGTACTCCCGCGAGAATGGAACATCCCGGAGGCTCAACTCGCGACGAAGTGCATCAGCGGACATTCTCCCGGGATCCGTTCCCCAACTCGTCATGCACCTCCATCGCAGCACCACTGATGGCTTAGGTCTCAGGATGGTCCTGTTCGTTGTCCATGCCAGCATGCTTTCCATGTTCTTCTGCGCCATCTGTGGACGTATTCCCTCATACCTTCTCGCTCAACACAAGCCACCGGTCCGTGAGCTCGTCCAGCCGTGCCGTGGTGCGCTCCAGTTCGATGGACCGTTCCATGATCGCATGATGATCGGAACCGCCTTGTGATAGGGCCAGCAGCAGTTCCTCTTTCTTCTTTTCCAGCAGCGGCATCTCCTTGTCGATCTTGCCCAGCTCTATCCGCTCAGCATAGGTCAGCTTCTTCTTGGTGACCTCCGTCCGGTCTCCGCTTCGTGCCCCGGCGCCTCCCTTGTTCGTCGGCGGTATCACCGCTCCCCCTTGAGCAACGTCCTTGGTCGCCGGTTTCCGGGCTGCCTCTTCCTTCTGCCGCTCGCGTAATTCGGTGTAGCTGCCCACCCATTCCTTGATCTTGCCCTGACCCTCGAACACAAGCAATTTCGTGCACAGCTTGTCCATGAAGTAGCGGTCGTGGCTCACGATGAGGAGGCATACATCCAGGTCCGTTAGGAAATCCTCCAACGCGTTCAGCGTGGGGATGTCGAGGTCGTTCGTCGGCTCATCGAGGATGAGGACGTTCGGGTTCCGCATCAGCACGGTACACAGGTAGAGGCGACGTTTCTCACCGCCGCTCAAGGTGCTCACGTATTGGTACTGCTGTTCCTTGTCGAAAAGGAAACGTTCCAGGAGGGCAGCGGCGGTCAAGGTGCGGCCCTTGTTCAAGGGGATCACCTCCGCGATATCGCGCACCACTTCCAGGATCCTCTTGTCCTCCTTCAGTTGCAGGCCCTGCTGACCGAAGGTGCCGAGGATCACCGTGTCGCCGATGCTCACGGTGCCGGCGTCGGGCTTCATCCTACCCACCATCAGGTCGATGAAGGTGCTCTTGCCTATACCGTTCGGACCGACGATACCGATGCGGTCACCGCGCTTGAGCGAGTAGCTGAAGTGCGCCACGATGGGTTTGTAGCTCCCAGGGTTCTCCTTGCTGCCGAAGCTCTTCGTGAGGTTGCGCGCTTCGATGACCTTGCCGCCGAGGCGCTCCGTCTTCACGTCGATCTTCACCTCCTCTCGGGAGAAATCGCGTGTGGCATCGGCCTTGATCCGGTCGAAGGCATCCAGGCGGCTTTTGCTCTTGGTGCCGCGGGCGCGGGGCATCTTGCGCACCCACTCCAATTCGCTGCGCATCAGGCCGCGGAGGTGCTGCTGGGTGGCGTCGCGTACTTCGTCCAGCATGGCCTTCTTCTCCACGTAGTAGCTGTAGTTCCCTTTGAAGCGCGTGAACTCACCGAATTCCATTTCGATGATCTCGTCGCACACGTTGTCCAGGAAATAACGGTCGTGCGTCACCAGGAGGAGCGTAAGGTTCGGTGCGCTCAGCTCATCCTCCAACTGTTCGATCATGCCCACGTCCAGGTGGTTGGTGGGCTCGTCCAGGATCAGCACGTCGGGAGCGTTGATCAAGACCTTGGCCATGGCCAGCCTTTTCTGCTGACCGCCGCTCAGGGTGTTCACCGGCTGTTCCATGTCGCGCAGGCCGAAGCGGTGCAGCAGCACCTGCACATGGGCCTCGTGGTCCCAGGCGTTCAGCTCGGTCATCCGGTTGATGGCCTGCTGCATGGTGTGTTCGTCCACATGTCGGGCCACAGCGTGCTCGTAGTCGCGGATCGCGTTGGTCACGGGATCGTCCTGGTCCAGCATCTCGTCCACGAGGCTGTGCGTGGCGGTCATATGTACGTTCTGGTCCAGGTAGCCGGTGCGCAGGCCTTTGTTGAAGGTGATGATCCCTTCGTCCGGCGTTTCGATGCCCGCGATGCACTTCAGCAAGGTGCTCTTGCCTGTGCCGTTGCGCGCCACGATGGCGGTCTTCTGGCCTTTCTCCAGCCCGAAGGAGATATCACTGAAGAGCTGGCGCGGGCCGTAGCGTTTGGCGACCTTTTCTACGGAGAGAACATTCATTGCGGGCGCGAAGGTCGGGAAAGAGTCACGGCTTCAAGGCACGAGCCTGCGAATGGGGCTCGTTACCGATGGGTATGCTACGGGTGCGGATAGCTGCTCCGGGAATTGAGCTGCGGTGTACTGGATCTCGGCGAGAACGGGCTCAATCATGATCATCCTCCATCATCGCCGCCCGTTGCGTCAGCTCATGGTAGCACAGCACATCATCGGCGAAGCAATGGATCACCATGCTCTTGCGGCTGGCATTGGGCGTGGTCATCTTCTTGCCACCGTGAAGGAGATTGGCATGCCAGATGAGCACGTCGCCGGGTTGGGCCAGTAGTTCCTTGTGTTCGAAATTGCCTTCGGCGATGGATCGGTCAACGGCCTGCTCATAGCGCAGGTACGCATCCTCGCCGATCACGAAGCGGTTGCCGCCGTGATCGTAATTGCCGTTGAGGAGGTAGGGCAGCTTGTGGCTGCCGGGATGGTACACCAATGGGCCGTTGTCCGTGGTGATCTCTTCCAGCGCGATCCATGCGGCGGTCATGTAGCCGAGTGGGTAGGTGGTCATGTGGATGCTGTCGCTATGCGCGGCCTGCTCGCTGCCGGTGAGGAAGTTGATGCTTTGGAACACCTGCATCTTCTTGCCGAGCAGGAAGTCCATCACATCCAGGATGCGGCGGTCGTGTACGTATTTGCGCAGCAGTTCGCTATGGTGGAAGGCGAACATGATCTTGCGTCCGGTGAAGTTGAAGTCCACCACTTTGTCGCGGATCAATCGGTCGATCTCGGCATTGATCTCCGCCACCTCGTTCGGTTTGAAGAGGCCGCGCAGCACGAGGTAACCGTTCGTGGGCCAGGCCTTGATGGCTTTCTGCGTGGCAGCATCGAATTGTTGGAGGCGTGGGTCCGAAGCGAGTTTCGCGACACCTTCAGGAGTATCCAGCCAAGGCAGTTCGGTGGTCGCTGTGGCCGGTAGATCGATGCTGCTGATCGGCAGGAGTACGCTGCGCTTGATGCCGTACTTCCTGTACATGCGCCGCGCGTGCTTCAGCTTCTTGGAGCTGAACAGGTTGAAGAGCACATAGTTGGCTTTGATCTTCCGGAAGGTCCCGTAATAGCGATCGAGCCATTTGCGCATGCCGCTAAGGTAGAAGTGCAGGGCGCATCTCTCCTCGCCGCTCTCGGTTGCGAACTGTCAGGAAAGATCGGTCGGGTGCGGACCGACAAGCACCAACATTACCTTTCACTATGCTTTCCCGCATCCTCTACGCTAGCTCCTTCGCACTCCTGGCACTCTCTTTCATTGCTTGTGCTGCACAGAATGGTACGTCCTCGAACTCCGGCACCACCACGGTGTATGTGGTTCGCCATGCGGAGAAGTTGAGCTCGGATGGCGATACGCCTTTGTCGCCAGCGGGGGAGGAACGCGCCGTTGCCCTTGCCGCGCGTCTGGCTGATGCCAAGGTGGAGCGGATCTACGTGACGACGAAACTTCGCACCCAGCAGACCGTCCGCGTATTGGCGGAACAACTGGGCCTCGAGCCCTTGATGGTGGAACCAGGCGCAGTGGATGAGCTGGTGGACCGGATCAAGAGCGACGATCGTGGCAAGGTGGTGCTGGTGGCAGGCCACAGCAATACGGTGCCCAACATCGTGAAAGGTCTTTCGGGAAAGGAGGTAGAGGCGCTTCCCGAGACCCGTTTCGACCGCTTGTTCCGGGTGACCATCGCCGCGGACGGCCGCGCAATAGTGGATGAGGAACGGTACGGAGCGCCTACGCCATAAGGCGTCAAGGCTTCTGTTCCTCCTTCAGCAGGATCGCAATATCGTCGATCAGGCGGTCAACGTCCTTTGCGGACGTTCCATCATAGAACCCACGGATCCGCCGCTGGCGATCGACCAGGACGAAGTTCTCGGTATGCACGAAATCGTCCGCGCCGCCGTCACCTTCATCCATCGCGGCGAAGTAGGAGCGGCGCGCAAGGGCGTAGATCTGGAAACGATCGCCGGTGAGGAAACGCCAGCGGTCGGGGTCTGCGCCGTGGCGCTGTGCGTATTCGGCCAGGACCGGTACGGAGTCCATTTCGGGCGTCACCGTGTGGGAGAGGAGCATCAGCCCATCCTCATCCTTGTACGCTTCCTGCACGCGGGCCATCTGCATGCTCATCTTGGGGCAGATGGTGGCGCAGGTGGCAAAGAAGAAGTCGGCCACGATGATGCGGTCACCCACATCGGCCAAGGTGTAGTTCCCGCCGAATTGATCGATCAGGTGGAAGTCGCGGATGTGGTGTTCCTTCCGATCCGCCTTGACCGAAGGATCCACCAGCCTCGGGTCCAACTGCGACGGATGGTAGATCGGTAGCGCATCCGAAGGCTTCAGGTAGAAATAGCCGATGGTCACGGCCGCAGCGAGGATGCCCGCGAAGATCAAGACCCGCCAAAGCAACGACCGGTTGCGTGCGCCATCCATCAGTTCTTGCGCAGGTTGATGGTGTAGTCGATCGAGGCGATCACACGGTAGGTGGGCGCGAAGACCATGCGTTCACGGTCGTGGATCACACCGAAACCGAGGGTGTGGCCTTTCTTGGGTGACCACTCCGTGCCCAGCTTGTAGCGGGTGCCGAAGTAGATCAGCCCTTGATGGCCGGCCCATTGGAAGAACTCCACGCTGAATTTCGGGTCCAACTTGAGATCCGGGATGTTGTAACCGGCCGTGAACTTGTTGCGGAGCACCTCACGCGGCTCGCCAAAGGGGCGGAAGTTGTGCTGGTAGTCGAACCGCCAGGCCAATTCGAGCCGGTCGAATGTCGTGGCGTATTCGAACAGCGCGCAAAGGCGTTGGCGGTCAACATCCGCTGACCGATAGGCGTAGCGGTATTCGGCCCCCACGGTGATATGGTCGCTGAGCTTGTAACCGCCACTCAGGTCCATGTACACCTGGTTACCGGCGAAGAAGGCATCGGTGGAGCGGTATCCGAGTTCCATTCCCGTTCGGGTCCGCTTGGCGATGTCCTTGCCCAGGATATCGCGCAGGAAGGAGGCCCGCCCCTGCAGCCCGAAACTGGACCAGAACTCCGGGGTGACGGTCGGCCGCAGGGGTTCCTGTGCAAACCCCATCGGGCCTTTGGACAAGGCGATGATGAGAAGGAAAAAGCACTTCCTGCGGAAGTTCATCAGCGCTTCTCGATCAGCATATCGCCAACGTTCACCACTTCCTTCTTATCACCGATGTCGGCCGTGGCGTAAATGGTCTTGGTCCCCCCATCGCAGGTGGCACAATCGGACAGGGTATAGATGGTGTAGGTCCCCTTGCGCAACCAAGGGAAACGGAACTCGCCGTTCGGCCCGGTATCCACGTTGTCATCGGGGTAGGCACCGTCGCTGGCATCGCCGTAGACGATGTAGACGTTGTTCCCCGGGACCGGATACGGATCACCGATGGGCAGACCACCATTGGAGTACTCCTGTTCGATCACCCGACCGCGGATCTCGGCCTTGCCTCCTTCCCCGGGTTCCTTGGTGCATGAGGTGATCAGTGCGAGGATCGGCAAGGCCGTGAGCAGTCGCTTCATTGTAAACTCCGTGTTAAGGGAGCGTAAAAGTAGCGGAGGGCGGCGATCAGGAAGCGCTGTAGATCCCTTCCACCTGGGCCGCATACTTGGCCATGATGGGTTTCCTGCGAAGCTTCATCGACGGTGTAAGTTCGCCACCATCGATGGTGAATTCGGCCGGCAACAGGGCGATCTTCTTGATCTGTTCCCAATGGCCCAGACCCGCGTTCACCTTCTGCACCTCCGCGAAGAGGCGGTCCTTGATCCGTTTGTCGGCGATGATCTGCGCATTGCTTTCGAAGGGGATGTCCTTCAGCTTGCAATAGTCCCGCAGGAAATTGAAGCTCGGCACCACCAACGCAGCTGGGAATTTCCGGTTCTCGCCGATCACCATGACCTGTTCGATGAAGCGGGAGGCTTTCAATTTGTTCTCGATCGTTTGCGGAGCAACGTATTTGCCGCCGCTGGTCTTGAACATCTCCTTCTTGCGGTCGGTGATGCGCAGGAAGCCCTCGGAGGTGACCTCGCCGATATCGCCGGTATGGAACCAGCCGTCCTCGGTCAACACTTCGCGGGTGAGCTCCGGTTCCTTGTAATACCCCATCATCACGTTGGGTCCCTTGATCAGGATCTCGCCATCCTCCGCGATGCGCACCTGCACATCCTTCAATGGTCTGCCTACGGAACCGAACCGAAGGCCATCGTTCCGGGCATCGTTCACGCTCACCACGGGGCTGGTCTCGGTAAGTCCGTATCCTTCCATCAGCGGCACTCCGGCTGCGTTGAAGATGCGTGCCAGCCGGGGTTGCAGTGCGGCACTTCCGCTGGCGACACAGATCACCTCGCCGCCCAAGGCTTGGCGCCATTTGCTGAAGACCAGTTTGCGTGCCAGACCGAGCTGTAGGTCGTACCACCAACCACGGCCGCTCACTTCGTAGCGATCGCCAAGGTCCAGCGACCAGAAGAACAGTTTGCGCTTGACGCCGGTGAGTGCTTCGCCTTTGGAAAGAATGGTGTCGTAGATCTTCTCCAACAAACGCGGGACCGCAGTGAACACGTGTGGTTTCGCTTCGCGGATGCGTGCACCGAGTTCCTCCAGGGTCTCCTGGAAACGAACCTGCATACCTGCGCGCTGGTACAGGTACAGGAGCATGCGCTCGTAGATGTGGCACAGCGGAAGAAAGCTGATGGCCCGTGCCCCGCGTTCCACTGGAAGCCGGGGGGCGCTGGCTTCCACGTTGCTGAGGATGTTGTTGTGGGAAAGCATCACACCCTTCGGCTTGCCCGTGGTGCCGCTGGTGTAGATGATGGTGGCAAGATCGCTGTTCTTCACGGCCGCCTTGTACCCATCCAGGGTGTTCCTGTGCGCGTCGTCCTTCGCTAGGAGGTCCTTCCAATGCGCACCACCCGGCACGCGATCGAAGGTGTAGATATGTTGGAGGGAAGGGACCGTGGTGCGGGAAACGAGCGCTTTCGCCAGCATGTCCGCGTTGCTCACGAAGAACACCTTCGTTTCGGAATGCTGGAGGATGTACGCATGGTCCTCTGCCGACATGGTCGGATACAACGGTACACCGATGGCACCGATGCGCAGTACGGCCTGGTCCACGATGGCCCACTCCGCCCTGTTGCCGCTGGAGATGGCCACTTTGTCGCCGGGCTTCAATCCCAGACCGATCAGGCCCATTGCCAGCTGTTCGGCCGTTCGCACGAATTCCTGCGAACTGTAGGAGCGGAGCGCACCGTGTTCCAGCGACTCTACGCAAATGGGTTGCGGGAATTCCGCAAGCTGAAGGTCGGCGATATCGAAAAGGCGGGAAACGAGCATGGGAGCAAGATAGTTCGGGTTGGGTCCGGGGCCATGCATGGCCGGTTTTCGGCCGGATCCGTACCCGCACATCCGGTATGGTCCAATTGCCTTAGTTTCGAGCAGGTCGGGCGGCGGTCGATCGCCGCCCTTCATACGAACATGGGGAGTGGCAAGGATATCCTGCATTACAGCGCTGTAGTAGCCACCGGTCTCGTGGGGACCATCGCCGTTCCCGTGCTCACCGGTGGCCTGTCGGCCGTCGGCCTGAGCGGGCCCCTGAACGAGGTGTTGAAGGACCTGATCAAAGGCGTGACCGGTGACCACTTCCCGGGGTTCCGCAAGGCGCTCTCCCGGCGCTTGTTCGGCCTGGACGCTTCCAAGCTGAACCACGACCTGCAGAAGGCGCTCGAGTATGCGGTGGACGAAACGGGCCGATCCCTGCGCACCCTGTACGAGAATCCTGTGGCAGGTGATGGTAGTAGGGGCGAACGAAAGAGCACCAAGGCGGATCGTGAGGTCCTGAACGAGGTGTGCATGAAGGTGAAGGCGATGCTGAGGCAGACGCTGAGCGGCGGTCACGACCGCTACACGGTGGATGGGCTGATCAGTGGTGCGGGCGGCGAAGGCCGCAGCATCCGCGAGCTCATGGAGGCGATCGAGGCGGAGAAGGGGCGGACCGGACCCGCTTTGCAAGACCTGGTGGTGGCGCACTTCCACGAGCACTTCAGGTTGCATTTCCTCGAATTCATCAAGGAGGATGGTAACGGCAAGGCACGCGTCGCCTTTGAGCAGTTGACCTCCGATACGATCCTGAGCGAGATCCGCTCCATCAAGCAGGAACTGAAGAAGATCACCACCCAAGGACCCGGGGCGTTGGGTGAGGGGGTTGCAGCCTCCGTGGCACAGTCCGGGCAGGCCGAAGTGCTGGATCGCAACATCACCGAGTGGGAGTCCCGCTACGGACAGGGCGATACGCTGCGCATGGCCATGGCGCCTGCGCTGGACACTTCCATCAACGACATGCTCCGGGACATGAAGCAGGTGCGGATCGCCCTGGATGGCATCCACCGCGATGTGCTTGTGACCGGCCAGCGCGTGGAACGCACGAAGGAGGCGGTGCACAAGAACACCTGGCTGACACTGGTGGTGCTGTTCGCCGTGCTCGGACTGGCCGCGCTCTTCGTGCTGGATCCGATGCACCTGCGTTCCTTCCCTCTGAAGGTGGTGGTGGATCAACCTTTCGACTATGGCATGGATGATCGGGTGGCCGCCCGCATCGCCATCGCCTACGGCCAGGATGTGTACGATACCGCGGATGTGGTGAACGGCCAGGCCGCCTTTGCAATTCCCAATAGTTACCGTAACGATGATGCCGTGCTGCGCCTGCTGTGCTTCCAGTACGGCCAGGGCAAGGCCGATGCACGGATCTGCGACAGCGGCACGGTACGCATGACGGATCTCGAGCGGTTACGTTTCCCTTTGACCGGGAAAGGAGGCGGGGATGCGCGGGTGGTTGAGCAGGAAGCCGCCGCCGATGGCGTTGATGCCCGGAACAAGGTGTCCACCACAGGGGGCGAAGAACGAACAGCGGTCGGGCCACCCGCGGAACGGATCACCGAGAAGGCTGGAGCCGTGCAGACAGCGCCGCCGCCCTGTTCCGTGGATGGACTGGAGTTCCTGAGCGAAGGAAGCCTGGAGGACCGCCTCGTCCTTTCAGCGATGGGCGGCAACAAGATCGCCATCAGTGGAGAGGTGAACCGGAAGCCGGTGCAGGGTGTGCTGCGCGCCAATGGATCGGCGCTCACCGCAGTGTCCGGTGAAGGAACCGTGCTCGGGGGGAGCCTGCAATTGGTGCAGGGATGCGGTCAGCTCAAAGGCACCCTGAGCCTGAGAAGTCCCACCGGCAACGTGGTTTCCGAGCGGGTGAACATGGTGAGCGACCGCTGATCCCTAATGCGTCACCACGGTGACGATGGGGTTGGCGTTGCTGCTCATCGCCGCCATGGCGCGATAGGCCTCCTTCTGGACCTCCGCCTCGTTCTCCACGATGGCGCGTTGCATATTCCACTCTTGTCGCTGCTGCTCGTCCAACTCCGCATCTAGCTTATTGATCATGCCATAGGCCTCCTGGTAGCAATCGGCCGCAGGGTTCATCTGCTTCACCAGGTCCAGCGCCTGCTCATGCTTCTTGGTCTGGTCCCCCGCCTTGCTTGTAACAAGTATGGACTTCAACTGGAGCAACTGCTGTTCGCATCCGTCCTTCAGGTACTCCTTGTAAACGCTGATCGACATCTTCCGGGCCTCGTCGTAGCAAGGTGCCGCGCTGGGTACACTGAAGAGCAGGCCGATCGCCAGGCCATGCTGTTGTAGTTCGTATTGGCGGCGTGCCTCCATGACCACCTCGTCACAATGGGTCATGTAATAGTCCAGGATCCGAGCCTTCGTATCCACGATGAACTTCGAGATCTTGGGATCGTCGGTCTTGATCTGCTGGATCGCGTTGTTCAGGGCCTGGGCGCTGTCCGCTCCCGAGCCCACCACGCTCAAGGAGATGGAACCGAAGGACTGGCCGGGATAATCGCGGTAGTCCGTGCGGGCGATCGACAGGGAGAGCGCACACTTGGCCACGTAGATCTTCTTCATCTGTTCCGCAACGGTCACTTCGTTGAGGTCCAATTGCGGGTGGAGGAGGAAGTTGCTCATGCCCACGCTCACGATGCCCGTGCGGTTCGCGCACTGCATGATCTTGTTGCGGAGCCGCTCCTGCTGATCGGCGTTCAGCGCCTTGTTGGTGCCGGGTACGACGCCCACGAACAGGGAGATCTTGTCTGCCTTCTCCTCGTTGGTGTCCTGTGCCGAACACCATGGGTTGGGGAGCAAGGTGGCGAGAAAGAGGAGGAGGGTGGTGGTTCGCATGGTGGAGGTCAGTCGATGAGCATGATGATCTGGGCGCCGTTCACCGTGGGCGTGCTGGTGGCGCCACACGACTTCAGCATCGCGGTGATGTCGCGACGGAACATGGAGGTGGTGTAGTTCTTGCAGGTCACGGGATCACGCAAGGGGATGCGGACGTCGCTGTAGAAAATCGCGTTCCCTGTGGCATTCGGCGCGCCATAGTTGTGCTTCACCGCCTTCTCAGCGATCCATTCCTCGACCACCTGGCCGAACTCCTTGAACTCCTTGGTCTCCACTTCCGCGGTCTCGCTCCACGTGGATCCATCCTTGAACCGGAACACCACCGTGACCTGTCTGCCGTCCTCGATCATCTCGGTGAACTTCGTCTGCATTACGCTCAGGAAGGGGTCGGCAATGTTGGCCATGATACCGCCTACGAGGATCGCTGCATCGTCCAACTCGTTGGACTTGGAGCCATCCTTGTTACCGAGAGCATTCCCGGTCGCGCAATCGTATCCGGAAAGGATCACCGTGGCGGTGGTCAGTCCACCGGCCAGGCGCGTGGAATAATCCACCTCCACATAGATGTCGGGATTGGCGTATTGGAGCAATTGTGTCTTGTAGTCGCTCACCGCCTCCGTGGAGAAGATATCCTCTGCGGTCGCGGCTTTCAACTTGGCCACGAAGTCGACGGTGGTGAAGCCTCGCTGATCGAAGGCTTCCTTGACCTTGGAAATGGCCACGCGGCTGGTGAAGTCCTCATCGATCACCTTGCGGATGTCCTGTCCTTCCTTCACCCGGGGGATGACCATGATCGAGGGTCGTGAGGTCTTCGTATCCGCACAAGGCGACTTCGCGGGTTCGGAGGGCGCCTGCCCGAAGAGCAGGGTAGAGGCCAGAAAGCCGAGCAGGGAGTAGTAGCGTGCGTGCATGGTGGTGGTTTCAAAGGCCGAAAGGCCGGATGATCTGGTTCTGCTCAAGGTGGCGGCGCAAGGCGTTCATGTCCACTTGCATCGTGGTGGTGAGGTGACCGGCACCCTGTCCCTTGCTCAGTGCGCCGTGGGTGGAACGCAGGATGTATGGGCGATAGCCGGCTTCGTCAAGGAAGGTCTTGTAGAAGGCTGGATGGTCCTTTTTCGATGCGGCCTCGTCGGGCACCAAAGGCAAGGCCCACTGGCTTCCGGCGATGCCCCTGAAGAGCAGTTGTTCCAATGCGGCCTTCTCCGCATCGCGTATGGCCTCGGCTTCGGTGCTGCCGTAACCGGTCGAGGAGATCCCCAGCAGGCCGGGTCCATTCTCGGCTTCGGCCATCGACACGTCATGTGCCACTGCCAACGGCTTCCGGGTCGAACAGCCCTGGTTGATCATCAAGCAAGCCATAAGCATGCCGACCCAGGCCTGAGGGTTCATTGCGCTTCTGTTTTGAACCAGACCTTCAGTTCGGCCTTTGCTTCCAGCCGCTGGTGGAGCTTCTCGATATCGCTGCCGAAAAGGCTTACGACGTTGCAAACGGAGAATTCCCCCTGTACCTGAGAAACACTGAGCATGCAGACCGGTATTTCCCGGATACTCTCGCCGATGCGCTGGATCTCGACCACCTGCAATTGTTCGTTGGTCTGCAGATCCATGTTGGTACCGCCATTGATCAGAACGGTCTTGGGATATCCTTTCTTGTTCCGGGTTTCTACCTGTACGATGCGGAAGTCGTGGTCCAGGTTCTTGACCATCCAGTTACTGACCCTCCGTCCGCACTGCTTCATTAGTTCATCATACGCTCCTCCGGGGCTGTTGCTCTTGATGGGCACCTTGAAATTCTCGGCACTGATACTGGTATTGTGCGCTACATCAAGCAACTCCAATGTGAATAACACCTGTATGTAAGTGTAGTTCACGGTCTTCGTTTCGCCGGTGATCAGATTCTTGTACGGCTCATCCTGCTGCTTGGCCTGCACGCTGGTCAGTTTCCCGATAAGCAACTTATCCGCGCCATCGACCACGTACTGGTCCGCGGTCTTGCCTCCTGCATAGTCGCTGGTCTTCTGGCGCTCGCGTTCCTGCTTGGTGGCGTCGGCATGCACGTTGGAAACCACCTGGAACTGCTTTGTGCGCTGCAATACACGTGTGATCAGATCAGTGAGCTGTTGGGCGACCGCGACATTCTCGGGCTGGGTGTTGGGTGCCGTTACCGGCTCCACCGCAATGACCATCTGCGGCTTCTTTTCCTGGGCAAGGATGCTGTTCGGGGCAAGGAGCGCAAAGAACAAGGCGAGAGGAACAAGAGCGCTGGTGTTCATGGCAGGTGGTGTGGTGGTTCGAGAGGAAGGGCTCTATCCAAATGTATCGGTTGCCGGGATCCTCGCAAATACGGGGCCGCTGTTATCAAATGCCGGAAGGACGCTGCTTACAGCCTTCCCTGGTCCCGCTATTCGACCATGGCGTCATACTCGACGGTGATCATCCGCATCGTGATCCCGTTCTTGATGTTGAACGTCTCCTTGATATGGGCCTTGCGCTCATCCTCCCCATAGAAGATCTTCTCTACGCGGCGGCCGTCCTTCTTTCCGTTGACATAAAGGTCCAGTTCGAAGATCGCATTGACAGCGCTGCTCTTGATGCTGCTGCGCTTCACATTATGGGTGCTCACCTTCACCCAGGCTTTCAAGGTGAAGTCCTGGTCCGCATAGATCACCGCTCGTTCCGAGCCCTCGGCCCCCTTCAGGTCCACCATGATATCCGTTCCGTTCTTCGTTCGCTCTTTCTCGGTGACGGTCAAGTTCGAGATACGGAGGATGGTCTGTGCATCCGCAACGGAGAGGGAAAGGGCCAGCATGGCGGCGGCGATGGAACGGCTCATGGGTTTGGTCTTTATTTTGCAGTCGACGATAGCAAGTTACGTACCGGATCGACACACCCTGAAAACCTGATACCATGACCATCAATACCCGTTCCATGCTGCTTGGGGCTTCCCTGGTGGCGGCCTTGTTCCTGGGCTACAGCTTCCGGCCTACGCCTGCGGCAAGTGATTACTCGTACCGACAGTTCTCCACCATCGAGAGCGTAGTACCCGGTGGCCTCGGCCGTTCCCGTGTGATCATCAGTGACCAAAGCGATCAGGAGGTGGGTAAGGACCTCCTGAACTTCTACAGCCTGGTGGGCATCAACTTCAAGAACGTCGCCAGCAACGATCGGCTGATCGTGGAGACGATCAATGAGTTCAACTCCACCGGGTGGGAACTGCACACCGTGACCACGGGCGTGCAAAGCGGCGAGAAGGGCGGCGGCATCTTCATCACACGCTACCTGTTCCGCAAGCCGCTATAACGCGCCCGGCCGGGGCTGCTGTTCGATCGCGATCGGATGGCCGTTCCTGCACGGATGAACCGTCCCCTTCCATTCGTTACATTGTTCGGTCAGCATAACTGATCCACCCCCGTTGTCCCGAGCCATGAACACCGCCCTTCCATACCCAATGGAACGAGTGATGGCCGGTCTGCTCGGCTATTGCATGGCGACCATCGCCGGAATGGCGCAGATGGATTGCATTCAACGTTACGACGACGCGAAAGCCCTCTTCGACAACGGCGAGCGCAAGGTCTGTATACAGGTCCTCGACACGGCCCTGAATCGCTGTGCCAAGGACCGAGATGTGTATGGCCGCATGCTCTACCTGAAGTCCCTGGCCGAGGCAGGTGAGGATTCACTGGATCGCATGCGGCGAGATCTGGAACGCTTGTACCGCAGTGACCGGCATTTTGTGATCAAGGCGTACGATCCATTGATCAAGGGTAGGACCGGCGAGGCCGAGCTCTACGGAGCCTGGGAGAATTTGCACACCGATCTGCGCAAGGACCTCGGCCGGTGGCGGGCTGGCGTATCGGTCTCGTTCTCTTCCACCATCATCAGGACCACAACGGACCGGAAAGTACTCGCAAGCGATGAGGAGATGGACTATGGTACTTCGATCGGTTGGGATGCCGGAGGTACGATGGAATGGGAAATCATTCCCAATCTAGCGTTGACGGCGTCAGCGGGATATGGCGTCACCGGTTTCGAGGCAACGAACGGCCCCATCACGTACAAGGAGAATATGACACGGGTCCCGATGTCCGTTGGCGTGAAGAAGTGTTTTTGGCTGGACCGATCGGCCTTTGTTCCTTTCGCGCGGATCAACGGTGGTTTCGGTTGGTTATTGCGCGACGAAGCGCAGATCGAACGCGTCGATGGACAGGACACGCGCTACCTGCGATCGATCAATATGGATCGCCTTGCAGAGCGGAGGCAGGACCAGTTCTGGCTGGAAGGTGCGCTCGGCGTTTCTCGTAAAGCGGGCCATACAGTGCTCTCGGCGGAAGTGGCCTACGATCATGCGCTCACGACCCTCACCCTGGACAGCGCACCGTACACCAACGCCGAATTGCTGGCCGATTATTACTACGTGGACAATACACTGTTCATGCATGCAGTGGTCTTGCGTATTACTGCCCAGTACGTCCTGGACTACCACAACAAGAACCGCATCCACCCATGAGAACGAGTATGAATGCTCTCGGCATGGCGCTGATCATCCTGTTGTCCGTATCGTGCCGGAAGGAGGAGCCTGTTCAGGAGATGCCGGTTTCGGACGTCAAGGCCCACCCCATTTACACCGTTCATGTGAAGCGGTTGCCCCAAGGTGGATACCTGTTGCAGTGCGTCGATGACCCGACGTACCGCCGCCTCGACTTCGCGCAACTCATGAGCGCGGATGGCGAGCTACTTCAAAGGATCGATTACGCACCCATCAGGGCGGCGTATAGCACCGATCTTGACAAGGAGTTCTATATTACTGACATCGTACCGATGGGTCCTGACCGGTACGCAGTGATCGGCTTCGGCATTGAGGTCACGGATACTGGTTATCCTACCGATCTGGTCATTCATCAAGTGAACACCAACGGTGAGCAAGTGGCGGAGATAATTGAGCGCCCGCTGGGCTCAATTGGGATAACCGAGCACGAGTCATTCCTGTATCCTACCTACAAGGAAAGGGCTATCGGGGTTAGCACGCCCAATGGTGATCTGGTGGTTGCGCTGAACATGGGCCTATACAGCGGTCCTGGCACTCATGTTTTGAAGCTCTATCGGTTTCCATTGTCCGGCCCGCCCAGCACCGAAAGGGCTATCTCGTTCACGGGGCCTTACGATACACAAGGAAGTTTCATGTGGTCGATACAGCCAAGTACGACGGAACCCGACAAGGTGCTTCTGCTCCAATCGGACTATTACCTCTTCAATACCTTACGTAAACTGGCGTTCACGCCTACGGCGATCATCGAAGAGGAAGTTGATCGGCCCAGCTTCCCATTTGTGTTTCGTCCCTACGTGTTCCTTCAGGATGTGGATGGTACCTACGCCTTTGGCGGCAATAGGGTCGATTGGGGGCAGGTACTCAGCGGCTTTTTCCCGCAGATCCAACAAGGCGCCTGTGAAAGCGCGTTGTACCAGCAATATCAATTTCCTCCGGGCTATGGGAACGCGCCGTTCCAATGTTATGCCGGTGCATTCTGGAACGGCAAATTGGCCCTGCTCACCAGCGCCTACGAAGCTGGTGTGATCCAGCCGTATTTCCCGGGCGATCGCGAAAGCGATCTTGGATTGATGTTCATCTCCCCGGAGGACAACACGGTAACGGACTACCGGACCCTTATTCCTGGCCAGGGAATGCGCGGGATCGCCCTGTTCAACGACGGTGGTCAACTGGTCGTCATAGGGACCAATTACCCGTACGAGAATACCAGCCTGCACCACACGTTCTTCATGCGGGTGAAGAATGGTTAGGGTCCACCCCGACTTTACCGGATCTCGGAAAGGGCAGCGATATACTTGGTCACGTACGCATCCACCTGCTTCGCTTTGTATTGCATTACGAACCTCGGATGCTCGAGCGCCACGATCCGATCGAACAGTCCTAGCCGCTCGTTCAACTTGGTGAAGTACGCCGCGTTCTTCCCGGTGCCGATGCAGAAGACCACATCGGTCCGCATGCCGCAGGCCACGAGCGTTCCCAACCAGTTCTCAACGAACGGCGTCACGGCTTTCTCCAGGGCGTTATCGTCGTAGTAGTTCAGGTTGATGTCCTTGCCTTGCGGACCCTGCTTCACGAAACCCAAGGGGCAAATGGCATGCACATAAACGTTGCGATAGAACTTCCCGGGTCCACCTGCAGCGCGGATCATCCTGTAGAAGAAGTCGCTGCTGGGTTCGTGCGTGCGCAGGCCATGGACAGGAATGCCCAAGTCGTTTTCGCAGCGCTTGGTATCCGTAAAGGATAGTCCGGTGCTGCCTGCACCCAACCTGCCCGGGTTGATGCCGAGCATCAACACGCGCTCGTTGTGGTCGTCGAAGTACATGTGATGGAACCGGGTGACGATCCGTCGCACTTCGTCAGCGTTCTCCCCATTGAACGGGTCGAGAACGCCAACGCCTTTTGGTAGGGACACATCCTTCAGCGAAAAGGAGAGCACATGCTCGAGGAGGCGGTCGGCGAGTCGGTTCATGCGCGCTGTGCCGCGAATTGCCGGCAGTAGACCTTGATCTCGTCGCGCGTGTTGCGGAAAGCGCTCATCACCTCGGCTTCGGATCCCTTCGCCTTGGCCGGGTCCGGGAAGTCGTGGTGGTGTTGCATCGCTTGGGCAGGGAAGAATGGGCAGGCCTCTCTCGCATTGTCGCACACCGTGATCACATGGTCGAAGATGATCTGACGGTACTCATCCACATTGTTTGAGGTGTGATGGCTGATGTCGATGCCGTCCTCTTCCATCACCGCGATGGCACGGTGGTCGACGCCGTGGGTCTCGATGCCCGCGCTGAATACTTCGACGTCGTGGCCAAGCAACGATCGCAGGTAGCCGTGGGCCATCTGGCTGCGGCAACTGTTGCCGGTGCAGAGGACGAGGATCTTCATGGGTTCTTGCGGAAGGCGCAGAAGAGGAAGTTCTGTACGGTGTTGAAGGGCGTGACATGGTCCGTGGTGAAGCATTTGATGCGGGAACAGATGCGTTGGAGGCGCGCCACCATCTCCGCTTCGCTGTAACGCTTCACGGCGATGCCGCTGCATTGCTCAGGACCGTTCTCGCTGAAAGTGCCGAGGATGAGCAGCCCGCCGGGCCGTAGGTACTCCGCTACACGCAAAAGGTAGCTTGTCACGGCATCGTCCGTGGTGAGGAAGTGGAAGACGGCGCGATCGTGCCATACATCGAAAAGAGCGTCCGTGACGAAGGAGGTGGCGTCGTCCTCTATCCACCGCACCTCCTGGGCCCGCGCGCCGAGGCGCTTCCGGGCTTTCCGTAACGCGCCTCCACTGATGTCCAGGACGGTGATGTTGCCGTAGCCCCGGCCCAACAAGTGGTCCACCAGAAGGCTGTCGCCACCGCCCACATCGATGAGGCTCGCCTGCTTCGGCACCTGGTATTCCTCCAAGAGCGAGAGCGACACCCCCGGTATGGCCTGGTACCAGCTCACCTCTTGTGGACCTTTGCGCTCATAGATGCTCTCCCAATGCCGCTTGGCGTCGAAGGGTGCTGGTGTGATGGTCATCGTTCGGGGTTCTTGGTGGCGCTTATACAAGCAACCAGATGATGTTGATCGCACAGAACTTGGGGTCGAAGCCGAAGAGTACTTGCAGCACGATAACAGCGGATGTTATCACGATCGGCTTGCGGTGTTGGCGGACGAAGGACCACATGATCAGCAACAGGTGCTACCGACCCCACAACCGCACGTCTCCCCCGTGGCGAGTTCCACCTTTTCGGTGCCTTCGGCGTTCGGTGCGCAACAGGCCGTGGCCCTTCCATTCTCCTTCGCCGGCGCGGCCTTTGGACCAGGCTTCCTGGCTGAGACGGTGATGCTGAACGTACCCGCATGGCTTGCCTTGTAAGCACGGATCTCTTCCTCGTTGATGTACTTCGATAGGATATCCTCGGGAATGATGATCGCTTTGCGCTTCTGTACCGTCACCTGTTCGAAGCCGAGGTCATGGATGATGCCGAGGTATTCGTTCTCTTGCATGGCGCCACTTACACAGCCCGCGTACATCTCGGCGCTTTCCCGCAACCGATCGGGGATCTCACCGCGCAATACGACATCGCTGATGCTGAAATGTCCTCCGGGTTTCAGTACGCGAAGAACTTCGCTGAGGGCTTTGCGCTTGTCCGGTACCAGGTTCAGCACGCAATTGCTCACCACAACGTCCACGATGTTGCTGGTCAAGGGTAGCGCTTCGATATCGCCTTGCCGGAACTCCACGTTCTGGTACCCCAGCTTGGTCGCGTTCGTCTTCGCCTTGGCTATCATCTCGGGAGTGAAGTCCACGCCGATCACACGACCGTCCTCACCGGTCTCCGCTCTGGCCACGAAGCAGTCGTTGCCAGCGCCCGAACCGAGGTCGAGCACCGTGTCGCCGGGTTTGATGCCGGCGAACTGTGTGGGCAGGCCGCAGCCGAGGCCGAGGTCCGCATCGGGGTCATAGCCTTTCATGCCCGAGTAGTCATCCGTCATGATGTTGTAGACCTCGGTGCTACATCCACCTGAGCCGCAGCAAGCGCTCGAATTGGTTGATCTGTCCTGTTGTGCGATCTCGGCGTATTTCTGCCGGACCATGTCCTTGGTTTCGGTCGGGTTCGTCATGTTGGTGGTTTTTCGTCGGAGCGCGGACTTGCCGCCCATGGTCAGCAGCAGTCCCTTCCGATGGGTTTGTATGTGTTGAAAAGGATGATGAATGCGGCCTGCGCCTTGGCCCAGGTCTTCGGTTCGATGCAGTAACAGACACTGGTCCCCTCAACGGTCCCGGTTATCAGGCCGGCATCCTTCAATTCACGCAGGTGCTGGCTGATGGTGGCTTGCGCAAGGCCGAGTTCCTCCACCAAACTTCCGCAGATACACGTGTTCTGCTTCAGCATCACCTGGAGGATGGCTATGCGCGCCGGATGGCCCAGCACCTTGGCCCAATGGGCGAGCTGGTTCTGGCGATCGGTGAAGAGTTGTGTCTTGGTGACGCCCATGATCTCCTAATAGATCGCAATAATACGATGATAAGAACCATCGGGATATAACGATGGTCCTTATTCTTGGAAAGCAAGGGTCACTTGGGCGCCCGCCGGTAGATGATGATCCCCACGATGGCGAAGACCACATTGGGGATCCAAACGGCCAACAAAGGGTCGAGCCCTGCATTGGTGGCAGCGACGGTCGTGAGTTTCATGGCGAAGACATACAGCAGGCTCAACAGGACACCCAGGGCGAGGTGCAGCCCGGTCCCTCCGCGTACTTTCCGGCTGGCGATACCCACACCGATCAACGTGAACACATAAGTGGCGAACGGATATGAGGTGCGTTGGTGCTTTTCGATGAGATAGGGCATCAGCGATCCATCCCCTTGTGCACGCTTGGAAGCGATATGGTCGTTCAGTTCCGTCCAGCTCATGGCCATGGCGGTCTCCCAGCGCTGGCCCATGTCAGAGGGTTTCAAGTTGATCACGGTGTCGAGCATCTGCCCGCGCTGTATGCGCTCCGTGTTGCCGTCCATGGTGCGCAGGACATAGTCGCTGATGCGCCACCTGCCGTTGAGGCTGTCGTATTGCGCGCGATCGCTGGTCAGTTTGCGGGTGAGCGCGTCGTTCTCCCAATGTTCAAGGCTGAACCGGAAGCCCATCTTCTCCTGGACGTTGAAGGATTCGAAGTAGGCGATGGTGCCCGGCGCGATCTCGCGGTGCATGTGTTTGTCGTCCACGAAGTAGGTGGCCCGGATGTGTTCCTCCTCGAACGCAAGTCGGATCTTGTTCGCTGCAGGCAACACGCGATGATTGATCACCAGGGATAGGGCGGTGAGCATCGTCGCTGCCAGGAAGTAAGGCCACATGATGCGGGGAAAACTCACGCCGCTGCTGAGCATTGCGATGATCTCCGTCCGGTGCGCGATCCGACTGGTGAAAAGCAGCACCGCGAGGAAGATCAACAGCCCGCTGAACAGGTTGCTGTAATAGATGATGAAGTTGAGGTAGAAGTTGAACACGATCTGCTGGACCGAGGCCGTCATCCGTGCGAAATCCTGGGTCTTCTCGCTGATGTCGAACACCACGGCGATGAGCATGATGGTGACCAGGATGAAGAAGAACGTCCCGAGGAACTGGCGGATGATATAGCGGTCGAGGGTCTTCAGCACGGCCTCACATCCTTACTTTCAACTTGGGCAGTAACGCGTTCTTCCAGGACGAATACGTTCCATCCATGATCTTTTCCCGCGCCTCCTTCATCAACGCAATGTAGAAGCCGAGGTTGTGCAGGCTGGCGATCTGCTGGCCCAGCATCTCGCCGCTTTGGAACAGGTGGCGCACGAAGGACTTGGAATACCCGGTGTCCACCCAGCAGGTACCATCAGGGTCGAGCGGACCGTGGTCATCCGCCCATTGCTTGTTCTTGATGTTCAGCACCCCTTGTCGGGTGAACAGCATGCCGTTTCGGCCGTTCCGGGTCGGCATCACGCAATCGAACATATCGACACCCCGGGCCATGTTCTCCAGGAGGTTCCAAGGAGTACCCACGCCCATAAGGTAGCGTGGCCGGTCCTTTGGGAGGATATCACAGCAGAGTTCCGCCATGGCGTACATCTCCTCTTCGGGTTCGCCTACGCTGAGGCCACCGATGGCGTTGCCGTACATCCCCTTGGTGGCCACATATTCCGAAGAACGCTTCCTGAGTTCCGGGAATGTGCTGCCTTGCACGATCGGGAACAGCGCTTGTTCGTGCCCGTACTTCGGTTCCGTCCCGTTGAAGCGCGCGATGCAGCGGTCAAGCCAGCGATGCGTCATGTGCATGCTCTTCTCCGCATAGGCCAGCTCGCAGGGCCACGGCGTGCATTCATCGAAAGCCATCATGATGTCCGCGCCGATACTGCGCTGCGTATCCATCACGCTTTCCGGTGTGAACAGATGCTTGCTTCCATCGATGTGGCTGCTGAACCGCACACCTTCTTCCGTGATCTTGCGTATGTCGCTGAGCGAATGGACCTGGAAACCACCGCTGTCCGTCAGGATCGGCCGGTCCCATCCGTTGAATTTGTGCAATCCACCGGCGTGCTCCAGGACCTCCACCCCCGGCCTCAGGTAGAGGTGATAGGTGTTACTGAGCATGATCGACGCGTGCAGGTCGTTGCGTAGTTCACGGGGATGCACAGCCTTTGTGGCACCCAATGTGCCAACGGGCATGAAGACCGGTGTGGGGATATCGCCGTGGTCGGTATGGAGCAAGCCGGCCCGGGCGTTGGATCCGGGGTCATTTGCCAGAAGGTCGAAAGTCATGGTGGAGAAGGCGCCAAAGGTAGACCGGACGCGGGTTCCGCCCCATCCACGCCGATGGTGTTCATAACTGCCCCCGGACCTCAGGAAGGCACCGGGAGTGGCCGGGTAGCTTCGCCCTCGGACCGCGCCTGCCCTGCGCGGATGTTCACGATGTGGTCAGTTGAGTTCTCCTTGATGGCCGGCGCGCTGGTCGTGCTGCTGTTCTTCCACGTGTTCTTGTTCGCGCGGCTGGCCTTTGCGAAGCCGACCGTTCAGCCCGACCGCGACCTGCCCGTGAGCGTGGTGATCTGTGCCCGCAGCGAGGCCCGGACGTTGGAAGGGATCATCCCGTTACTGATGCAACAGGACCACAAGGAGTTCGAGGTCGTCGTGGTGAACGACCGTTCAGAGGATGATACCTGGGAGGTGCTGCAATGGATGAAACCGAACTACCCGCGTCTTCGGCCGGTGAACATCCAGGCGGATGAGAAGTTCAACTACGGTAAGAAGCTGGCGCTGGGCGTTGGAGTGCGCGCAGCGAAATACCCGCACGTGCTGTTGACGGATGCGGATTGCCTCCCCGCTGGTCGGGATTGGATCAGTAGTATGAGCGCAGGTTTCGCGAAGGGCAAACAGATCGTGATCGGTCACAGCCCGTACGCTTACCAGCCCGGCATGGCGAATGTCCTGGAACGTTACGACGGGACGATGAAGGCGATGCAGTACATGGCCTTTGCCATGGGCGGTTTCCCCTATATGGGCGTGGGGCGCAACCTGGGCTACACCGGAGAGCTGTTCTTCAATGCGAAGGGTCCGCAGCGCCATGGTCATTTGATGAGCGGGGATGATGATCTGTTCATCAACGAAGTGGCACGTGCCCGGAACACCGGCGTCGTGGCCGACCCCCGTGCATTCATGACCACACGGCCCACACGCGATCTGGCCACATGGCTGCGCCGAAAGAGGAGGCACTACACCACCGCTGCCCACTATCGCTTCGGCCATCAGGTCCTGTTGATGTTGCTCCCATTGGCGCGTACGGTGTTCTGGGCGTTGCTGTTATGGTTCATGATCCGTGGCCAATGGCGTGGATTCGTCGTCGGTCTTGCAGTTGAACTCGCCGTGTTCTTACCGATCACCGTGGCCGCCATGCGCCGCCTGCACGCAGGCATGCTGGTCTGGCTCTCAATTCCCCTGGAATGGTTGTTCCTACTTTTGGATCCCCTGCTGTACGCAAGCACGATACTGGTCAAGCCCAAGCGATGGAAGTGAACGAGAACCTCAGCGAGAAAGCGCGATACGACTACATCCTCGTACGCCGCGCCGTGGAGAAAGGCGATCAGAAGGCCTACGCCGAGCTGATGGGCCGCTACCGCGATTCCATCTACTTCATGTTGTTGAAGATGATCAACAACAAGGACGACGCGGAGGACCTGACGATCGAGGCCTTCGGCAAGGCGTTCCACCGCCTGAAGCAGTACACGCCGAACTACGCGTTCAGCACATGGCTGTTCAAGATCGCATCGAACAACTGCATCGACTGGATCCGGAAACAGAAGAAGAAGACCTTCTCCATCGACAACCCGATCGGCATGGACGATGGGGACGAGATGACGATCGAGCTGAAGGGCCATGGCCTCGATCCCGCCGAGATCGCCATGAAGGAGCAGAAGAACGAGATCATGCGTGAGGTGGTCGAAAAGCTGAAGCCGCGCTACCGTACCCTCGTGGAGCTGCGCTACTATAAGGAATACAGCTATGAGGAGATCGCCGAGGAACTCGACTTGCCGCTGGGCACGGTGAAGGCGCAGCTGTTCCGCGCGCGTGAATTCCTCCTGAACCTGATGGAGAGCCGGAAGGATACGATCTGAGCAGTGTCCGTCGATCATGGCAGGCGTTGAACTGATCAGCCGGTACTTTCCCGAACTCACTTCTGCTCAACGCGTCCACTTCGCAAAGCTCGGGGGGCTTTATGCTCACTGGAACGAGCGTGTGAACCTGGTCTCGCGCAAGGACTTCGAACATCTGTACGAGCGGCACATCCTCCACTCGTTGGGCATTGCCAAGGTGATGCAGTTCAAGACGGGCACGCAGATCATCGATGTCGGTACCGGGGGCGGTTTTCCACTTGTCCCCCTGGCTATCCTGTTCCCGCAATGCACCTTCCATGGCATCGATGGGATCGGTAAGAAGATCAATGCGGTGAAAGGCGTTGTGGAAGGTCTGGGTATTGCGAACTGCACCGCTGAGCAAGTGCGATCTGAAGACCACAAGGGCCGCTATGATGTGATCGTTAGCCGTGCCGTGACCACGTTACCGGAGTTCATCAAGGCCACCAAGCACCTGGTCACCAAAGGGCAGGGACGTATGTTCTACTTGAAAGGCGGCGAACTCGCTGATGAGATCCTGCCCGTCCACCAACAGGTACGGGTGCATGAGCTGAACGAGTTCTTCAGCCAAGAGTTCTTCAGGACGAAGAAGGTCGTCGAAGTGGCGTTGTAGTTCGGGTGGCGGTGGATCGTGTCATTGCACCGCCGTCCGCCGAATAGTTTCGGGGCATTTCAGGTATCTTGGGAGGGATGTACCATTCCACCATCCACCGACCCCCAAGGTGATGACTCTGCAAGGAGCCGTACTTGTTCTTGCTTTGCACATTGGGCTGGTCATGTCCGTTGCCACTGCCAATGATACCGTGCGTGTGGCCCAGGGTGCGTTCGGTATCGATAGCGAACTGGAACTGATCGTCGTCGGTCTGGATGTGGCCGAGTTGAATGCTCTTTGGCCGGGGACGAAGGTGGCCGTGGAACTTGACCTGATCTATCGGTTCGAGCCGACCGTCGACGAATTGAGCACAGGGGTCGGCTACCCGATCGTCGATGACGAGGGCGATCACCTGGTCCTGTACTTTACCGCACTACCCATCGCCCGGATCAATACACCCCACACCATTGTGGACGATCCCAAGGTGCCTGCACGCTTCGAACTGTTCGCACAGGATCTCCCCGTTCCACCTTGCGACATCGGAATAGAGATCCGGGGCGGCTTTGCGCAATCTCTCCCAAAGAAATCCTTCCTCATCGAATTTTGGGAGGATCCGTCTGGGGAAGGCACGGTGGACCGTGCGTTGCTCGGTATGCGGAACGATGATGACTGGAACCTCCAGAGTCTTTACAATGAGCCGTTGCGCATCACCAGCCCGTTGAACAACAGGCTTTGGACGGACATCCATCAACCCTATTATGCTGCTCTGGAACCGGAGGCGAAGAGCGGGATCAGCATGGAACATGTGGAACTGTTCCTCAATGACCGGTACCAAGGGATCTATGCCTTCGGCGAACGCGTGGACCGGAAGCAGTTGAAATTGGAGCAGTTCGACGGCGGCATCCGTGGTGAGCTATACCGCGGTGTGGGCTGGGGTGCATCCACCTTCACATCGATGCCGCCCTATGACAATAACAGCATCCTATGGTCGGGCTTCGAGTATGAACACCCGGAAGAGTTGGTGGATTGGTCGAGGCTCCATGGCTTCGTCGACTTCGTGATAAATGCCTCCGACGAGGATTTCGTTCCCAATTACCCGGAGCAGTTCCACATGGGAACGGCGGTGGATTATTTCCTCTTCCTGAACCTGTTGCGTCTTGCGGACAATGCGGGCAAGAACATCTTCATTGCCCGCTACGACCAAGGCGAGCCCTACTTCTACATCCCGTGGGACCTTGACAACGGGTTCGGTGTGATCTGGGACGGCACAAGGCAACCGGTCACGGATGATGTCCTGACCAACGGCTTGTACGCTCGGTTGATGGACGATTGCACTACGGATGGATTTCGGTCACGCTTACGTGCACGCTGGCAGGAGTTACGCGAAGATCTGCTGGCCTATGACCCGATCATGCATCGGTTCAATGAGGCTCATGATCGATTGGCCGCCAACGGTGTTTATGACCGCGAGGCGCTTGCCTGGCCGGATTTCGTTCACGATACGGACCACTTGGACTACGCAGGACTATGGCTGCAGGACCGCCTGACGTTCCTTGACGTGGTCTTCGGCGCGCCTTGCACTGTTGGCCTGGATGCGAATGCCACGATCGGCAACGTCCGTCTGTTCCCCAACCCGACAACGGGTTCGGCCATTGTTCAGATCGATCCAGCACTTCTACCCTGTGATGTATATGTCACCAACACCCTGGGACAGCGCATTCTTCAGTTACACATGGTCCAGGAGCGCACCACCATTGATCTATCTGGGTCGGCGACGGGCATCTACCAAGTCTCCATATCCGGACAGGGAATGCACCTGCGGCGTTCCTTAGTAGTGGAATAGCGCGATCCAACAAGTTTCGGTGAGAAGGGGTTCCCGCTTGATCGGCTCCGGGATGGAAGAACGAATTGGGTTGTTGACCCATGAAGAGGTCTACCGGCCATTTTCCCCGGATACTGCGTCCGAAGAATGTGGTGGAGGTGCGGATGTGAGTTCAGTCCATCCGGTACAGGAACCGGTCCTGCGGTAAAGCAGGATCTATCACGAAGGTGATACGATCCGAACTGATGGGTGCGGGATGGTCAAAATCTCGAGCCTTCAAGTACTCCAATACGTCCGCAGGAGTTCGATCCACGGGCTGTTCGCGTATGATTCGGTCGGCTATGGTCGATGCAGTTGCATTATCCACCGCATGGATCCATAGGTGCTTGCTCCCGTTCACGGCCAACCGTTCACTAATGGCAGCCACCATGGGTAGGGCTGGGTCCTCATCGGGAAGTGCCAGGTCCGAAAAGGTGATGGTATCGGTCTTATTTCGCGCGGTCCATCGGATGCGTTGCTGCAACGTGGACAACGCGACCATCCAGTCTTCGCGTTGCGCCAAACACTCCTGTTCGATGAGCTGTTGGTACGGCAGGAAGTCATTGGCCTTGTCCCAGTGTTGATGCGCGAGTACGATGGACACTCCAGTACCACCAATTGGATAGCTGCTGGGCCATCCGCCTTCCGCGATCAATGCGTCCAGCGTATCCACTGTTGAGCGGTGGGCAAGGGTATCCGTAAAGGATCCGCTGGCCAGTTCCTGGTCCCGTTGGATCAGGCGAACACATCGCTTGACCCGGGGGTTATCGGTCAATGTGCGATACTCATCGCGAAGGTGAAGGAGCACCACCATGTTCTCTATATGGAAAGCTACCGTGCTATCGGGTGTGAAGGAATAACCGGCCGCAAAAGCGGATCGCAGATCTGCCAGGTACGGCTCCCCAGCTTCCCACTCGAGTTGAGCACGCCGGTAGAGGTCTCCGGGCGACCGGCTTTGAAGGGTTCTATGCAGTTGTAATGCCAACTCCGAATTTCTCGCTGTGAATGCGGAGTCCACGCGGTCCATGATCTTGCGATCGCGGAGATAGTGGCCGACCGTGTAGGGCGCCTGTGCGTTCACGAACAGCGCACCACACCACAGCAGCCCAGCGCACCATGGTTGTAAGAAGATCATGCGTTCTGCAACTGCAACCTGCTCAGTGAATGGTACAGCCCGTTCGTATCGGCGATCAGATCGTCGTGGGTGCCACTTTCCATCACGACGCCTTTGTCCAGCACAAGTATCCTATCGGCATTCCGGACCGTGCTCAGCCGGTGCGCGATAACGATACTTGTGCGGCCTTGCATCAGATGGTCCAGGGCGTCTTGTACAAGCCGTTCGCTCTCACTGTCCAGCGCACTGGTTGCTTCGTCCAGGATCAGGATGGCGGGATCTTTCAACACTGCCCGTGCGATGGCGATACGTTGGCGCTGCCCACCGCTCAATTGGATCCCGCGTTCACCTACCACCGTGTCGTACCCTTGAGGGAATGAAGCGATGAAGTCGTGCGCGTTCGCCTTGCGTGCCGCCTCCTCGATCTCGGCAGCGCTCGCATCAGGCTTGCCATAGGCGATGTTCTCGCGGATACTCCCACCGAAGAGCAGCACCTCTTGCGGCACGATGGCTATACGATAGCGCAGCGCGGTGAGGTCGTAGTCGCGAGCGTCCTTGCCATCGATCGATACGCGACCGGTCACCGGGTCATAGAAACGCAAGGCGAGTGAGGCGATGGTGCTCTTTCCAGCGCCACTGGGACCAACAAGCGCCACACGCTCTCCGGGCCGAACACTTAAGTCGACATTCCGCAGCACCGGAATATCCGCCCGGGTGGAATAATGGAACGAGACGTTCTCGAACCGCACGGCACCATCTATCCGCAAGGTTCGTAGTGGCGCTGTCAGCGATACCGGTTCGGTCCCTTCCTCCTGGATGTCCATCAAGCGCTCACTCGCGCCGATGGCCTTCAGCATGCGGTTCACGACCTCTGGAAGGCCCCCGATGCTGGCGCCGATGAAGATGGAATACATGATGAAGGTGACCAGCTCCCCGGTGCTGATCTCGCCAGCGGCCATGAGCCGGACACCGCGCCAGATCACCAGCACGATGGCCCCGAACATGCACAGGATGATGAAGGAGACGAAGGCCCCCTGCCAGCGGCCGCTCTTCAACGCCAGCCGGCGGATATCGCCTACAACGCGCCCGTACCGCAGCGCCTCCCACCGCTCATTCGCGAAGGCCTTCACGTTCTGGATGCCTTGCAGGGTCTCGTCCACGATCACGCTGGTCTCGGCGACCTTGTCCTGCACCTGCTTGCTCAACTTGGTAACGAAGCGTCCGAAGAATACCGCGACAATGGCCACCAGCGGGATCACACTGAGCATGGTGAGTGTCAGGTCCCAACTGACGGTCGCGAGCAGGATCACACCAGCTGCCACGGTGAGTATCTGGCGCACCAGTTCGGCCAGGTTGCTGGTCAGCGCCTCCTGCACCATGCTCACGTCGGCACTGATCCTGCTGTTGAGCTCGCCCACGCGGTTCTTTGCGAAATAGATCATGGGCAGGCGCAGCAGGTGCTCATAGGTGTCCGTGCGCAAGCTGTTCAGCATGTCGGTGGTCACCCGATTGAAGATCACGATGCGGAGGTAGCCGAATACGGCCTGTCCAAGGAAGACCGCGAAGAGTGTCATCGCCACCCGGTCGATGTCGGCGAGAAGCTGCTGTTGCGCACTTGCATCGCCCTTGGCGGCATCCACCAATTGCCCCAGTAGTCCCGGGAACAACAGGGCCAGACCGGTCGTGATCAGCAACAACAGGAAGCCCAGCACCATGGACAGCCGGTGCGGGCGCAGGTACCGGAAGATACGGACCGCTTTCTTCAGCGTGGCCTTGTCCAGCTTGGGACGCGGAGCATCATCAAAGGCTTTGGAGGAACGTCGGCCGGCCATGGGCGCAAAGATGGCGAGCGAAGGTCGAAGCGATCGATAGCTCGGCGTACGCTACCCGTGTATCGCCAGCATCCGATCGGCGATATGGTCGAACAAGTTCTTCAGCGGCTTCTCCACCATCATCTTGATGAACGGATTGATGTCCGCCTCGAAATGTTGCCAGGCGCTCGTCACGCCCTCCTTCTCCTCGAAATGGACATCCAGTGTGAACGGGAACGGGCTGCGGTCCGTGGCCTTCAACCGCAAATGGCCCGGAGGTGTTCCTCCATCAAGTTGAAGGCCGATGGTCGCCGCGCCTTGGACCTTGAAGGAGCAGGAGGTACCGTCGCTCTTCCATTCACTGATCCGTTCCCGCGGCAGCAACTGCTCGAAGTTGTTCATGTCCTTCACGAAGGCATACAACTCCGCAGCGGGTTTCGGGATCACCACCCGCTTGCTATCGATGATCGTCATGTTCGGAGGTGATCGCTGTTCAATTCGTGCTGGTCTCCGTCAACGGACGGTTCCAGGTCGCGGGGTCCTTGCGCCATTCGTTCAACGGAGCAAGGTCCTTCTCGGTGATGTACTCGTCGCGCAGCGCTTGGTCGATAAGGACGCTGTAGTTCGTCAATGCGTGCAATTTCACCTTGGCGCTCGCGAAGGCCTTGTTGGCTTCGTCGAACCCGTAGGTGAAGATGGAGACCATGCCCTTCACTTCCAGACCGGCATCACGCAAGGCCTGCACGGCGTTCAAACTGCTTCCACCCGTGCTCACGAGATCTTCCACCACGACCACATTGCGGCCGACGGTGATGTCGCCTTCCACCTGGTTCTTCAGACCATGCTCCTTGTTGCCGCTACGCACGTAGATGAAGGGCAGGCCCATGTCGTGTGCCACAAGCGCCCCATGTGCGATGCCTCCCGTGGCCACACCGGCGATCATATCGGGTCGGCCGAACTCGCTGTTCACGATGTGTACGAACTGCTGCCGGATGAACGTGCGCACAGCCGGATACGAAAGCGTCTTGCGGTTGTCACAATAGATCGGTGAGCGCCAGCCCGAGGCCCATGTGAAGGGTTTCTTCGGACTTAGCTTCACGGCCTTGATCTGGAGAAGGAACTCCGCAACTTTGAGCGCGGGATCGAGTTGGGAAGCCATGGAACGAAAGTATGAAGTTTACATCGGAGGCAAGCCTTTGCGCTTCCATGACGATGAGGTGAGGAACGATCTTCCTGTGATCGAGGTGCGCGACAAGAGCGCGCTGCGCAAAGTTGTCGGGCAACTGCGGAAGGAAGGAGCGCACAACGGTTTCCAGCTGCGGGTCCCGGCCGGCTTCGATGCTTGGCAGGCTTTTCGCGCGGACCATGAATTCGTTGCCGCTGCCGGGGGCGTGGTGGTCGATGAACTCGGTCGTTTATTGGCGATCAAGCGGCTCGGGAAATGGGATCTTCCCAAGGGCAAGGTGGAGAAGCGGGAGGCGATCGAGGATGCTGCGGTACGCGAGGTGGAGGAGGAGTGCGGCTTGGAGCAGGTCGTCCTGATCAAACCCGTGACAAGCACATGGCATACTTACGAACGCAAGCAAAAGCACTACCTCAAACGCACCGATTGGTTCCTGATGCATGCCTCATCCAAAGAGAGGTTGACGCCACAATTCGATGAGGACATCGAGGAGGTCCGCTGGCTGGATGAAAGGGGGATACGTATGATGGAAAGCGATACCTACCCATCATTGCTTCCGGTCCTGGCTGCTTGGAGGTCGATGATGGCGTGAACGAGGGGTCACATTTCCACGTTGCATCCGATGCCACGCGCTATTCGTCCCAAACCTTGATCCTGTCGTTCTTCTCCGCGTTCACCTCAGCCTGTTTGAAGAGCGCTCCCAGACCCTGGCTCACAGGTGGCGCGGGTGATCGGGCAAGGATGTCATTGTTCAGGAGGTAGAACACGGGTAGAGTGCGCAAGCGCCATTGCTCGCGCAGGTCTTGTTCAGCCACGGCGTGCAACCAGATAAGATCGTTCTTCGGCGCGAGCTTCCGGGCCGCATTGAACTCCTCCAAGCTCCGGTCCAGACCGATCACGATGGTCTTTACCGCGCGTGGGTATTCGGTGGCGAGTTGGACAAGACCGGCCATCTCCGGTGCGCAGTACGTACACCAACCGGCCGTTACCATGATACAGACCGGGCCGGTCATCAGGTCCTTCAATTCCACGGGTCCGCCATGCTCGTCTTCCAGTCGAACATCGGGTAGTTCGCTGCCGACGCGCATAGCGGTCAGGTCCCAAAGCATGTTCGCTGCTATTCTCCGGTGTTCGTTGAAGCGGGATCCGGTGGAGAGGTTCCTTAGGATACCCTCCGCATGTTGGGGCGCGACGTAGCGTGAAGCATGATTGCGATAGAGTTGGTCCATCATCACCAATTCGGCCAGGCGATCGTCATCGCGCAAAAAGTCGTTGCGCTGGAAAAGTCTGCAAAGTCCTTCGGCGTTCCCCTCTTCCGAGAGCATCCGGAGCGTGTCGCCATGGTAGCGGCCCACTTGTTCTAGTCCGTTGGCGAAGAGGTTCCGCAAGAGCCGCACGTATTCGGGATCATCGTAGACCACTGCTTTACCTTTCAAATAGGTATCGAAGACCTTCCGTTCGTTCACCTGGGGCCCGAACCGTAGTCCAGCGATGCTATTGTCCAGATAGTGCCCGAACCAGTGGTCTTCCACATCGGCGTAGAAGCGTCGGAGCTTCAACTCGAAGGTGTCCAGTTTCGCTTCCGAAAGCACCGGCGTCACGAACAGTGTGGGCGGTCGTGCGCTGCTATCCGGACGCTCGATACCTTCTTTGCGCTGGATATCCACCGCCTGCATGCCAGCGGCTTGGTCGGTGGCAAGGTCCGCCGCGATGAAGGCATCGATGCGCTCGTTCACATCGGTGGTCAACGCATTCACGTCCAGCGGATCGATCCCTGTGAAGTCGAGGCCCATCCGCGTCGTCCCGTTCAAGCTGTTGGGTGTGTTGAGGATGTTCGTCTCCACGTTCAGGACCTGGCCATCCCGAATGAACAGATCGGCGATCCGGTTGCCGATGCGCAATTGCATCTCCACAGTGCCTTCGACCTCACCGGCCAGTGTGGCCTTGCCGCCGGTGTCGAGGATATTCCGTGCGACCAGGACCGTACGCATGGTGAACGGGTCGTCATAGCGGTAGAGCGAAACGATATCTTCCGGGAACCCCCGCGCCGTGACATAGATCGTGAAAGAGCCGGCCTGCATCATCGCGGATGCGAGCAACGCCAGGACGGTGGTCAACATTTTCATCTACCGTGAACACTGAGGTCCATGGGAACGAACGCTGAAACGTCGGCCTTATTGGAAAGGAGCTCCCGTACGATGGTGCTGCTGATATGCGCGTGTTCCGGGGCGGAAGGCAGGAAGATCGTTTCCACGGCGGCGAGTTGCCGGTTCACCAGCGCGATGCTACGCTCGTAGCCATGGTCGGTGCTGTTCCGAAGTCCACGGATGATGAACGCCGCACCGACCCGTTTGCACAGATCCACGGTGAGGCCTTCAAAGGGGATCACCTCAACGTTCCGGTGCTTCCTGGTCGCAGCTTTGATCCACGAAATGCGTTGTTCCGCGTCGAACATCGTCTTCTTCATGTTGTTCACCCCCATGCCGATCACGACGCGCTCGAACAGCGGTAATGCGCGTTCCACGATGCTCAGGTGGCCTAAGGTGATCGGGTCGAATGTCCCGGGGAATACGGCGATGGGTCTGCTCATGGCGTTGCTGCTGCTGTTGTGGACGCCGACGGTCCGTTCTGCCCACCGGACGAAGAAGTCGGCACAGGACCGAAGAAACTGAACTCGATCGACCCATAGGACCGTGTGCGCAGGTATCCGGGTACCTTGGAAAGATCGACCTTTTCCTGGTGCTCCACGATCAGGAGGCCGTCAGGGACCAGTAGTCCGGTCTGCAGGACCAATGCAGGCACACGTTCAAGTCCGTCCATATGGAACGGTGGGTCGGCGAACACGATATCGTACTTGCCCCGGTGGTTGTTCAGGAACGAGAACACATCGCTCTTCACCATCCGCCAGCCTGTCTCGTTCAACTCTCGCGAAGTGCGCTGCATGAAGTCGAACAACTTACGGTCCTGGTCCACCGAGATCACTTCCGCTGCGCCACGTGAGAGGAACTCAAGGGAGATGTTCCCGGTGCCGGCGAACAGGTCCAGAACGCGGACCCCTTCAAGCGCAACACTATGCTGCAGGACATTGAACAGCCCTTCCTTGGCGAAGTCGGTGGTGGGCCGTGCCAGGCTCTCCTTGGGGGGATGCAGCTTGCGCCCCTTGAAGCGGCCGCCTACGATGCGCATGCGAACTGGTGGATCAGGGCGGTGAAGCGATGCGCGTCCGCAAGC